>NZ_JBQEPV010000006.1:0-454312 GCF_052045935.1 Paraburkholderia sp. 22098 | reverse complement strand
GTGTAAGGCATGCCGCCAGCGTTCAATCTGAGCCAGGATCAAACTCTTCAGTTCAAACCTGTTACTGTTTTCGGTTGTTTTACCAACCGGTCGCTCACTCAACGTACTGACGAAGTGTTCAACCATCTCTCGATGACCAAACCTTCCTTTCATTACTGTGTGAGACTTGATACTTTCGCTTTATGTGAATCCGGAGATCCACCCGCGTCGCGCATCAAGCGCCCACACTTATCGGCTGTTAGTTTTTAAAGATCGATCCGCCCACTCCGCGCTGCCTTCCTACCACCACCCGGCACCGCTTCGTTCTGCGTCGCTGCATCTGCAGCAGAGAAACGAGATTATGAAGAGCGAGTGACAGGTCGTCAACCCCCTTCGACGAATTTTCTTTCACAGAAGCGCCAATCGGCGCGCAAAGCGTTCGCCCTACATATAGTAGGTTTTCGATCCTCAGAGGAACGCGGTCGTGTGAACACGGACAAGTTGGTCTATAGTCGGGAGTCTGCCGTCCGTCGCGAGAGAACTGTCCGTTGTTGCAACAAACTTTTTTGCGCGCCGCTCCGCGCCGCCACGGGCGGACAGCGAACGGATCTACGGCAACAGCGTGCGACGAATTGCTGCGCACAATGCGCGCGAAGGCGCAAGCTCGTATATAATGCGAGCCGCGCGAATTTCGCACATTTCTATCGGCCCGCTCAAAGCGGGCTCATCTTTTTGCTCCCCAGAGCACACAGCCATATAACCGCGTTGAGTCACTCAGGTGATGTTGAGCCATGCTCGAAACGCCTGACGGTCGCGTCTTGCGTCTCATAGCGAAGCCTCTCGAGGAGAATACGTGAACCCTTTTGATCGCGAAGATTCGCAACACGAAACCGCAGCCTACACGAAAGCTCCGTCGGGCCGTACGCCCAAGGGCAAGGGCGCGGGCAAAGCGATCCCCGTGGCGGCCGAGCTGCCGCCGCAGCAAGCCGAAGAACGTCAGCGCCAGATGCGCGCGCTGATCCAGCTGGGCAAGGAGCAAGGCTACCTGACCCACGCGCAGATCAATGACCACCTGCCCGATAACTTCGCGCAAACCGCGGCAATCGACAGCATCGTCAGCGCGTTCAACGACATGGGCGTGCAGGTCTACGAACAGGCTCCCGACGCCGAAACGCTGCTGCTGAATTCGAACGCTCCCGCAGTCGTTTCCGACGATCAGGCGGATGAAGAAACCGAAGTCGCGTTGTCGACGGTGGATTCCGAGTTCGGCCGCACGACCGACCCCGTGCGCATGTACATGCGCGAAATGGGCGCGACCGAGTTGCTGACGCGCGCGGGCGAAATCGCGATTGCAAAGCGTATCGAAGACGGTCTGCACGAAATGGTGCAGGCCATTGCCGCATGCCCGCTCGCAATTTCCGCGATCCTGGCAAGCGCCCAGCAGGTTGCGGACGGCGAGCTGCGAATCGACGAACTGGTCGACGGCCTCAACGAAGACAACATCGCGGCGGAAGAAGAGACCGTGAGCGCCGAAGCGACAGCCGACGTGGACTCGGACACGGAAGAAGACGACGACAGCGATAGCGACGACGACGTCGGCCCGGCCGATTCGTCTGCAGCAGACGAAGCGCGTCTGAAGCAGCTCACGAGCGACTGCCTCGAAATCTTCGCGCAAGTCGGCATTCTGTACGACCAGATGAACGCGTCGCACACTCGCGGCGACGTCAGCTCCAAGGCATATCAGCGCGCGCGCGAGGAAATTCAGCAACATCTTGCGAAAATCCGCTTCACGGCGCGCACCATCGACCGTCTTTGCGGCGACGTGCAGCATCAGGTCGCGCAGGTTCGCGCGATCGAACGCAACATTCTGCAGATCGTCGTGACGAAGAGCGGCATGCCGCGCGAGAAGTTCATCGAATCGTTCGCGGGTCATGAAGCCGACCTCGGCTGGACCGAACGCGCAGCACGCGGCACGACCTCGTATGGCGCCGCGCTCGAGCGTCACATGCCGGCAATTCAGTCGGAACAGCAAAAGCTGATCGACATCGAAGCCACCGTCTCGCTGCCGCTCAAGCATCTGAAAGAGATCAACCGCCAGATGGTCGCGGCTGAATCGAAGATGCGCAAAGCCAAGAGCGAAATGATCGAGGCGAACTTGCGTCTCGTCATTTCCATCGCGAAGAAGTACGTGAATCGCGGCATGCTGTTCCTCGACCTGATTCAGGAAGGCAACATCGGCCTGATGAAAGCAGTGGACAAGTTCGAATACCGCCGCGGCTGGAAGTTTTCCACGTACGCAACGTGGTGGGTCCGCCAGGCCGTGACGCGCTCGCTCGCCGATCAGGCGCGCACGATCCGCGTGCCGGTGCACATGATCGAAACGATCAACAAGCTGAACCGCATCTCGCGTGAAATCCTGCAGCAGACCGGTCAGGAAGCGCATCCGTCGGTGCTGGCCGAGCGCATGGATCTGTCGGAAGAGAAAGTGCGCGGCATCCTCAAGATCGCCAAGCAGCCGGTGTCGATGGAAACGCCGGTTGGCGACGACGGCGACGCCACGCTCGGCGACATGATCGAAGACTCGGCGGCATCGTCGCCGGCAGACGCCGCGATGCAGGCCGACCTTCGCGCCGCGATCGACGATGCGCTCGACTCGCTGTCGCCGCGCGAAGCCAAGGTGCTGCGTATGCGCTACGGCATCAACACGAAGTCGGACCACACGCTGGAAGAAGTGGGCAAGCAGTTCGACGTCACCCGTGAGCGTATCCGCCAGATCGAAAGCAAGGCCATGCGCAAGCTGATGCATCCGAGCCGTGCCGATCGGCTCAAGTCGTTCCTCGACCGTTGATCCAGCCAGTCTGACTCTGCTTCACCGCGCTTGCCGTGCGCCATGCACGGCAAGCGCAATTCCCGCCTCAAGCTTCAGAATCCCACCGTTCTCAAATAAGCAGCGAGATGATCCCGCCAAGGGTGATGCCCGCCGCCAGCCAACGTCCGGCCGTGTAGAAAGCGTTGCGCTCTTCGTGCGGCTGATCTGGCCGTTCCAGCCCGAGCGTGCCATACGCAAACGACTTCACCGCTGACGAATCCGTCGCCGACGCGCCCTCGCCGTCCGCACCGGCCGCGCTCGTGCCATCGACTACATTTGTATCGCGAGCCGCAGCAGCAGCGCCTTCCGTGGAGATGCGCACAGCCTCGTCCTGCTTCGACGCATTCGAGGTAGCAGAGCGCGCGGTGGCGGCATTGTCGCCAGTGACGGCAGTTGACGACGCACTCCTTGTCGTGCGGTCAGTTGCCTGTCGTGTTGACGGCAACGCACTGTCGATTTGCATTGCAACCTCCGTTCGTTTCTTCAGGGCGTTCGGCGTAGCGCCGGATACAGGCTCTATCGACCGGGACCGGTTGAAACTTGACGCCCTGTAAGGCACGGTAAGCGCAGACGCGAATGCCAACAACGACGCATTCCGCCCCACATTATGTTGTCCACAGAAACTGTTCAGAAGGCTGTGGATATCCTGCGCAAGAGTAGTCCAAGTACCTGAGCGCGCACAGTTTTCATCCTCCGCACGCAGCAAGTCTGAAGTCAAATAAACAAACGGCAACGAGGCCGCACTCAAGGCATCACAAACGTCTTCACGAGCGTCAGTTCGCCGGCCTTGCGCATCGGCACGCGGATCGTCTCGCTCTTTTCGTTCGGCGTGTTTTCATTGGTGATGATCGTCACCTGGGCGACGGTCATGTCGCTTCGGTCGCTACCGCTGCCGTAGTAATTCACGAAGACGAGATAGGTGCCCTTCAGCGGCGCCGCCGATGAATAGATCTCCGGCCCATAACCAGTCGTGACGTCGACGTCGAGCGCGCCGCCGTTCGCCACGACGCGATCGCCGTACCATGCATGCGCGCCGTCCGGCGATACCACGTGCAGGTCGAGATCCGTGCCGTCCGTGTCCCACGCGAGCAATACACGCAGCTTCGGCTGCGTCTTGCCGCCATAGGCGTCATAGAACTGAACGCGCTTGCGGCTGCCGTCCGGCGCGCGCAATTCAACGCCATTGCTGCCCGCAGGAAACGCATAGGGCCGCGAGAACTTGCCGTCCTCCTCTACACGCTGCGGCAACGGCGTGCCGTCGACCACCAGCGTACCCACGGTCTTGCCCTTTCTTTTCGGTGCGTTACGAATCTGCCCTTCGATCAGCGCAAGTTTCGACTGCCCTTCCTGCGTCGTTACGGACACCGCCGGATAGTGCACATCTTGCGTATAGCGTTCGCTGTCGCCGCTCGTATTGCGCCAGCCGTTCAGCGGCGCGGCGAAGTCGATATCGCTTGCATGCGCGGCCGACGCGCCCTGCAAGCAGGCGAGAACCAGCAAGCTGTAGCCAGCAGCGTTCATCCATCCCGTCGTTTTGGGCTTCATCGTGACTGCTCCCGTCCCGCTTTCATAGTCGCTCGCTCTTCACGAGCATGAGGTCGCCGATCTTGCGCAACGGCACAACCATCGTTTCACGCCGCTCGTTCGGCGTATTTTCGTTGAAGACCAGCGTCAACGTCGCCGTGATGACGTCGCGGTCGTGCGCGGACGCGTCGAAGTTGTAGCCGGTCGTATCGAAGTTGCCCCAGTAATTGAGGAAGAACAGCCACGTACCACGCTCTGGCGCCGCCGATGAAAATATCCCCGGCCCCGCGCCGTCCACCGAGTCGACGTCGAAGCCGCTGCCGTCTTCGAGCGTCGGATTGGCGAAGAACGCATGCAACCCGCCCGGCGTGATCACATGCAAATCGACCTGAGCGTGCGGATCGTCCCACGTGACGATTGCGCGCAGCTTCGCCTGCGGCTTGCTGGTGTCCGCTTCATGGAACTGCATGCGCTGATGCTGCCTGCCGTCGGCAGAAATGAGTTCAATGCTGTTCGAGCCCGCACCGAACGCCCACGGCCGCGCGAATGCGCCTTCGTCGTCCGTGTAGAGCGGCGTCGGATTGCCGTTGACCACGAGTGTCGGCGGCTTGCGCGCGTGTTTGTCGATACGCCTCAGGCGTCCCTCGATCAATGTGCGGTAACGCTGCGCGCCACGATCGACCGGCGGTCGCGGATACGCCGCGACGAATTGCTCGCCCTCATTCGTCAGCCCGCTATGACGCCAGCCGCCGAACGAGCGGGTGAGATCGGCGACGCCGCCATCGGCACTAGCGGCGCGCGCCTGTGTCACAACGCCTGTGCCGGACACGCAGCATGCAGCGACAGCCACGAGCATCACGGCGCGCAGGCGAACCCGCCTCAGCACGGAAGACCGGCTCAACGAAAATAAGGAGTTGACGTGGTTCATTGGATCGGATTGTCGGTACGAATCAGCATGCGGGCGGTGCGCTCGACAAAATCTTCGTCGAGTCCACGCGGATGATGCTGAAACGCGAGGTGAACATATTCATGCGCCAACGCAATGCGATCCTCTTCCGTTTGCAAGCGATACACATAGACCCGATTGCGCTGCGCGTCCGCGTACGGACGTCCTTCGCGAACGGCACACACGGCCGGCAAGTCGGGCGTCTCGTATCCGGCCGCGCCATCCATGCGCCGCGCCCAGGAAGGCGCATTGCGCTCCAGCCACTCGCGCGCGCCGGTCACCGCGATGCAATCGCCGGACAAGGGGCTTTGAAATGAAGTCAGCGTGGCTTGCGGCCATGTGCGTGCAAGGATCGCATCGAACGTCAGGCCAGTTTGCGCGGATGCCTTCGCGGCAAGCCAGCTCATTTGCCCTGCCGCGGCCTTGTCGTGGTGATACTGGACAGGCACGCCGGTCAGCACGAGGGCGTCGGTCATATCGGCGGCACGGCGCGCCGCCGCAGTCGGCGCGCGAGGCAGAACGCGCTGCGTATTGCTGCTATCGTCGATACGCAAACAGCCGTGATCGTGTACGCCGTGCTGCACGACGTAAGTGCGCGCCGCCACGGCGAGCGCCTTGGCCGCTTCCGGCTGCGCCGTATCGCCTTCACGCTCGACTACGCGCGCCACATATTCGTTCATGCCAAAGCGGCCGACCACTTGCGGCGCTCCCGCAGCGTTACGATCGAGCCGCAACTCGCCGCGGCTCGTCAGTCGCGTCCAGTTGCCGTTCACAAAGCCAACGCGATACTCGCCGTTCAGCGGCCCGTCAGCCACCGTCGCGGGTCCTTTCTGGCCGAGCACTTCGCGAATCGGATAGCGGCTGAAGAAATCGACGACGACACATGCGCCGTCATCGGGCACGGTGACTCGCGTGAGAAGCGGCGCAATGCGCGGCGCGGCCAACGCGAGCACGCGTGCGCTGCCGCCGGGACCGGCGAGCCAGACCGGCGTGCCATCCGCTAGCCAGCCTGCGGCGCCGCCCACCGATGCGCCTGGCCGGGCCGCATCGGGCATCGTCCACGTTTTGGCGCGCAGCAGGCTGCCGTAGAGCGACACCGTTCCCTCGCCACGCCCGCTCGTCAGCACGGAGACCAGCGTGCTGGCCGCCGCTTCGCGCGGGCGTGCGGGCATCGCCTGCAATGCGGCAAGCAGTTGCACGACGGGCACACGATGCGTCGGCGTCATCGCGTGAAGGTCGCGCAACCAGGCAGGCGCGTGTACCGCTGTCCAATACTTGCGCCAGTCGGCGGAATCGAGTTGCAGACGCCCCGGTTCGAAAAAGAGCCCGCACGATTTCACGAGCGCATGCTCGCGATCGACATGACCGCCCGTCATGCAGCAATACACTTCTTCGGGATCGCCGCCGTTGCACGTGTAGTCTGGCGTTGCGATGTTTCGATCCACCAGATAGCCGTAGACAAACAGCTTCCACACGCTGCCAAGCGGTGTTTCCAGCGTGGCGGGCAACGGCAGCGCGGATTGCGGAGACAGGCCGCTAACGGAGCCGTCGACGTCGGCCTGCCAAAGCTGGCTTTGCCCATCGCGCAACCACGCGAAGCGCAATGTCTGTTTCGACGCCGGCTGCAGTGAAGCCGGCCCGGCCGCATACGCGCGATCGAGTGTGACGCCGCAGATCATGCACACCGCGCCCACGGCGAACGCGATCCGCAGCATCATCGCTGCAAGAAGATCGCGGACAAACCGAAAAAGCGCGCGGAACATGGTCTGTGTCGCTTACTGGATGCGCAACGAAGTCACGCGATCGCTCTTTCCGCCTTCGAACGCCTTCGCGTCCGGTTGATACATGCGGAAATAGCGCGCGGGTGGCAATGCGAATGTGCCCGGCAACGCGAAGCGCACCAGTTGCCGCAACGCCACTGGCCGGTCGAGCAACGGCACCGGCTGGTGATACGAGAGCTCACCCATTTCATACGATGCAGCACGCGCGAACGGTTGCGGGCCGCTCTCGCCTTCCTTCTCGCCAGGCAAGCCCTCGATCGACACGCCCCAGCTCGTCGCTTCGACGCTCGCGCCGGGCGGCAGCGGCACATCGAGCACACCGTAGTGATACGCGTTGCCCGAGCGCGGCGTGAGCGTGACTTCGTCGACGTACAGTGCATTGCTGTCGATCGCGTCGCCCGATTTCACGAGACGCGCTGTGAACGCAGATCGCCCCACATTGCTGTCGCCCGCGCCCTGCTTTTTCGGATCGGCTTTTACCTCGACCGGTTCGAGCTTGTAGAAGCGGCGGGCGACGCCGATGTTCAAGCGGCTGTCTTCGCTCGTATGACTGCGGAACGAGACGATTGCGCTGACGTCCGTGCGTGCGGCGCCTGCGTCGAGTGTGGTCGGCACGCCAGCAGCGGTCCATTTCCAGAGTGGCGTGCCGGTCGGCGTTGCGGCGCGCGTCCAGCCCGCGCCTTGCAGCGACGGCAACGAAGTAGCCGCCACATCGCCACCGAGCGCCTTGCGCAGCCAAAGCAGCGTCAGTGCGCGGTCGAGCGTCGGGTAATCGGCGCTGCTTCTTGCAAGCAATGCGGATGCATCGACGCTCGCGCCTTCGCCGGACATGGCAAGCAGGCTTTGCACGAGCGGCGCCGGATCGTTGCTCAACGAGACACGCGCGGCGCTCGATGCAGCTTCGAAACCGTCCGGCGTCTGCGCGCCCGTCGCTCGCGCCATGTTCGCGATCAGCAACATCGCCATCTGCTTGCCGCGCGGCGAA
Source organism: Paraburkholderia sp. 22098 (assembly GCF_052045935.1). NCBI lineage: Bacteria > Pseudomonadati > Pseudomonadota > Betaproteobacteria > Burkholderiales > Burkholderiaceae > Paraburkholderia > Paraburkholderia sp. 22098. The sequence continues at coordinate 446,228 of NZ_JBQEPV010000006.1, read as the reverse complement.
TCGGCCTGTGCAAAGACGATACTGTCCGACGCGCCATACGTAGCATTCGCGGCGTTGCGAGCCGGTGCAGCAGCGGTGGCCGCCGCGTCGCTCATCAAGTCGGCAGCCACGCCCGAGACGGGCGTCGCGACCGGCAAGCCCATCTGCTGTATGAACCACAGCGCCAACGCGCGATGAAGCAGTGGCTCTTTAGCGCCGGCGTCGCGATAAACCTCCATTGCGTGTTGCCAGTTTGCGGCGGGCAGGCTTATGCCGAGGCTGCGGCTCGCGAGCCAGTCCGCGTAGTACGCGTAGGCCGTGATCACCGCGCTGCCGCCGGTCGTATCGCCCCACCAGCCGAACGTGCCGCCGACGCCCGCGAGCATAGCCAGACGTTGCCGTTGATTACGCAACAGCGCTTCGATTCCTTGCGTCGAACTCGCGTTGTCGCCGCGGCCGATCGCGTCGTGTGCAAGTGCGAGCGGAATCAAGCGGCTCGATGTCTGTTCGGCGCAGCCATACGGATAGTTGATCAGATCGTCGGCCACGCGCATGAACTGGCTCGCTGCGCTGCCGACGAAACGCACGCTCACGTCCTGCGCGTCTTGCGGCAGATTGAGCGGCTTGCCTGCGCCGTCAAGCGCGACAGTGTTCTGATGAAGATCGAGCCAACCGCTCGCGTCGAGACGAATCGTGGTCTGCAAGCGGTCCACATCCTTGTCACCCTTGCGCAAGGTCGCGTTGACCACGCCGGCCTTCAGCGCGCCGCTCGGCAGACGAAGATAATTCGCGCCGCGCTTAAGCGTGACCTTCTGATTCAGCGACAGACCGCCCCCCTCCACCAACCACTGCGCGTCCATGTCCGCGTCGGTCTGGTTGAAGGCGATCATGTCGATAGCCGGCTGGTCGTTGATGCGGAAATGCGACGGCCCGCTCCACTTCAGATACAGCGCCTTGTCGGAGCGCACGTATGCGGTGCGCTGGCCGACCATGCCATCGGGCGCGGCCGCGCGCACGGTGACGCGCCAGCGCGCTAGCGAGTCGGGCATTTTGAACGTCATGGTGGCGTGACCATTGGCGTCGGTCTTCAGGCTGCCTTCCCACGCAGCCGTATCCTGATCGTCGCGGCGCGGGCGTTCGAGCACTTTCACGCCGCGCTCGTTGTAATTCGCCCGTTGCGGCCCGCCCGGCGCACCCTTGAGCGGCGAACGCGCGAGGTCGTAAGTGATGAACGACAGACTTGACGATGTCCGCACGTTATTGCGCCGCGGATGATAGAAAAAGTCGACGATGTTCGGCGCAATCTCCGGCTGCAGCACATAGACCATTTCATCGACCACGCTCACCGTCAGATTCGCCGCTTCCGGTTTGCCGTTCAACGCGCTGTCGAAATTCAGGGTGACGGTATCGCCTGGACCGTACACCGGCTTGTCGCTCTTCACGTTCAATTCGATTTGCGGCTGCGCCACGACGATGCCCGCGTTCTGGAACGCGTATTCGCCCGCATGCACGTACAGCACCGAGAAGGTCATGTTGGGCGCGAAGTCTTCGCCGACCTTGATACGCGCCTTCCATTGCGACGGCGTCACGCGCTGCAGTTGCAACCAGTCGCCGCCCGCGCTCAACAGCGCGCGTCGTTCGACGTTGTCGCGTTCGAGCGTCAGCAACGCATCGTCGACGGGCAGCGGGAATGTGATCAGCGCTTCCGCCGTGTCGCCAATCTTGTACCGGTCGCGATCGAACACGATCTCGACGCTGCCTGGGATCGCCTTCAGGCCGTCGCCCGCGACCCAATGGCTGACGGCGGCGAGCAGGTTGCCCGCGTCGTCCTTGACCGACAACATGTACGAACCCGGCTGATCGAATAGCACCGCGAACGACAGCTTGCCGCCAACGCCGTTCGGCGCACTTTTCAACGCACCTTCGGCGTGCGTCTGCGATTCGAGGCGCGTCCATTCCCATTTCGCCGGCGCATGCGCGGCCGGGTCGACCGCGGCCAGCGCCTGCAAGTCGAAGCTCACCGATTCCTTCGGCTGCGAGAACGACTTCGACGTAGTCAGCCGGTACGGCGTCGCGCCGCGCGCGATCAACACTTCGCGCGTCACGCGGACCTTGTATGCTGCGCCGTCCTGCGCGAACAGTGTCAGCGCATACCGGCTCGGTTCGGTCGCTGCGGGCAGCGTCAGGCTGGCGTTGCCGTCGCTATCCGTCTTGAGTTCCTGTTGTTCGAGCTTGACCGGGAAGAGCCCCGCATAGTGCAGTTCGCCGTCGACAATCGTCACTTTCTGCGCGCGCAGCGTGACCGAAATCTTGCTGTCGCGCACCGGCTTGCCGTCCGGATAGCGCAGCTGGATTTTGCCCTTCAACGGCTCGCCGGTCGCATAGTCGGCTTTGTCCATTGAAAGATTGACGTCGAAGTGCGGCTTCACATATTCAGCAACGCGAAACGCGCTGCCATACACATCGCCGTTATAGTCGAACCGCAGCGTGTAGCCGCCAGCGCTTGCGTCTGCGGGCAGCGAAAACGACGTGTCAGCGCCAGTATCCGAAGCGAAATGCGTCTTCGCCGTTGCAACCGGCGAGCCGTTCGGGTCGAGCACTTCGAGCTTGATGTCGGCCTCGGCAGGCGCCGACGATTGAGTCGCGTTCTGAAACGTACGGCCAATAAACTTTACGTGGACCTGATCGCCCGGCCGGTACATCGGCCGATCGGTGACGGCGTAGATTTTCGTGTTGTAGATCTCGCTGTCGTAATAGAAATTCTCCGACACGAACACGCCGCCCTGCGGATCGACACCAAGCACATAGCTGCGCTCGGGGCTCACGTGTTGCAGCACGAGCGCGCCGTCGTTGCCCGTCGTGCCGCTTTGCAACACACCTACGCCGTCGGTCCAGTTCACTTCCGTGTTAGCGACCGGCTTGCCGCTATCGCGCCGCGTAGTCCACACCAGCATTCCGCTCGATGCCGCTTTCACGACCGCCACCGTATCCGACACGAACAACAGCGTATGCGCGCGATAGTTGCCGATCACCGCCTCGACGATATAGAGACCCGGCGGCAGCTTGCCGACAGGGATCATCACGTTGCCGGAACTCGCCTCGATAAAGTTACTGCTGCTGCCCGCGAGGTTCACGCCCTTGGGCGGCTCGATCACTTTCGCGTCCCAGATCGGATAGCGAAAACGCGCGACCATGTCATAGCCTTTCAGCGGGGCGAACGGCGAGTTCGGCTCGAACTGCGTCTGCTTGCCGGTCTGTTCGCCGAGCTTGAATTGCGGCGCGGCCTCGGTTGCCTTGCTGCGGGTGGCGAAAGAAAGCACGCGCTGCCATGCGCGGCGCGCCTCGGTGAACCAGCGGTCCCAGAGATAAGCCAGCGTGTTCGCGAGGCCTTCGCCCTGATAATTCGGCGCGACATTCAGCCGATGCAGATTCTTCTGTGCCTTCAGAAACTCGAGCGGCTTCGGCACCCGATACACGACGATGTCCGCGCCGCCGTATGCCTGCAACGCGTCCTTGAAATCGCGGCCGGGCGCCTCAAGCCGGACCTCCGCGAGTTGATTACTGCCGAAGCTCGCATCCGAGAGGAGGAAGAAGGGTTGACCGTCCACTTTCTGAGAAGCGAAGTTACTCGACGGCGCCGGATTGAGCGTCGGATTCGCGGCGATGCTGGCGTCTGCCGATGCCGCCGACGCTGCCGACGCGTCGTCGCCCGCCTGCGCGGTGCCGCTTACGGTGATCAGCGCAATCCACACAAACAGCGCGGCCATGGCAACGGTCGCGCGATCGCGCATAGGGTTCAACCATTTGCAAGTCGCGATCACAGAGCTCATTCGGGTCATGGTGTCAAAAAGTCCAAACGAAACACGCCGACAAAGTTCGGATTGCCGTCGAGCGGCTGCCAGCGGGAATCTTTCCATTGCATCAGGTCGGAAACGGCGACCGCGCGCAGACCGGTATCGATCGGCGTGACGGTGCCTGTGTGATAAGCGATGTAGCGATCGAGCCAGATCATCAGATGCTGGTCGTCGCCCTGGTCGAAGAACAGCAGGTCGCCGGGCAGCGCCTGGTTGACGTCTTTCGAAACGAAGCGGCTATTGCGTTGAATCAGTGCGATGGCGGAAGCGTATGCGCCAGTGGAACCGTCGAGTTGCGTCCAGCGATTCGCGATCATTCGCTGCGCCGTGGACAACTGCAGTTCGGGCGGCAGACTGCTCGTGTCGGCAAGGCCGGTCATGCCGTTGGCGTGCAGCCATTTGCTGTCGTGTGGTCGCAGCGTCTCGCCGACGGCAAAGCGCACTAGTCCCGCGCAATCGCGTTGCGTCCAGCGCGGCGTCGGGCCGCGGCGCATCTGCTGATCGACGATGCGGGTGAACCACGCGCGAAACACAGCCGATTGCTGCGCGGTGAGCGTGTCGGGCTCGGGACCGGAAGCACCAGGACTCAGCGCGTGGGCATAAGGCGCGACGCTCGCCGCTGCAAACGTCGCGGTGATGCGCAACAGCCATGCGCGGCGTGAAACCGCCACGACGCGTGAAGTCGCGACTTCACGGGTGGGATGCGCGACAAACTCCGCACGGAGTTGAGGCGTCGCGCGCGAGGGCGCCTGGCGAGGCGCGCGCAACGCGCCGGCTAAGCGAAGGCGACGCATTAATCGCCCTCTGTGCCGGGCTGATCTGCGGATGCTTGCGGCGAGCCGTTAGCCGAACCCGCATCGCCTTTCGCGCGATCGAACCACCACTCTACCGGCACCCAGCCGGTCGAGCCTGGCAAGGTTTGCGGCAGCGTCAACGAAACCGGTGGATAGTGTGCGAGCGCGCGCAGCTTTGGTGTGAGATGCGTACGCGAGGCGTTGCGGAACACGGCTTCCTGATCGGCGGGCAGTGCGGCGCCAGCTTCGCGTTCGATCAGTGCTGCAGCGGACGAAGGCGTCAGCGTCAGAATGGTGCGCGGCAAACGCTCAGGAGCGAGCGTGTCTGCCAGCGCGGGGTAACGCTTGTCGAGCACTGCCAGCGTGTCGTCGACGAGACGTGAGTCGGGCGAGAAAATCAGATAGCCGTGCGCGAGCGCGAGCGTCACCGGGAAATAGCGCTCCGCCGATAGCTGCGACGCGAACGACGCCCTACTGCTCGACGCCGTGCCCGAGCGCGCGCTGACCGGCCTCTGCCAGACGGTGACGTCCGCACCCAGGTCGCGCCTCGTGACCGGCAAACGGCGATAGTTAGTGTAGTCAGCGTCGTTGGCGTCCGTCTTCGCGGCCTTTGCCTCATATGCGCCAATCACGTCACCGAATGTTTTGTCGAGCGCGGTCTTCAGCGCAACGAGCGAGGCCGCGTCCTGTGTCTTGTCCTGCGTTTTAACTTGAGCGATGAAAACCGGCGCAACCAGCGTGGATTTCGCATACCAGCACACCGCCGCGGGGCCCGTCAGACGATCGCCGATTGCCCCAGCGGCGTCCGCCCCATTGGCCACCTTGCCAAGCAGTGCCGATGCCTCCTTCCAGTCCGCGGGCAGGCTCGCGCACGCTGCGGCGTTCGCCGGCAATGCGTGCCACAAGGCCGCGCTGTTCCACTGCTGCGGCAGTTTGCCCGGCTCGATCAAGGCCGAGGTCCGCCAGGTCGCCGACGCGCTGCCGTTCGGCGAGAAGTCGAACCGCAGCGCGTCGATGCCCGAAAAGAACGCCTGATAACCGAACGACAGGTAATTCGCCGACACCACCAGACGATGCCCCTTCGGCGCGTCTCCCGAAGCGTCCAGTTGATATGCGCGAGCGGCGGCGTCGCGACCGGACGACAGCATGTCGGACACAGCATCGGCGCGTTCGCCCAACAGACCGCCCTTTTCGTCGAGCAGAACGCCGGGCGCGGACAGCACGACGAGCCGATCGTCTTTCGTCGCGAATAGCAGCGTTCGGCCAACTGCGAGCTTCAGCGCGTAGACCGGAACATCGCCGGAGAGCCTGGCGACCTGACTCAGTTGTGTGTCGCTTGCGGCGACGTTGCCCAAGCCCTGCAACAGCTTCGCAAGACCGTTGCGGCGCACGGACATGATCCAATAGCCGAGGCGGCCATCCGGCGAACGCCAGAGCAACACGTGCGCGGGTTCGTCGAACACGCGGCGGATCAGTTCGTCGCGCCAGTCAAGTTGATGTTCGAACGCGAGACGCCGCAATGCACCTTCAGCGGAAAGGCGCGTATTCGCCGATTCGTAATAGTCGACGAAGTCTTGCGTGAGCACGTCGTGAAGCAGCGGCACGCGCAACATGTCGCGCGGTAATCGCGCCAGTGCTTCGCTGTCGATCACCGCGTCGGGATGATGAATGTCCAGAACGACTTCGCCCGCGTTGGTCGCCTTGCGATGTGCGAACGGACGCCACACGGCCTGAATGACGATGCCGGCCACGATCAGAAGCGCGGCCACGAGGATTGCAATCTTTTTACGCGACATCTTCATCTGAGTTTTTCTGGTTCGATGCGACGATATTAACGTTGATGCCGGCCGGATTAAGCCGCCGTGACCTACCGCTGAAGGCAGCGATGATAACCGATATTTTTAACAGCAAACCACCCGGCATTGCATTTAACAATCAGAGAGGTTTCAGGCGCTTGTTGACCACAAGTTGCGCTTGATTAATGCGTCGAAAGAGGTTAATGATTTTTTCTGTCACCGCGATTAAAGAACGTTCGTTCAGGCGCTATACCGCTGAGCGTCAGTATGCGCGGGCCTCCGCCTAGTCACATGCGACTCGCAAGCCGATTCGAGCGGCGTCCGATACACTCACGCAGGCAAGCGGCGATGCATTATGCGCATAAACAACCGAGGTCCGGCGAGATCACTTGTTAATGTGGAACTTGCTCCTACAGATTCAGAGAAACATTACTTCGATTTGCGCGACGCAACTGTAAGACGACCGGATTTTTCACCGCTTGAGCGTTATGCATTTACCCGGACATAATCGTCGACGCCTCGCGTTCGCGGAATTATTCAATCGCTGCGGTCGCTCGCATCGTCAGATAGCCATCGTGATCTTTTGCCCATAGGTCGATCGATTTTCCATCCGCCGCGGGCGCGCCGCACACCGTGAAAGCCTGGCCCGAAAACGTCGGGCGAAGCGCCTTGAACGCAAAGCTCTGCAGCGTTGCATCGGGTCGCTCGCGGCGAACGAGATCGACCAGCAGCGTGGCAATCAACGGCCCGTGGACCACGAGGCCAGGATAAGCCTCGACTTGCGTCGCGTAGGGATAGTCGTAGTGAATGCGATGGCTGTTGAAGGTGAGCGCCGAATAGCGAAACAGCATGACGGGATCGGCTTCGATAATGCGGTTCCAACGTTCGCCCTGCGGCGCGAGTTGCGGCTGCTGAGGCCGCGCGTCTGCTAGCGGTGCGTCGCGGTAGACGATGTCGTGCTCTTCTTCAAGCCTCAGTTCGCCGCCGACTTCAATCGAGTGCTGCACCGTGACGAACACGAGTCGCCCCGAGCGACCGGTCTTGTCTTCAATGTTCGCAATGGTCGACGTACGCGTGGCGCGCTCACCCACTTTCAGCGGCGCATGAAAAGTGATGCGCCCGCCGGCCCACATGCGGCGCGGCAGCGGCACCGGCGGCAGAAAATCGCCGCGCTTAGGATGACCGTCCGGCCCAGTTTCGGACATTGGCGCAATCGGTAAGAAGTAAAGCCAGTGCCAAAGCGGCGGAACGGTATCGCCGCTTTGTTCGCGATCCAGCGTCGCGGCGAGAGCCGCGAGCGGAAACGCGGTAATGAGATCTTTGGCGACTCGCTCGGTGCCGAGCCAATCATCGAGTTTCTGGTGGTAATCCGACATGGACAAGCCTCCGGTGGAGCGACCAATTGACAGCACCTACTATGAACGACACGACGCGCTTCGCAAAGGTTATCGTTGGGCGGCGTCACTTTTTCCTGCTCGCAACTCACCGTTTTGCCGGACACATCGCCGGTTGATCCGTGCGCCTTCAACCTAGGGGAATTGCAGCGCAAGAGTCGGAGTGCGCGGCCTGAAAGACGCGCTTACACTCAATCATCGTTCGAAAATCGCTGAGGGAGACTCTGATGAATACGGTGGCGAAAAATGTCCGCGCCCAATCGCCGGAACAGGATCGAAAAACTGAATCGAAGCCGTTGCAGAGCCGCAATCATGCAAGTTCACTGACGGCGCGCATCGAGACGACTGATTGGTTTCACGTCGAAGAAGAACTGAACGGCTATGGCTGCGCGATGCTGCACGGGCTGCTTGACGCGCGCGAATGCGATGCCCTCACTGCGCTGTATCCCCGAGAGGACTTGTACCGCAGTCGCGTAGTGATGGCGCGGCATGGCTTCGGCCGTGGCGAATACAAGTATTTCTCGTATCCGTTGCCGCCGCTGATCGCACAGTTGCGCCGCGAGTTGTATCCGCATCTCGTGCCGGTGGCGAATCGTTGGAACGAGGTGATGGACATCGGCATCCGCTATCCGGGCGCACACACCGAGTTTATCGAACGCTGCCACGCTGCGGGCCAGACGCGCCCGACACCCCTAATGCTGCAGTACATGACCGACGACTATAACTGTCTGCATCAGGATCTTTACGGCGAGCACGTGTTTCCGCTACAGGTTGCAATTCTGCTGTCGGAACCCGGCGAGGATTTCACCGGCGGCGAATTCGTGATGACCGAGCAGCGTCCGCGAATGCAGTCACGCGCGGAAGTCGTGCCGCTGCGCAAGGGAGATGCCGTGGTGTTCGCGGTTCATCATCGGCCGGTGCAAGGCACGCGTGGTGTATATCGCGTGAATTTGCGGCACGGAGTGAGCCGTTTGAGATCGGGACAGAGGCATACGTTGGGAGTTATTTTTCATGATGCGATGGCGTCGTCGTCCGATGGCGTGGTCAATATGTAGTTGTTGAGCGTGCTCGCGATTGGCGGCGGTGACAGGGCCAAAAAATCACACCCGACAATTCCCAGCCCGTGTCATACCACCGCGCGCGCTCAACACCCACAGCCTTAACCACTCACGCAGCCAGCCGCTCAGCGCAAGCCGCCAGAAGACCTCAAGCCGACCGGGTCGCTGTGCGATTCCCGACACGCATGAACGCACTCCGCTCGACGATCGCGCCGAACAGCAGCCCGATCGTCGCCCACATGATCGCCTGCATGCCGAGTGCAGCCACACGGAATTTCCACAGCAGCGCCGCGGGAAAACCGGCCGGCGTTTCGTCGATCACGGGCATCGACATCTGCACCGCGGCAATGATGGCGATGAACACAAGTCCGGCCACGATCGAGCCGTTCCATGCGCCAAGTTTCATTGCCGCGCGGCGCCGGACCTTCAGCGAAAAAACCATCGCGGTCAGCGAGATGGCGATCATCAGAAAAAACAGGCCTGTGCGCGTTCCGATTGTCTCCGGGTCGCCGACCGCTGGCGGGTTCGCCGGATACTTGATGTTGGGAACGATCACCAGTGCGACGAAAGCGCCGAGGGCAAGCCACGCCGACAACGCACGCGCGCTCATCGCCCCCACTCGTCCGTACGCATAGGCAAACACCAGAGAGAACAGTCCGCCGAATGCCGCGCCGTAGGTCACTACGCCGGTCAGCAATCCCAATCCGGCTTGCGTATCGCGACTGACCAACTCCTGCTCATGCGCTTGCTCGTGCGCGTCCGCACCCGCAGCCGCACCGGCGTGCTCATGCTCATGCATTGCGCCGGCTCCGTCCCCGGCATTCTCTTCGAAGGCTATCGCCTGATTGACCTGCGGCTCGCCCGCCACTCGCGCAAACGCGAACGTGAGCAGCCCCGCGGCGATGCCTGCAAGCATCCCGCGCAACAACAACTTACCGACCATGTTCTGCTCCGTTAGTGGCAGGGAAAGCCGAGCAGATGGCGGCCGTCGTGCACGAACTCATGCACGTACATGCCAGGCACTAAAGACGTGGCGCCCTGTTCCGCACCGACGAAATACAGCGCGAGCAGCAGCAGCAATCCTCCGAACACGGCCCAAGGCAGCAGTTCACGCAACGGAATCGGCGTGGGCTGAATGGCGGGCTGGCCGGCGGAATCGAAAACAGCTTCAGTCATGATGGACATCTCCTGGGGTAGCGCGCCCCGTAGTCGATTGCAGAGGAATGATGCGAAGCTCAGGTCTGGCTTTCGGCTTGTGATGCCGATTACAGTGGCGCGACCGCGCCGGGCTTTCACCGGCTTCCGCGCTTCGCAGTGCGGCTATTCTACGCGCTAAACTTCCGCGCCAGCTATCACACAGCGACACGAGCGCATATTGACGGGAACTCAAAAATGAACCTGCGGCTGTTACTGGTCAGCCATGCGCCAACCGCGGCCATGCGCGCGGGCCGCTTTCCCGCCGACGATCCGCTCGACGCTCGCGGCCTCGGCGAGGCGCAAGCAGCGCGAGTGCGCCTGTCGTTTGCCGACAATGCAAGCGCATTCGTCAGCCCCGCCGCCTGCGCGCGCGAAACGGCCTTGGCGCTCGGCCTCGCTGCGAAGGTGGACACCGCGCTTTCGGATGTCGACTACGGCACGTGGCGCGGCCAACGCCTCAACGATCTTGCCGCGCACGCGCCAGACGCACTGGCAGCCTGGACGCACGACCCCGACGCCGCCCCTCACGGCGGCGAATCGTTCAGCCAGGTGGTGAAGCGGATCGGCGAATGGCTCGACGCAATAGACGTCGCGCCGGATGGCGCGTCGCACGCCGTCCACGATGTGGTCGCCGTGACGCATGCGCCGCTGGTCCGCGCGGCGATCGTCCATGTGTTGGGCACATCGCCAGCGGTGTTTTCGTGCATTGAAATCCCACCGCTCGCGGTCGTCGAACTGCAGCGCTCGCAACGACGGGGCTGGACATGGCGGCCGACGTCGTCGTGACCTTGCCGGAACAACCAAGGCTTATTCGTCCGATACCGACAGCCGCGCCGCCCACACGAACTGACACGGCGCTGATCACGCTTTCCGCCGCCGCACACGCGCCAACCACGGTCTTTTCGCAATAGGCATGCAACTTGCATTCTGGCGATACCGGCTGACGGACCAGGCCAATTATTCGATGCTATAACCACGCTATGTCAAAAGACGCTGCCACTCACAAGCCTACCCGCCTTTGCTCAGGAATCGAGGGAATCGATAACATCCTGGGAGGCGGCCTCACCCCACACCGCATGTACCTGGTGGAGGGCGCGCCGGGAACGGGTAAAACCACCCTGGCGTTGCAATTTTTACTTCAGGGCGCTGAGGAAGGCCAGGCAGGTCTGTACATTACGCTCTCCGAGACTCGTTCGGAGCTCATCTCGGTAGCTGACAGCCACGGCTGGGATTTGAGCCAGTTCCATATCCTGGAACTGGTCTCCGACGAAGGTCTGGATCCGCAATTCGAGCAGACGGTGCTGCATCCGGCTGAGGTCGAACTCGGCGAAACGGTGCGAAACGTCATCCAGCAGGTCGACGAGATCAAGCCTGTGCGGATCGTGCTCGACAGTCTGTCCGAGTTGCGCCTGCTTTCGCAGAACGCACTGCGCTACCGGCGGCAAATCCTCGCGTTGAAACGCTATTTCGCCACGCGCGCATGCACGGTCTTGCTGCTCGACGACAATACGTCCGACCCGGGCGACGTGCAATTGCACAGCATCGCTCACGGCGTGATCGCGCTCGACAACGTCGTGCACGACTACGGCGGCAATCGCCGGCGCTTGCGCATTGCCAAGATGCGCGGCATCAAGTTCCGCGAGGGATACCACGACTTCACGCTCGACACCGGCGGCATCCATGTCTATCCGCGCCTCGTCGCGGCCGAACATCACGCCAAATTCGATACACATGTGGTGAGCACGGGCACTGGAGGCCTCGACGCGCTGCTGGGCGGCGGACTGATACCCGGCACCAACGCGCTCCTGATCGGCCCTTCGGGTGTCGGCAAGACCACCACCGTGGTTTCGTGCCTGATTGCGGCTCTCGAACGTGGCGAACGCTGTGTCTACTATGTCTTCGACGAAACGCTGGTCACCCTTGTCGCGCGTTGCGCGACGGTCGGCATGAATCTGCAGCCCTATGTGGACAACGGACTATTGACGCTGCGTCAGATCGATCCCGCCGAGATCTCGCCCGGCGAGTTCGCGAGCGACGTTCGCACCTCCGTCGAGAAAAGAGGCGTGAAATATGTGGCGATCGACAGTCTCAACGCTTACCTGCAAGCAATGCCCGGTGAGCGCTATCTGCTGTTGCAGATGCACGAACTGCTCGGGTATCTGAACCAGCAAGGCGTCATGACGATGCTCGTGCTGGGACAGCACGGGATTATCGGCGAGGTTCAGAGCGATATCGATATCAGCTACCTGAGCGACGTCGTCATTCTGTTCCGCTATTTCGAACACCACGGCGAAGTGCTGACCGCTGTGACGGCGGTAAAGAGCCGCGCTAACGCCCATGAACGCTCGATCCGCCAGTTCCGGCTCACGAGCCGCGGCGTCGAAGTGGGTGAAGCGCTGCGCGACTTCGAAGGCGTGCTTTCGGGCTTGCCGTCTTATCGCGGCACCACGGCGCTACTTGGCTCGACGGAGCGTGTCATCGACACGTCGCGGCAGTAACGTCATGGAGCAACGGGTCCTGATTCTCGCGCCTTTTGGCCGCGACGCCGATGTTATTGCCGAGGTCCTGCACAAGGATCAACGTCTATGCGTGCCGTGCCGCGACGCGGACGCCCTCACCGAGGCGCTCGACGCCGGCGCGGGTAGCGCGCTCATCGCTGAAGAAGCGCTCGCCGGCGAGCATGCAACGCGTCTATTCCGTTGGCTGGAGCAGCAGCCGGCGTGGTCCGACTTTCCGTTCATTCTGCTTGCGGCCACGCGCGTGGGGCATCGCTCTGCGCGCGGGATCGAAGTGCTGGAGCGCCTGGGCAACGTGGTCGTGCTGGAACGTCCGCTGAACTCCGAGACGCTGCGCCGCGCGGTGGCCTCGGCGCTGCGCGCCCGTGCGCGGCAATATGAATCGCGCCGCCATCTGGCTGAGCGGATCGAAGCGCAGGAAGCGCTGGTGCAACTGAACGACTCGCTCGAAGGCCGCATCGCCGAACGTACGCATGAGCTCGCTTCAGCCAACAACCGGCTGATGATGGAAATTCACGAGCGCGCGAAAGTGCAGGCCGTGCTCGTTCAATCGCAGAAGATGGAAGCGCTCGGGCAACTCACCGGCGGCATCGCACACGACTTCAACAATCTGCTGAACGTCATCATGGTCAACTCGGAACTGATCTCCCGGGTGAGCAGTGACGAGCGCATTCGCGGCATGGCGGCCACGGTCAAGCGCGCAACCGAACGCGGCGCGAAACTGACCGGCCAGTTGCTGACGTTCTCGCGCAATAGCAACCTCGATCTGAAGGCCGTCGACGTCGTCGCGTTGCTGCAAGGCATGCGCGACATCATCACCGTGTCGCTGGGATCGGGTATCAGCTACAGCAACGACTTCGAAAGCGACGAGATGTGGACGCAGGCCGACGCCAATCAGCTGGAACTGGCCGTGCTCAACCTCGCGATCAACGCGCGCGACGCAATGCCCGGCGGCGGCCAGCTCAGTGTCCGCGTGAAGCAGCGCACAGCGCCCGATCAGACGCTTGCCGAAGGCCGCTATGTCGTGATCGAAGTCACCGATACCGGCTCGGGCATACCGCCCGACATCGTGTCGCGCGTGTTCGATCCATTCTTCACGACGAAGCCGATCGGCAAAGGGACGGGACTGGGCCTCAGCCAGGTGTACGGCATCGCGCGGCAAGCCGGCGGCACCGCGAGACTCTTCAGCGAAGAAGGCGCCGGTACGACGGTCGAGGTGTGGTTGCCGCTACGCGACCCCGTCGCGCCGCAGGCTGCGGAGGCGTCCAATATCGAAGCGAACGCCGTGGGCGAAAAGCGCGTGCTGGTGATCGAAGACGACAGCGAAGTACGCGCCATGCTCGTCGAGTCGCTGAAAATGCTCGGCTACCACGTGACGGAAGCCGCTGACGGGCGAGCCGGACTCAACCGACTGCGGGACGACAACCCCGACCTGCTGATGGTCGACTTCGCGATGCCGGGCATGAACGGCATCGACGTGATCGCCGAGGCGCGCAAGATGCGCAGCGATTTGCCGGTGATTCTCGCAACCGGTTATGCCGACATCGACATCTCCGGTCTTGCGGTAGAACGCTGCACGGTACTGCGCAAACCTTTTCAGCTCGACGATCTCGCGAGGACGATCAGACTCGGACTGGTCGCGTGAAGCTCGTGCGTCGCCATGCGCCGCTAAAAATTCCAATTCGATAGTTTGCTAACGATTGTTTTGGAAATACAATACCGGCCATGACGAATCTCGACGCCTTACGCCGCAAAGTGAGCAGCACACTCGTGATCGCTGCCAGAAAGTGGCGGCGCACGAGTCATGGCGTGCTGTCCGCGTTCAACGTCTCCGAGGCCTGCGCCACGCCGCTGTTCACCGCGAGCCGGCTCGGCGAGGCGGTTCGTCAGGTCACGCTGGCCGATTACATCGGCATCGAAGGACCATCGCTCGTGCGCCTTCTGGACCAACTGTGTGCCGCGGGCCTGATGCGTCGCGACGAAGATCCCGAAGACCGCCGCGCTAAAACGGTGGTGCTGACAAAAGCGGGCCGCGCGGTGACCGAGAAAATGGAAGAAGAACTGGTCACACTGCGCGCGCAGGCGCTCAAAGGCGTTTCACGCAGCGACCTCGAAGCAACCTTGCGCGTGCTTGCCGCGTTCACAGCCGATTCCGCGGAAGAGTCCGAAAGCGCCAGTGCCACGAAGTCGACGCGGTCCACGAGCCCGGCCAAAAATACAGGCCGCCCCAGCCGCACAACTGCGCCACGCAACGTCAACAGATCGGCGTAACGCGTCATGATCTACCCCTCCGTTCGCGACTGGCTGTTCTCGGTCAAGACGTTTGCCGCCGCGATGATCGCGCTGTACATCGGCCTGGCGCTCCAGTTGCCGCGGCCCTACTGGGCAATGGCGACCGTCTATATCGTGTCGAATCCGTTCGTCGGCGCAACGCGTTCCAAGGCAATCTATCGCGCGCTCGGCACCGCGCTCGGCGCGTCGGCGGCTGTACTGCTCGTGCCGCCCTTCGTCGAATCTCCGTATCTGTTCAGCGTGATTCTCGCGCTATGGGTCGGCACGCTGCTCTATCTCGCCGTATCGGACCGGACTGCGCGCAGCTACGTGTTCCTGCTCGCGAGCTATACGATGCCGATCATCGCGCTGCCCGCGGTCACGAATCCGGCCGGCGTGTTCGATCTTGCCGTTAGCCGCACAGAAGAGATCACTCTCGGCATCGTGTGCGCAAGCATCGTGGGCAGCGTGCTGTTTCCGAGCCGGCTCGCGCCGACCATCATCGAACGGACCGACGCCTGGTTTCGCGACGCCGCGTTCTACGCGACCGAAACGCTGTCGGGCCGCATCGCGGGCACGGCGATTTCCGCCGCGCGGCAGCGGCTCGCGACCACCATCAATGGCCTGGAATTGCTGTTGAGCCAACTGGCCTACGACCACACACGCCCCGACATTCTCACGCGCGCGCAGGAACTCCGCGGACGCATGCAATTGCTGCTACCTATCATGTCGTCGCTCGCCGATCCGCTCCTCGCGCTGTATAACAGTGGCAGTCACAAGTGGCCGGACGGTCTCGAGGCGCTGCTCGCCGACGTGATCAAGTGGTTCAACGCGCCTCTGCCGGCAGCCAGCGCGGGCTATCATCCGGACGCCGCGGCAGATGCGCTGCGTGAGCGCATCGCGGCGATGCAGCCACCGCCCGCCGCGCTCGCGACATGGGACGGCGCATTGCTGTCGAATGCGTTATGGCGCATGAGGCAGGTCATCGACGTATGGCAGGACTGCCGCTCGCTGCGCATCATCATCACGCGTGAAGAGGGCTCATGGCGGCCTCGTTTTCGTCACTGGCGGCTCGGCGGCACCGAGCGCTTCTACGATCGCGGCATGATGTTGTTCTCCACCGGCTCGGCAGCCGCGGCTGTCATTCTCGCGTGCAGTCTGTGGATCGAATCGGGTTGGGCAGACGGCGCCAGCGCCGTGACACTTGCCGCGGTAGCCTGCTGCTTTTTTGCCGCGCTCGACGAACCCGCGCCAATGGTCTTCCGCTTTTTCGTCGCTACGGCTATCGCCGTGGTGGCGGCAGGCGTCTATCTGTTCGCGGTACTGCCGCACGTGCATGACTTTCCGATGCTGGTGGTTCTCTTCGCCGCGCCGTTCATTCTCGTGGGCACGCTGATTCCGCGCCCGCAGTTCAACCTGGCCACGGTGCTCGTCGCCGTGAACACCGCCACGTTCATCAGCATTCAGGACGCGTACGACGCCAACTTTCTGACCTTCCTGAACAGCAATTTCGCGGGCCTCGCGGGGCTGCTGTATGCGTATCTGTGGACACGGGTCACGCGCCCGTTCGGCGCGGAACTTGCGGCAGCGCGCCTGTTGCGTTCGAGCTGGACCGACGTTGCGTTAACCGCGTCCACGCGGACAATTGAAGACCCGCGCAATCACGCGGCCCGCATGCTCGACCGTTTGATGCAATTGATCCCGCGGCTTGCGGCGACCGATGACCATCGCCATCCGTCCATCGAAAGCTTTCGCGACCTGCGCATTGCGTTCAATGCACTCGATCTGCGACGTCTCACGCGTAAGCTCGGCGGCGAAGCGCCCGCTGCGATCGACCGCGCGCTCGACGGCGTGCGCGCCTATTATGAAAACTGCGTGAACCGTCGCTCGCGTGAACCGGTGCCGGACAGCCTGATGTCGTCGATCGATTCGGCTGTAGCGCGCGTCATTGCACAAGGGCTCGCCAATGCCGGCGCGCCGGGCGCGAACTCGCAGGCTTCGGCACGTCATTTGCGCGAAGCGCTTCATGCGCTTGTCGGCTTGCGTCTTTCGCTATTTCCAGCCACGCTGCAAACACCCACGCCGCCCGCAACTGAGGCGAACGCGTAATGCCGCCGCTCAACACTCTGCTCCCTTCCCGCGATGATCGGTGAAATAGATATCTTCGGCGTGTTCGTGCCGGCCGTGCTCGTGCTGATGCTGGTCGCCTATCTGATCAACCTCGCCATTCGCACGGCGCTCGCGCGCGTCGGCTTTTACCGCTTCGTGTGGCATCGCTCCATTTTCGACCTCGGCATCTATGTGCTGGTGCTGGGCCTTGTCGTCGTCGTTTCGCACAGACTCGTTTCGTGAAATCAACGTGAAAAAAACCTGGTTCTCCGTCGGTCAGATCGTGCTGACCCTGATCGTCGTCGTGGCCGCGGCACTCGTGCTGTGGAAGCTGGTCGACTACTACATGTTCGCGCCGTGGACCCGCGACGGGCACGTGCGCGCCGACGTGATCCAGGTCGCGCCGGACGTGTCGGGGCTGATCTCATCGGTTCAAGTGGTGGACAACCAGCAGGTCAGGCAAGGGCAGGTGCTGTTCGTCATCGACCAGGCGCGTTACACGCTCGCGCTGCGTCAGGCCCAGGCCACCGCGCAGCAACGTCGCGCCACGCTCGATCAGGCGCGCCGCGAGGACGTACGCAATCGCAAACTCGGCAATCTGGTCGCCGCCGAAGTCGCGGAAGAAAGCCGCTCGCGCGTGGACCAGGCGGAAGCGGCGCTCGCGGACGCGAACGTCGCGATCGACACCGCAAAACTGAACCTGCAACGCGCGACGATCATGAGCCCGGTGGACGGTTACCTGAACGACCGCGCGCCGCGTGCAGGCGAATTCGTTGCCGCCGGGCGGGCGGTGGTTTCGGTTGTCGATATGCATTCGTTTCGTGTCGACGGCTACTTCGAGGAAACGAAGTTGGGCGGTATCGACATCGGCCAGCCGGTTGACATCAACGTGATGGGCGAGCCGCATTTGCTGCGCGGCCACGTGCAAAGCATCGTCGCGGGCATTGAAGATCGCGACCGCACGCAAGGCTCCAATCTGCTGCCGAACGTGAATCCCGCCTTCAGTTGGGTACGTCTCGCGCAGCGCATTCCGGTGCGCGTCGCGCTCGATGAAGTGCCCGCAGACTTCCGCATGATCGCCGGGCGTACTGCTACCGTGTCGGTGCGCGACCTGGCGAATGCGCGCGCTTCGCATGTCACGGGAGCGTCGAGCGCATCCGCCGCAATGCCTGCGAGTGCCGCGGCCACTTCGGGCGCCTCGCAATGAAACTGCCGCGCACCGTGCCGTTTCTGCGTTCGCTCGGGCTGCCGCGACCGCAATTGCAACGACAACTGCGGCTGTTGCCGCTGTTGCCGCTGTTGCCATTACTGCCGCTGCTGCCTTTGACGGCGGCGCTCAACGGCTGCATGAACGTCGGCCCCAACTACTCGCTGCCGAAAGACGCACTCGTCAACGCGCCGCTCGCGAATGCGCAGATCGAGGGCGCGGACGCAACGCTCACCTCACGCGGCAACGTGCCGGCTGTGTGGTGGAAACTGTACGACGATCCCGTGCTGAACGGTCTCGTCGACCAAGCGCTTCAATCGAACACCGACTTGCGCGTGGCCGCCGCCAATCTCGCGCGCTCGCGCGAGGCGCTAGGCGTCGCGCAGGCGCAGGGCGGGTTTTCCGGCAACGCCTCGGCGGTGATCGAACGCGCGCAGGAATCGGCCGAAAAATACTTGCTGACTGAAAAACTGCCGGTCGTGAATGAAGGCGACATCGGAATCAGCGTTGCGTACGAAATCGATCTGTTCGGCAAGCTTCGGCGCGGCGTGGAAGCGGCGCAAGCCGACACCGAGGCCGTGCAGGCCGCGGCCGATCTCGCGCGAATCACGGTGGTCGCCGACGTGGTGCGCGCCTACGTCGAACAATGCTCGGCGGCCGAGGAACTGGAAATCGCGCAGCAGTCGCTCGCATTGCAGAGACAACGCGTGGATGTATCGCGCCGTCTGCGCGATGCCGGCCGTGGCAATCAAACAGAAGTGACGCGCGGCCAGACGCAGGTCGATACGTTGTTCGCGGATATTCCGCGCTACACCGCGCGCCGCAAGATTGCCCAGTACCGGCTCGCGGCTTTGCTCGCGCGTGCGCCGTCGGACCTGCCGCCCGCGGTTCTCGCTTGCGAAAAGCTGCCGCAGATCCGTCAGCCGATTCCGGTGGGCGACGGCGCAGCGCTGCTCAAGCGTCGACCCGATGTGCGCGAGGCCGAGCGTCAGCTAGCGGCATCCACGGCGCGCATTGGCGTCGCTACCGGCGCGCTGTACCCGACGGTGAGCATCGGCGCATCGGCGGGTGTGACGGGCGTTCTGGAAGACCTCGGCACTTCGCCGACCGCGCGCTGGGGTTTCGGTCCTCTGATCAGCTGGACGTTCCCGGCGAACGGTGCGCGTGGCCGCGTACGCGAAGCGCAGGCGTCGAGTCAGGTCGCGCTCGCGCGCTTCGACGGCGTCGTGCTGACCGCATTGCGCGAAACCGAAACGAGCCTCGCCACCTATGCCTCCGACTACGCTCGCGCTGACGCATTGCGCGCCGCGCTGCAGTCGGCGACGCAATCCGCTGACGAAACGCATCGGCTCTATCGCGCGGGCCGCGAGTCGTTCATCTCGGATCTGGACGCCACCCGCACGCTAACGTCGACGAAATCTCAGGTGGCGGTCGCGGAAGGTCAGGTGGCCATTGACCAGGTCAATCTGTTCCTTGCTCTCGGCGGCGGCTGGGAGGAGACACAGGCAGCGGCACCCCGTGTGCCGCCATCATCGGGGGCGACGCCCGTCAGATCACAGCAGGCAACCCCGGTGACCCAAGCTCCGTAATACCGACGCTCAAGCTTACGATTTATTTTTGGCGACATTTCTTTTGCCTTTCAATTGCGGTTAAATACGTGCCACCAACCACAACACGTTACGAGGCCAAGCTATGTCGTCGTTCATGAAAAGCGCAGCAGCACTGGGCGGATGCATTGGCATCTTCACGGCCGTCGTGGCCGTGGTCGAGTTGCTGGCAGGCTAACTCCATCGCCCACGAAGCGCCGGCTATTACACAGGCCGGCGCTTCGCCGCTTCGTGAATCGCGGCGCGCACGCGGGGATACGTGCCACAGCGACATACGATGTTGCTCATTGCCGCGTCGATGTCGGCGTCAGTCGGGCGCGGCTTCTGTTTCAGCAGCGCGCAGGCGGCCATCAGCTGCGCGCTCTGGCAATAGCCGCATTGCACCACATCGAGATCGATCCAGGCGGCCCTCAACGCTTGCGCCTCGGCGCCTTGCATCCCTTCAATGGTCGTTATCTTCTGTGTATTCAGGGTCGACATGGGCGTCTGACACGACAGGCACGGCTTGTCGTTCAGGTGCACCGTGCACGCCCCGCAAATGCCGACACCGCAGCCGAACTTGGTGCCGGTCATGCCGAGTTCGCAACGCAGCACCCACAATAGCGGCATATCGGGCTCCGCTTGCACTGCCACCGCGCGGCCGTTGATGTTCAGCGATCGCATGCGTGTCTCCCGCGTTACGTGAGCTTCAAGGGCAATGTGCGCAGCCGCTTGCCGGTCAGCGCGAACACCGCGTTTGCTACGGCGGGCGCGACCGGCGGCACACCCGGTTCGCCGACACCCTGCGGATGCAGGCGACTCGGCATGATGTCGGTTTCGATTACCGGGCAATCGTTGATCCGCACCACCGGAAAGTCGACGAAGTTCTTCTGTTCCACTTGCCCATTCACAATCGTGATCTCGTCCTGCAATGCAGCGGACAGACCGAATACGATTCCGCTCTCCATCTGCTGACGAATCAGACCAGGGTTCACAGGCAAGCCGCAATCGATCACACACACCACGCGATGCACGCGGATTCGCCCGCGCGGCCCGATCGACACTTCCGCGACTTGCGCCACCACACTGCCGAACGCCTCGTGAAGCGCGACGCCGCGCGCACGCGGCGCGCCATCGGCGGCATGGGTCAACGGCTCGTGCCAGTCCGACAACGCGGCCACACGCTGCAGCACCGCCAGATGCCTCGGGTGCTGCGCCAGTAGCGCCGCGCGAAACGCCACGGGATCCTGACCTGCGGCGGCAGCGAGTTCGTCGGTGAAGCTCTCGGTGAAGAAGGCTTGATGCGAGTGCCCGACCGAGCGCCAGAAACCGACAGGCACCGGCAATTCCACGATCTTGTGCGCCACTCGCACGACGGGCCACTCGTATGGCTGATCGAATGCGCCTTCAGAAGTGGTTTTGTCGATCGGAATGCGCGGCACGCCGTAATAGCGCGAGAGCGCTTCGGGCACGATCGCCTGACTCGCGGATGCGCTGTGCCACGCAATCAGTTTGCCGTTGTTGTCGAGGCCGGCCCTCAACCGGGCAACGCATGCCGGCCTGTAGAAATCATGCGTGAAGTCTTGCGCGCGCGACCACAACGTTTGAACGGGATGGCCGTCCGCCTCGCGTGCAATCACCGCGGCCTGTGCAATGTAATCGAGTTCGAGACGCCGCCCGAACGCGCCGCCCAGCAACTGCGCATGCACGGTGACCTTGTCGTCGTCGATATGCAAAACCTTGGCTACGTGATGCCGCGCGAGCGCCGGCACTTGCGTCGACACCCATACGGTCGCCGCGCCGTCCGCGACCTGCACCGTGCAATTGAGCGGTTCGACTGCGCCGTGCGCGAGATACGGCGCGTGATATTCGGCGCTGACGGTGTGGGCCGCGCGGCTCAATGCGTCGTTAATGTCGCCGCGATGGTAGTACGCGTGGCCGTCGCCGTCGTCGAGTGCAAGCGCAAGGCGGTGCTCCACTTCCGCGCTCGACAGCGATGCCGCGGCGCCGTGCTTCCACGTTACGTTGATGGCGTCGACCGCGTTCATCGCGCGAAACGGGTTGTTTGCAATCACCGCAACGCCGCCCGTGCCGCCGTTATACGGCGGGAAGGCGAGAGCCTTGATGCAGCCCGGCATTTTCGCCGCCGACGCCGCGTCAAAGCTCGCGACCGTGCCGCCGAGCGTGGGACACATGACGACGCTCGCGTAGAGCAGGCCGTCGGGCAACGCGTCAATGCCGAAACGCGCGGTGCCGTTCAGCTTCGAAGCGGCCTCGATACGAGGCAGCGGCTTGCCGATCAGCTTGAAACCAGCGGGGTCTTTCAACGTGACCTTGTGGGGCAAAGCTTGCTGAGCCGCCATCGACGACAACTCGCCAAAGCTCGCCTTACGACCCGACGGATGACTCACGTATCCGCCCTGCGCGACGCACTCGCCGGCCGGCACGTGCCATTGCGCCGCCGCAGCCGCGATCAGCATCGCGCGCGCCGAGGCGCCCGCTTCACGCATCGGCGTCCACAGGTCGTTAATGCTCGATGATCCGCCCGTCATCATCGTGCCGGTCTCGCGCATCAGTTTGCGCGTGTACCAGACGATCGTGCGCTTCGTGATGCTGTCGTGATCGGGACGAAACGGCAGATCGTCAATGACGCTCTGCACGCTGTTGTAGATGTTGTCGATCGGCGCGTCTTCGACTCGCACGCGCGACCAGTCGGCGTCCAGTTCTTCCGCGAGGACCATCGCGAGGCCGGTATGGATGCCCTGGCCCATTTCCGCTTTGCACATCATGATCGTGACGGTATTGTCCGACGCGATCTTGACCCAGCCGTTGAGCGCCGCTTGCGTGCCCTCGACGGGCAGCGGCGCGGCGGTGGTGAGACGTTGCCGCGCGGGCAGCACAGACCAGCCGACCAGCAACGCGCCGAATGCACCCGCGCCGCCAACAAGGAAGGTTCTGCGCTTCATGACGATTGCCTATCCGCTTGCCGCCGGTAACAAGCTGTGAAGGCGCCACTTCGCGCCCTGCGTTCCCCGCAATAGTAGTAAGACGGGGAAGCGGGCGCGAACTTAAATTCGTCGGATGAAGCGATGGAGGCGCCGACTCGCGGCTTTCGTCATGGCAAGGGATTGGCCGGGAGTCGTGGGGTGCTTCATTAATTGTGGGTGACCGGTGGCGACTTGGGGCGGGGCCGCCCCATAGCCAACCACCTCACCGCCTGTTCGAACCTGACACCACATCGATCCAGACGGCCAGCACGAGAATGCTGCCTTTCACGATCATCTGCCAATAGGCGTCGACGTCGAGCATCGACATGCCGTTGTCGAGGCTTGCCATCACGAGCGCGCCGATCAACGCGCCGTACACTGTGCCGGAACCGCCGCGCATCGACGTGCCGCCGATAAAGCACGCCGCAATCGCGTCGAGTTCGCCCATCGAGCCCGCCGATGGCGAACCTGCCGCCAGCCGCGCCGTATTCACGATCCCCGCGAACGCGCACATCAGGCCCATCAACGCGAAAATAGCCAGCTTTACGCGATTCGTGTTGACGCCGGAAAGACGCGTCGCCTCGAGGTTCGATCCGACCGCGTAGATGCGTCGTCCGAACACGGTCTGCGTGGCAATCCACGTAAAAATGCCGAGTAGCGCAAGCAGCAACAGAACGGGCACCGGAATGCCGCCGTAACGATCGAGCGTCGCAACGAAGCCCGCCAGGATCACACCTGCGCCGATCACCTTTGCGACGTCCTGCCAGACCGGCACCACGCTCAACTGGTATCGCTCGCGATTGCGGCGCTGACGCAGGGTCAGAAACGCGAGCAGTACGAACAACACCACGGCGAGCGTGTCGCCTGCAAGCGTCGGCAAATACCCTTGCCCGACGAACACAAACCCGTCGGACACCGGCGCGATGGTCGAGCCGCCCGTCACGCCGAGGAGAATGCCGCGATAGGCGAGCATGCCGCCCAGGCCGACAATGAACGAAGGTACGCGCCGGTATGTGGACCACCATCCGTTGAAAACGCCGACGAGCACGCCGAGCAGCATCACCACCGGCAACGTGACGCCTATCGGCCAATGGCGGTTCACGTCGAGTATTGCTGCCACGCCGCCGAGCAAACCGAGCAACGAACCCACCGACAGATCGATCTCGCCCGCAATGATCACGAAGACCATGCCGCATGCAAGCATGCCGGTAATCGACATTTGCCGCAGCAGGTTCGACAGATTGCGCGGCGTCACGAAGGCGCCATGCGTTAGAACCGAAAAGAAAATCCAGATCGCGGCCACGGCGATCAGCAACGCGAGAATCTTGTAACGCGCGAACAGTTGCTGGATACGCTGTGAGCCGCCGAATGCGCCTCGCGGCGCGGTATCGTCGGCGCGTTGTGAAGTAACGTCGGGCGTCATGCGGCACTCGCTGCGGTTGGGTTCGGGACTCGCTGCACGGGACGGATAGCGGCGCTGAGAATGTCTTCCTGCGTGAGGCCGTCGTTGACGAAGTCGCCACGCAACTCGCCCTCGCCGATCACCAGCACACGATCGCTGATGCCGAGTACTTCCGGCAATTCGGACGACACCATCACGATCGACATGCCGCGCTGCGCCAGTTGAAAGATGAGTTTGTAGATTTCGAATTTAGCGCCGACATCCACTCCGCGCGTGGGTTCGTCGAGGATCAGTACTTTTGGGTCGGTCAGCAGCATTCGTGTGAGTACCGCCTTTTGCTGATTGCCGCCCGAAAGACTCGCGATCGACAACATCGGATGCGCGGCGCGCACGGAGAGCCGCTTCATTTCCGTGTGAATCGTGTCGAGTTCGGCGGCTGAATCGATACGTCCTCCAGAAGAAAAGCGCTGCAGAACCGCGAGCGTAATGTTGTGGCCGACACTTAAACCAGGCACGATGCCATGCCGCTTCCGGTCTTCAGGCACCATGCCGATGCCCGCGCGAATCGCGTCGATCGGCGCGCGGATCTTCACGGTCTTGCCTTCCATTACAACCGTCGCCTCGCTCACGCCAGGATAAGCGCCGAAGATCGCCTGCATCAATTCCGTGCGACCAGCGCCGACCAGACCTGCCACGCCGAGAATCTCGCCGCGCCGCAGTTCGAACGACACATCGCTTACGCGCTTGCGGCGCGGATTCGTTACGTCGAAACAGGTTACGTTGCGTGCTTCGAAAATGACCTCGCCTATCGGATGCGGCTCGCGGGGAAACAGGTTCTTGATCTCCCGGCCGACCATCAACGAAATAATGCGGTCCGTGGTGAGCGCGTGCATTGGTTCGGTGGCGACATGCCGTCCGTCGCGAATCACGCTGATCGTGTCGCAAACCGCGGCGACCTCGTCGAGCTTGTGCGAGATGTAGACGCAGGCCACGCCGCGCCGCTTCAGATCGCGCACGATGTCGAGCAAAATCGCAATCTCGGACGAAGTTAGCGAAGAGGACGGTTCATCGAGAATGAGCAGCTTCGCCTGCTTGTTCAGCGCCTTGGCAATCTCGATCAACTGCTGATGGCCGCCGCCATAATTCATGACGGGCTGCGCCGCGTTGATTCCGCTAATGCCGAGTTCGCGCAGCAATTCGTCAGCGCGCTGGTACATCGCCGCATAGTTCATGCGGCCTCCCGGCAACGTCATTTCATTGCCGAGAAAGATGTTCTCCGCTACCGACAACTCGGGCACCAGCATCAACTCCTGGTGAATGATGATGATGCCCGCGCGTTCGGTGTCGCGTATGCTCGTTGCCTTGAGCGGCTTGCCTTCCCAGGTTATTTCGCCATCCCAGGTACCGTGCGGATACACGCCGGACAGTACTTTCATCAGCGTGGATTTGCCTGCGCCGTTCTCGCCGCACAAGCCGACGCACTCGCCCGGCGAGACCGTCAGGTCGATGCCGTCGAGTGCTTTCACACCTGAAAACGCTTTGACGATGCCGCGCATCGTCAGTAACGGTTGCGTCATTCGCTATGCCTCGCTGCAGGGCGCGCGTTCATGCCGATACGCTGCTGCATGTATCGACGTGAACCGCGCGCACGTTACGCTCATTGGCTCGCGAGCTGGGCCTGGGTGTAGAAGCCGTCCTTGATGACTACATCCACGTTGCTCTTGGTGAGCAACGTAGGCTGCAGCAGCACCGTGTCGACCTTCTTCTTTCCGTTATCGTATTGCGCATTGAAGGCAGGCTTCTCACCCTTCGCCAGCGCGACCGAGAGCTTTGCCGCTTCGCCAGCAATCAGCTTCAGCGGTTTGTAGACGGTCATGGTCTGCGTGCCCGCAATCAGCCGCTTGACTGCTGCGAGGTCGGCGTCCTGACCCGATACGGGCACCTTCCCCGCCATGTGCTGAGCGGCCAGTGCCTGGATCGCGCCGCCGGCGGTTCCGTCGTTCGACGCAACGATTGCGTCGATCTTGTTGTTGTTGGCAGTCAGTGCATCTTCCACGATGCGCAGCGCCGTGGACGCGCTCCACTCCGGCACCCATTGCTGCCCGACCAGCTTGATATCGCCCTTGTCGATGGCGGGCTTCAGCACTTTGAGCTGTCCTTCGCGCAGCATCTTCGCGTTGTTGTCGGTCGGCGCGCCGCCAAGCAGGAAGTAGTTGCCCTTCGGTTGCGCTTTATAAACGCCTTCCGCCTGCAGTTCTCCCACCTTCTCGTTGTCGAACGAGATGTAGGCGTCAACGTCGGCATCGAGAATCAGGCGGTCATATGAAACGACCTTGATGCCCGCCTTTCTGGCTTCGGCGACCACATTGCCGAGCGTCTTGGAATTGAACGGCACGATCACGATGACATCGACGCCGCGCGAGATCAGGTTTTCAATCTGCGAGATTTGCCGCGCCTCGCTGGCATCGGCAGATTGAACGGATACTTTCGCGCCGAGTTTTTCCGCAGCCGCGACGAAATAGTCACGGTCGCGCGACCAGCGTTCGACGCGCAGGTCGTCGATACAGAAGCCGATCTCCGGATGATCCTTGCTGGCATGCGCAAGCGGCGCCGCCAGTGACAGGCTGGCCAGCACCGCTCCACATACGAGCGAACCCAGTACAGTACGACGTGTTGCGAATTTCATTTCTGTCTCCTTCTTTTGATAGCCGGAATTCCGGATTGGACGGCCTGCGCTGCGAGCCGCAGGTCCGGACAAGCGACAACCCAAAGCTTTTTTATTCGCGCGGTATATGTCCGCGCGTTTTATTCACGTGCAACAGTGCTCGTCAGCGTCCGCTATAAATCGCCTGATTGACGATGTTTTCCATGCGCTCCTGCTGGCCGCTCGCGTGGCGCGGGTTCAGATCGCGCGACAGCGCTTCGGTGGCGAGCGCCGACAGCGAGAAGTCGCCCGACAGGATCTTGCGTCCAAGCTCGGCGTCCCAGCCTGCATAACGCTGGCGTTTGAACTGGTCGAGACGGTCGTTTTCGATCAGCACAGCCGCGCGTTCCACGGCGAGCGCGAGGTTGTCGATCGCGCCAATGTGACCGTAAAACAGATCTTCCGGATCGACACTTTGCCGACGTACTTTCGAGTCGAAGTTCATGCCGCCCGTGGTGAACCCGCCGTGCTTGAGGATTTCATAAAACGCGAGCGTCAGTTCTTCCACACTATTTGGGAATTGATCGGTATCCCAGCCGTTTTGCGGGTCGCCGCGGTTCGCATCCACGCTACCGAAGATATCGAGTGCAAAAGCCGTTGCGATCTCGTGATGAAACGAGTGGCCGGCAAGCGTTGCATGATTCGCCTCGATGTTCACGCGAATGTCTTTCGCAAGCCCATATTGCAGCAGGAATCCGTGCACGGTCGCGACATCGTAATCGTATTGATGCTTGGTCGGCTCCTGCGGTTTTGGCTCGATCAGCAGCGAGCCTTTGAAGCCGATCTTATGCGCGTGGTCCACGACCATATGCAGGAAGCGCGCGAGTTGATCGCGTTCGCGCACGAGATCGGTATTGAGCAGCGTGTCGTAGCCTTCGCGTCCGCCCCACAACACGTAGTTCTCGCCGCCTAGCCGTTGTGTGGCGTCGAGTGCATGACGTACCTGTGTCGCGGCAAACGCGAATACTTCTGGATCGGGGCTCGTGGCCGCGCCCGCAGCATAACGCGGATGCGAGAACAGGTTGGCCGTGCCCCACAGCAGCTTGATACCGGTGTCCTGCTGTTTGCGCGCGAGGTAGTCCACTATGCGGGAAAAGTTCTCGCTGTACTCTTTCAGGTTACTGCCTTCGGGCGCCACGTCGGTATCGTGAAACGTGTAATACGGCGTGCTCAGCTTCGAGAAAAATTCGAACGCGGCATCCGCTTTCAGGTGCGCCATTTCCATTGCGTCGCCGGACTGCTGCCATGGGCGCTTGAATGTGCCCTGACCGAAAATATCGACACCCGGCCAGACGAACGTATGCCAGTAGCACACCGCAATGCGCAGATGTTCTTCGAGCGTTTTACCGAGTACTTTCCTGTTCTTGTCGTAGTGACGGTACGCAAGCGGGTTGTCCGACTGCGGGCCTTCATAACGGATCTCGGGAATGTGTTCGAAGTAGGACATCAGCGTCTCCAGTATTTGTTGCACTGCAACCCGTGCGGACGTGGCCGCGCCGGTCAATAAGGTGACGCCATGCTGCCGCTTGCCGCAAGCATCGGCAATTGCGAAATTGCGCAGCGTGCTTGATGTTTCTCACCGCCCGCCATTTTGTTTTGCACTGGTGCGCGATTCGCGGCCTAGAATAACCGGACGCTTAAAAACATCGAACCGGAGATAGAC
Source organism: Paraburkholderia sp. 22098 (assembly GCF_052045935.1). NCBI lineage: Bacteria > Pseudomonadati > Pseudomonadota > Betaproteobacteria > Burkholderiales > Burkholderiaceae > Paraburkholderia > Paraburkholderia sp. 22098. The sequence continues at coordinate 417,711 of NZ_JBQEPV010000006.1, read as the reverse complement.
GCTGCAGCGCCTACTCTGTCGACATAGGAGACGAAGGCTTTGCGGGTTTGACTATCCGCATGCCGAGCACCGCCATGACCCGTCCGCAAACTCCACAGACGACCCATCGGATCGCACTGCTGTTCAACGCGAACAAGGTCTACGATCGCGAGATCATTACCGGCATTGGTAACTATCTGCTGTCCACACGCGTGGCGTGGGATCTCTTTCTGGAAGAAGACTTTCGCTGTCGCTTAACGGGTATCGAGCGCTTTGACGGCGACGGAATCATTGCGGATTTCGACGATCCTGCCGTGAGTGAAGCATTGCGCGATTGCCCATTGCCCGTCGTCGCCGTGGGCTCGTCGTTCGAAGACCCGTCACAGTATCCCCCGGATTTACCCTATATCGCGACCGACAACAGCAAACTCGTTTCACTGGCTTATACGCATCTGATTGGCGCCGGCCTCGAACACTTTGCGCTGTACAGCTTGCCGCAAGCGCAAGAGAACCGCTGGGCGCAGCAGCGCGAACTTGCATTCGCTCATCTGCGCAGCACGGACGGACACAGCGCCGAGCAGATTCAGGGCGAGATTTATCGCGGACTGTCGACGAGCGCGCCTTCATGGAACCAGGCGACCGAACAGCTGACTGCGTGGCTGCGCGAGTTACCTAAGCCCGTCGGCATTATCGCTGTGACCGATGCGCGCGCGCGCCATTTACTGCAAGCGTGCTTGATTGCGGGCATTCCGGTACCGGAAGAAGTCGCGATTATCGGCATCGACAACGACCCGCTAACGCGGACGCTCACGCGCATTCCGCTTTCCTCCGTGATACAGGGCACCGAAGAAATGGGGCGCACCGCCGCTCACCTTTTGCATCAGATGCTGCGCGGTGCGCGCTTTCCTGGTCGGCGCATTCTCGTGCCGCCCGTCGGGATCAATGTGCTCGAGTCGACACGACATGAACCGCTTGCGAGTCCGTATGTGATGCGCGCGCGGCATTTCATCCGTCAGTACGCGTGCCAGGGCATTCGCACCGAACAGGTGGCCGATTACGTGGGCGTGTCGCGCTCGTCGCTGGAAGAGTACTTTCGACGCGAACGCAAATGCACCGTGCATCAGGAAATCTTGCGCCATAAACTGGATGTCGCGAAGGCGCTGCTTGCGAAGCGCGATGCATCGAGTGCGGAAGTGGCGATACGTTGCGGCTTCACGTCGCTGCAATACATGTATGCGGTTTTCCGGCGCGAACTCGGTTGCACGCCGCGCGAGTACCAGGATCGCGTGAACTCGACTCAGGCTTCCACGCCAGGCTGAGCATGCCTTTACTTCTCAAATTTTTATCGACGACATGATCAGCATCGCACAACTTTCATCCGAGCCTTGGGGCGCGCTCAATGGCGGCGACCCGGTACGGCTCTTCACGCTGCGCAACGCGCACGGCATGAAGGTCGCGATCAGCGACCTGGGCGCGACGCTCGTTTCGTGGCATGCGCCGGATCGCACCGGACGTCTCGGCGATATTCTGCTCGGGCATGACACGCCCGCCGATTACGTCGCGGCCACGACCTATATGGGCGGGCTGATCGGCCGCTGGGCGAATCGCATTGCCGACGCCCGTTTTACGCTCGATGGCATCGAGTACACGCTCGACCGCAACGAGGGCGCGAACCTGCTGCATGGGGGAAGCGTGGGTTTCCACCGTGCGATGTGGGATGTCAGCGAGGACAACGGATCGCTGCTCATGCGGCTCGAGTCGCCGGAAGGCGACGCGGGCTTTCCAGGCAACGTGACCACGCAAGTGCGCTATACGCTCGACGATGACGGCACGTTGACCATCGAATACGAAGCCGTTACCGACGCCGCCACGCCGCTGAATCTGACGAGCCATGCGTACTTCAATCTGACTGGCCGCGCAGGCGCGGATATTCGCGGACACATGCTGTCGATCGATGCCGATCAGTTCTTCGAAGTCGATGCAGCAATGATTCCATGCAGGCTTGCGGATGTAGCGGGCAATGCATTCGACTTCCGGCAGAGCGCGCCGATTGGCGCCCGCCTCGACTGGCCGCACGGACAACTCGTGCAAGCGGGCGGTTTCGATCATTGCTACGTGCTGCGCGACGCGGCTGCTGGCGCCAATCAAGCCGGCCATATGCGCGAAGTCGCGTGTCTTTACGATCCGGGGAGCGGACGGGAATTGACCGTGTCAACCGACCAGCGTGGCTTGCAGTTTTACAGCGGCAACTGGTTGAAAGGAGACGCGGGACGCGGCGGTGTGGTTTATCAGGCACATGCAGGGCTCTGCCTCGAAGCTGGCGGTTTTCCGAACCAGGTGAACATGCCGGCAGAACAGAGCGATGTAATCGTTCGGGCAGGAGACACCTACCGGCAAGTCACCGCGTACAAGGTCGACGTGCGCCACGGCGTTTGACGAAGTGCCTTCATTGTTTACGCCGTCCATTACAGCACGCCGACTTGTCATTTGCTGCAAGAGTGAATTACAGCATTGGGGGTTTTCCCTGGAATAAGGGCTTCCTAAAATCCGCGAATGGTGCCGACGATCCGCTGCGGCATCGGAGTACATCATTCCCGGAGGGAAGCATCATGAAATCGCTTATCAAAACAGTCGCGCTGGTTGTTGTTCTGGCCGCGCCAGTTGTCTCGTTTGCACAGTCGGAGCAGCCGCTCACGCGCGCGGAAGTGAAGGCTCAGCTGAAGCAGATCGAGCAGGCGGGATACAACCCGGCCGTTGCTGTGGATGCGACTTATCCCGCGGACATTCAAGCAGCCGAAGCTCGCATTGCTGCGCAAAATGCGATGGCTCAGAGCGATACCACCGGCTACGGTTCTACGGCGACGGGTTCGTCGCAAGCGGGGGCCGCCGCGCCTGCCAAGTGAGCGTTGCACTTTTGCGCTATGGCCGGTTGCAGGCCTGAGTTGCTATCGCGCGAGGTGCTTTGAGACTGTGCGTTTCCTCTCTGCAGTCTCTTCGCCTTAAGATGATCGCTCGCAGACAGGAGCGGTCATGGGTTCATCCGTTAAGAATTCTTTGCTGTGGATCTTCGAGCCTTTCGAGGACGATCCCGGCTTTCTGAGGAAGCGCTTATTCGGCTTCGAAGCGGCTTATGTAGATGGCTTGCTCTGTCTTGCGGTCGGCGACGGCGAGGAGCCCTGGAATGGACTGCTGGTGTGCACGTCGCGTGATCGGCACACAGATCTCACTGCCGAGTTTGTGCAGCTCGCACCGCATCCCGTACTCGGCAAATGGCTTTATTTGTCGCAGCGAGAGGAGGAATTCGAGCAGGTCGCTCGCGCCGTTGTCGAGGCGGTTAAGCGGCGTGATCTGCGTGTGGGAGTCGAGCCCGGAGTCAGGAAAAAAAGGGCGAAGAGGGTGATCGGCAGTTGAAGCTCGCCGCGCTTGGCCGGGCGCCGCGAGCTTCAGCTTCTTTTCTATTTCAACAAACCGAATACCGCCACGCCGTTGGTCGTGCCCACGTATACGTGCCCGTGCGCGATCATTGGCGTAATGAACTTGTTTCCCGCGCCGAATGTGTCTCGCGTCCCGGACTGGTTACTGTTGTAGAGTTCCTGGCTCAGATCGCCGGCGTTAAAGGCATGCAGCGCGCCAACGGCGCCGTTCTCGGCGGCCCAGACAATCCCATTCGATGCGCCATTCGCCGAAACGCTGGGCGTGGCGCCTGGGTAAGGGAAAGTGCCGGGACTGCGCGATGCGGGGCTCGTTGCCAGGAGTGCAGCGGTCACCGGAAACGCCTTGAGATTGTCGCCCACGGAGCCGAAATACACGACATGGTTGTAATAGGCGGGCATGCCGAAAACGCCTCCCGGCAGTTGCCCGTCGATCTCCTGCCAGATCTGGTTAGCGCTCGTGTTGAACTTGCCCATCGAATCGCGATTGACCACGTAGATCTTCGAATCCTTGCCCGCTCCCAAGGCGAGATGCCGGGTCGTGCCGCTTGCGTCTGCCTGGTCCGGCAGTACCAATGCACCGCCCGATCCGAGATCCGCGTCCCTTGCTGATTGCACGACAGTGTCGAAAGTCGCGAAATAGTCGGCCACACCGAGCCTCGGCGAAGTCGACAGCTTAAGGAAGGCGTTCCCATAGTCGCCTGCAATAGGGAAACCCTGCGCATTCAGCGTTGCGTCGAAAGTGCCGTTCGCGTCGAGGAGGTACAGGAATGCGCCGTCGGATGCCATACCCGCACCGCTCATCCAGACCGAGCCCTCACTTCCGTTTGGAGTGAGGTTCAGCGCGCTTGTCTGCGAAAGCGTATCCGCGCTGTAGGCCATGACCCAACCGCCGTAAGTGCCCTGGTCGCAGTGCGACGTCCATGCAAGATAGACATTGCCGTTGACGAGGGTTAGCGCCTGGCGCTCCGCGTATTGCTGAGGATCGAAAGCGGTGACACCGTTGCTGCTGTTCGCGCCCGTTCCCGGATAGGTGGCCGTGATCTCGGTGGGACCACCAAGCGCCTCCGATCCTGTCACGAGATCTATTGCGTGCAGGCGTTGATGAATGCCTCCGCTCGCATCTTTACTCATTGCGACCGCGTACAGGACGCCCGCCGTGCCGCGCGTGCGGTCGATAACCGGTGTCGACGTGATGCCGATTTCCGGTGTGATCTGACCGCAGTGTCGATCGTCGCTCGTCGTCTCGCCGGAGCCAAGCAGGGAGCGCTGCCACAGTTGTGTGTTGGTGTCGGCGTCGAATGCGTAGACGCTGGCGTGCTCGGTCACGACGTAGACGACGTTGTGCGCCGTGCCGCCAATGGGGAGATTGCTGACGTAGAGCGGTTGAGCGTCGACCTTGCCGTCTGCCGCGAGGAACGCAACCTTGCCAAATCCGGTCGGGTTAACGTTGGCGGGCGTCAGCGTCGTCTCCGCAAGGTACTGTCCGGTACGGGCGAGGTCGTTGTGATACGTCAGAACGTCGCTCGCAGAAGACGTTGCACCAGAGCCCGAACCACCCGATCCACCCGAGCCGGTCCCGCCGGTGCCCGTTCCGCCGGATCCGCTTCCGCCGTTCGTACTGCTTGTGCTGGAGCCGCCGCCCGAGCCGCCGCTACAGGCGATACAGAAAATGGCAAGCAGGCCGGTCGACACTACCCGGCGCCAGGACAGCGCACATTTGTGCAGATACATGTTGCGGTTCATAGACGTCTCCCAGGCGATCGGGAAGACTGCCAGTCCCAATGACCGTCGACTTTCTAGTGCGGATCTACCCTTCGTTGCTTCGCAAAGAGCGAAGCGTTGCGTCGGGCCACTTGTCAGCGTGCCAACTCGTGTTGGCCAGAATCGTTCAGGGTCGTCGTCGGGAATTGAATCGTGTCCGTGCTTCTGTCATTGTTGACCCCGTTGGAGATTTCCAGCACCCATTACGTCCGAACACCGCCGTCCCGAACCGCGCGTTGTACCGCGGCAATCGCTATCGCTCGACGTCTAACCGTACGGCCGGGCGCTGTCGCCTATCCGGGAGTTGCCCTGCTGCGCGGCAATGCCGCCGACCGTGTTGCTATGCATATCGCCGTCAACGCTCTGCGTGTGCTTGGCTTATGCCTTATCTTGCCCGTTGTCCTGCCCCTCGGTTGCTTCGTGGGCGCGATTGCCTCGCGGATTGGTATCTGGCGCAGGATGCACCTCGCCTTCGCCTCTCTGTCCGTTCTCCGGCGCGCCACCAGTGACTGGTGCGCCGCGCTGATTACCGAACGAGCCGCCTCCTGAAGCTCCGGTAGCCTTCGAAGCGTTGCCCTGGTCGTCCATTTCGTCTGAATCGTTGTTCGGCATTTTCGCGCTCCATGCATTTGGGTCTGCACTGTATGAGCAAGCAGCGCGCCTGGCTACGGCTGGTCCTCTGCCGCTTCGGGCAGTTAGGAGCGCTTCGAGCAGATGGATTGTCGCGATGAACCATGCAATTTACAGGACTGCATCACCACGGCGCCCTTTTCTCGCTTTTTCCAAAACGCACTACGCATGATTCCGCCTCGGCGACAGCGAACACAGGCGCACAAAGCAATTGCCGTTCATGTAGATCGAGAATCTGGATAATAGGCGGACAATCCGCGCTTTCGATAACCCAAACACCCCGGCTTGCACACGAAGCTGCGGTATCGAGAATACGTTCAGCATCGAGATAAACCTCGCGCTCCACCGCACCAAAACCTGCCTACTGAAGGTACCAGGCGAGATAAAGCGCCTTGACGATTTTGGCAAGCAAATCCCCATTACCGTTTCCGGTTTTGAAAGCGGCCAACGCCAGATGCCAGCAGAGCGACTGTTCACGCATGTAGGCGGCCGTGTGCGGTAATAACTGCGCTTTTCCCAAGGGCCTCCTGCGTGCCTTATTCCCCGATTGGCGTTTCTTCCGATTCTGCGACATGAGGGTTTATCTTCTTGATGCTATTTTTAGTTTGATCATCGTAATACATTGCAGCAATAAATCAATCCACTCACGCGTTTTTTAACCTAAGTTAATGCACACGACGACGGGCATATCAAAATGCGTTGAGTCAGTTTTATGTCATCGAAAGGTTTTAAACAGCCTTTTGGCAACAAACGGCGGCGGAAATGCCGCAGTGCGGAGCCTATTAAACGCTGAGTGCACGCATACTCCCTGTTTCCAATCAGAAAGTCCAACCATCATCTGCAATTGCACCGGCAGCCAAATCGGCAGCCGAGGCGCCAACTTCACGATCCGCGCTAAATGTTATTATCGGAAACAGCAAACTACCGCTCAGATAGCAACGAAAGCAGCAGACCTCATGGACACCCAGATCACCAAGCCCGCTGAACCCTCGACGACCGATCTTGGCCGTCGCGTCCGCGCTGCCCGCCAGTCGCAGGATTTGACGCTCGAAACGGCGAGCCGCCTTTGCGGCGTTTCTCGCTCGACCCTATCGAAAGTGGAAAACGGCCTCATGTCCCCCACTTTCGACGTCCTGCAAAAGATCGTCCTCGGGTTGAAGATCGAAATCGGCGAGTTGTTCGGATCGATGCCCAAAGTGAGCGCAAGCGGACGTCGCGCGCTAACGCGCAAAGGCGAAGGGCAACGTCACGCGTATCGCGGCTATCAGATGGAGTTGCTTGCGACCGACCTCGCGCACAAAGCAATGCTGCCGTTCCGAATCCGCATCTCGGCGCACACGCTGGACGCGTTCGACGACTGGGGCCGTCATGAAGGCGAAGAGTTTTTGTACGTGATCAGCGGCAGCGTGTGCCTTCACTCGGAGTTGTACGCCCCGACACATCTGAACGCCGGCGACAGCCTGTACTTCGACAGCCGCACCGGCCACGCCGCGGTCTCGACAAGTGAAGAGGATGCCGAAGTATTATGGATGGCGACCAGCGCCGACATTCCGCAAGCACCGGCCGTCAATGAGTCGCCGAAAAAGCAGCGCGAAATCTGACCTCAGGCGCCGGCTTGCTCGCGCGCCCGCGCGAGCGCGCTGAGGTTACCTTCACCGAATCCATGATGTCCCTGGCGTTGCACGATCTCGAAGAAAATCTCGCCCGCACCGCGACGCACGAAGGTCTGAAAAAACAGCAGCGGCACACCGTCCGTGCCGATCTCGCCATCCACCAGAACGTGCGTGCGCTTTAGCCGCTCGACGTCGAGACCGTGTCCTGGCAAGCGCGCGTCCAGCTGCTCGTAATAGCGCGGAGGCGGCTCGACGAATTCCACGCCGTTTGCAAGCAACTGCTCGACGCACGCGAAAATATCGTCCGTAGCAAGCGCCAGGTGCTGCACGCCCTCGCCCGGATGATCCGGCAAATACTCGTGCATCAGGTCGGTCCGGCGCGTGCCCTCTTCGTACAGCGGGATGCGGATCGCACCGCACGGCGACACCATCACGCGCGATTCGGCCGACACATGCCAGTTCGCGTGCAGCTCATGGATCTCGCGGAAGTTGAGCAGGTCGCGGTAAAAGTCGAACCATTCCTGCATGCGACCCTCGCCGACCGTTTGCGTCAGATGATCCACGGCCACGAGACCCGTGCCTGCATGGCTGAGGTCGGCATGCGCAGTGTCGATCTGGATCGGACGGAAGTCGATGTCGAAGATCGAGATATCGCCAAGGCCTCCGCGTTGCCCGCCGCGTCCGCGCCAACGGTCGACAAAGTAGATATGCGAATCGCCAATGCCTTGAATCGCCGGGATCAGCAACTCGCCGGCGCCAATTCTCTCGCCTTCGAAAGCCCACGCGCCGAGTTCGATCGCGCGGTCGAAAGCGCGTTGCGCGTCGGCCACGCGAATGCCGATCGCGCAAATGCCCGCGCCGTACTCTTCGGCATAGCGCGCAGCAAACGAATCGGGCTCCGCGTTGATCAGAAAATTCATTTCGCCCTGCCGGAACAGGGTGACGTCCTTGCTGATGTGGCGTGCGATTGCCTTGAAGCCGAGCTTGGTGAAAGTCTCGCCCAGCGCCTGCGGATCGCGCGAGGCAAACTCCACGAATTCCAGCCCGGCCGTGCCGAGCGGATTGTGCTCAGGCGCCGACACGGCGCGAAGCGCGGCGTCTGGAGTGGGCAAGTCGCTAGGCATGGCAATCTCCTTGTACTGTCTTACGACGCTGTTTCCGTGTTTCCAATGTCTTTGCAACCCGTCTCGACTCGCAGCGCGGCGCTGCATCGCGCGGTCGGCGACGGCTTTTGCAACGTGTTTGTACACCGGCTAGCGTGGCGTTCGCAACTTCATTTTGTACTGACTGGTTCACAGAGCCGCAGCCGGTCCGCGCGCGCAACTCACCGCGTAGCACCGTTCGCTGCGCTTTGTACATCAAGTTGTCGACGTTGTGCGGCGCGCACGCTTGCGGTTAGCGTTGCCCGCAGGCCTGCTTGCGCTCGCCGCCATTCGCAACTGAGCAACTTCTCGCACAGCGTCGATAAAAGCCCTTCCCACTGCTGACGGCTGCGTGTCCGAGCGCCGGATCAAGCCAACCGGCTCGCCGGTGCCCGCGAACGGCAACGGAAGACGCACAAGCATGCCGTGCGCCAGTTCGTACTCCACGGCGCTGAGCGGCACAAACCACACGGCGTCGTTCTCGAGCGTCAGCGCACGGCCGGTCGAGACCGACAGCACTTCCACGAACGCCGACAGCGGCGGCACACCCCAGGCGCTCAACAAACTTTCCGCCGACTGCCGGATCAGCGTTCCGAACGGCGGCAACACGACTGTGAAATCCTGCAATGCGGCCGAGGGTAAACCGGGCGCTGCATCGAGCGGATGCCTCGCGCGCACGACTGCAATCAGCGGTTCGGTGAACAACTGCTCGAAGCTCAGCCCCACCATTCGTTCGGGATCGGCTAGTCGCCCGATGGCAAATTCGATCGTGCCCGCTTTCAGGCGCTCGAGCAATTCGGGATTTGCGCCGGTTGCAAGGCGCACGATCACACGCGGCCAGAGAGACGCGAAACGCTTGAGCACGGGCGGTATCAACGCCGCCGCGACAGTCGGCAGAATCCCGACTTCGAGCGTGGCCGCGGCCGCGCCTTCCGCGCGCGCGAGCAGATCGACGCCCTGCCGCAACGCACTGACGCACGCGCTTGCATGGGGCATGAAGAGTTGCCCCTCCCGCGTGGGCACCGCCCCGTGACGGCCACGCTCAAAGAGTTTTACGCCCAGAATGGTTTCGAGCTCCGCGACCGTCTTGGAGACGGCCGGCTGCGTAATCGAAAGGCTGTCAGCGGCCCGCTGGACGCTGCCGAATTGGGCTACGGCCAGAAAGCACTGTAGATGACGGAATTTGACGCGGCTGTCCGCGAGACTGCGTTGCATAACGGAAGGTTATACGAAAAGCGCCAAAACGTCATTTTTCATAACCGTCCAGTTTGGATAAAGTCCGTTGATAAGCGCTATCCCACAAATCCCGAAGGAGACACTGATGGACGATTCCTTTCTCAGCGCGCGCGATTTCGCGTCGCATCCCGAATACATCTATCCCGGCTACGGTTCCTCGGTTAAACGCGGCCCGACACGCCCGCTGATTCCGCTGAAGGAAAAGCTGCGCGATCAGCGCGTGCCCGTCTACGGCACCGAAGACCTCGGCGCGCTCGACAGCGATCTCACGCGCAACGCGGTCCGTAACGGCGAACCGCTTGGCGAACGCATCATCGTGACGGGGCGTGTGCTGGACGAGGGCGGACGCCCGGTGCGCAACACGCTCGTGGAAATCTGGCAGGCGAATGCGGCTGGCCGCTACGTGCATAAAATGGATCAGCACGACGCGCCGCTCGATCCGAACTTCCTGGGCGCAGGCCGCTGCATCACGGACAACGAAGGCCGCTATCGCTTTCTGACGATCAAGCCGGGCGCATATCCGTGGGGCAATCATCCGAACGCGTGGCGCCCGAATCACATTCACTTCTCGCTGTTCGGCGAGCATTTCGGCTCGCGCCTCGTCACGCAGATGTATTTTCCCGGTGACCCGTTGCTGGCGTTCGATCCGATTTTCCAGGGCACGCCTGAGCAGGCCCGTGATCGACTGATTGCGAAATTTTCGCTCGATACCACGCAAGAGGCCTACGCGCTCGGCTACGACTTCGACATCGTGCTGCGCGGCCGTAACGAAACTCCGATGGAGCGCTAAGCCATGACCACTCTCAAGCAAACGCCCTCGCAGACGGTTGGACCGTATTTCGCGTACGGCCTGTGCCCGCAGCAATACGATTTCGACTTCAAGAGCCTGTTCACGCCAGTGGTGGCCGACCGCGAAGCGGTGGGCGAGCACATCACGATCGTGGGACAGGTGTTCGACGGTGACGGCAAAGTGATCGGCGACGCCATGCTCGAAGTGTCCCAGGTCGACGCCGATGGCCACTACCCCGAATTGCGCGAGGAAATTCTCAAGACGGGCTTTCGCGGCTTTGCACGCGTCGGCACGGGCACGGACCCGCAAAAGCGCTTTGTCGTCGAGACGGTGAAACCGGGCCGCGTGAGCCCTGACGAGGCGCCCCATTTAAACGTCATCGTGACGATGCGCGGCATGCTGCTTCACACGTTCACGCGCATTTATTTCGAGGACGAAGCGCAAGCCAACGAGCGCGACCCCGTGCTGACGGCAGTTCCGGCCGACCGGCGTGAAACCCTGATCGCGCGCCGCGAGCCGAACACCGCCAACGTGTATCGCTTCGACATCTATATGCAAGGCGACAAGGAAACGGTTTTTTTCGACCTGTAACGCGATTCCCCTACACTTTCGTAAAGCTTTCACCTAGACTGAAAGTGATCCGTCTAGCGACTGGATCGCGAAACTCCGAGTAGTTGAGCCCGCCTTGCGCGGGCTTTTTTTGCGCCTGCAGAAAAGCGCGGGCATGAGTCATTAGTCAGTGCAATGAGCAACGCAGCCAGCGGCGAATCGTGATCACGTCCGCGATATGATCGCGCGGGCCTGGCGCACCCAGCACGACAATGTCGATCGGCCTGCCATGCACGATCATTCGCACGACGACGCAGTGCCCCGCTTCGTTAATGAACCCTGTTTTCTGCAATACGATCGACCGGTCGCCGCCCCGCACGAGCGCATTCGAGTTGTGATAACTCAGCCGCGTGCGCGGTCCGCCGGGAAACACTAACTGGTCCAGGTCGGTCGAATAAGCGCGGATCAGCGGATAGCGGCTAGCGGCAGCCACGAGGCGAGCAAGATCTCGCGCCGTCGATACGTTTTGCGGTGACAGCCCCGTGCCATTCACAAACCGCGTGTGCCGCATGCCGAGTGCGCGCGCCTTTGCATTCATCGCGGCGACAAAGCTCGGCCGGCCACCGGCGTAATCGCGGCTCAACGCGGCGGCAGCGCGATTCTCCGACGACATCAGCGCGATATGCAGCATGTCACCCCGCGGCAGCACCGAACCGACAGTAAGCCGTGAGCCGGTGAACTTGTCGAAGTCCTGATCCTGAACAGTAACGTTGAGCGGCTCATTCAGTGAGCGCCTTGTATCGAGCGACACGACGGCCGTCATTAGTTTGGATATCGAAGCAATTGGCATGACGCGATCGGCCTGCTTTTCTGCGAGCATCGTGTGCGTTCTTTCATCGACAACGAAGACTGAACGCGACCGTAGCAACGCGCGCGACCTGGGCGTATATCCGCAGCGAGGCGAAAGACGAAGGCCCGCATGCTTCGTACGAGCCGAAAGCGTTGCATTAGCGATTACGCTTTCGGCCGACGCAGGCCGCCGGTTGCGATGCGCCGCCAGTTTGGCAGGGTGTCTGGAAGCGCGCGGCTCGCGTGCGGTGCGCGATGCCTGACGGCGCGACTTGGGCGTGAGCTTGCTCGCGTGCTGTGAACGCTCGTCGTCGGTGACATGCTTGCGCCTGCGTGTGACGCGCCGCCGCGTCTCGCCAGTCGTGACTTTTTTCACGTCACGCGCATAGCCAAGCGAAGAGTGCCGTGGAGACTCGTGAGTCGCGCCGAATGTCCAGCCGATGCTCAGCCACAAGAGGCCAAATATCGCGATATAACAGAGCCAGGCAGAAGAACCAAAAGCAAATGTGGGAGTTTGTGGGCGGTATGGCATGCAACTTCAGGTTCTGTGCCGCGTGCGCCGGTTATTCGGAGAACGGAATTGGCGCACAGTCAACAACAACTCGTAGATATCATGGAAGATCGCTTGCACGATCAAAGGCGCCTGTATGAAGCGGAATTCGTCGCGATAGCAGGAATTGCGTCCGCCTGCCTCAGTGTTCTAAGGCAGCTTTAACATATCGAAGCCGATTCTAGCATTCGCATAATGTTGCTTGCAGCGAATGCGTATGTCTTTACACTGCTTGTACTGCTTGTTAGATGAGAGCCGCGCTCTCATGCTATGTTTGGACAACACGCGCTATTCATATGCAACCGACGGAGACACTGCCATGCCAGCATCGACCGCTATTCTCACCATTCTCGCCGCGCTGTTATTAGGCGCAATGAGTCCGGGACCGAGCTTTGTCATCGTCGCGCGCAATGCGATCGGTCTGTCTCGCGGCGACGGTCTTGCGACGGCACTCGGCATGGGCATTGGCGGGGTCTTCTTTAGCGGCATTGCGCTGCTCGGCTTATATACGTTGCTCGCTACCGTCGAATGGCTTTACATCGGGCTCAAAGTAGCCGGCGGGCTTTATCTGATCTATCTGGCCTCGAAGATCTGGCGCGGCGCCGCTAAACCGCTCGCGTTCGACGCCACGCAAACCGTTACCACGAATCCGCGCAAATCTTTCTGGATCGGCCTTAGTACCCAACTGAGCAATCCGAAGACGGCAGTCTATTACGGCAGTATCTTCGCGGCGCTGTTGCCGCAACATCCGCCGCTATGGTGCTACTTCGCATTACCGCCCGCGATCTTCGCCATCGAAGCAGGCTGGTACACAGTCGTCGCGCTGTGCTTTTCGAGCAGGCGTCCGCGCGAGATCTATCTGCAATGGAAGGCGTGGATCGATCGTGTCGCCGCAAGCGCAGTGGCCGCGCTTGGCTTGCGTCTGATTGTGACCGCGCACAAGGTCGGCATCTAAATTATCCTCGCGTCAGCCGCGTACCGATGGTCGCGGCGACAGGATGAAGACAAGGGCAAGCCGCTAGCGGGGCCGCATTGCGGCGCCTTCGCCGCGCTTAATGGAGCCGCCCAACAGAACAGTTACAAGTTAACTGTTGACGCTGCTGTGCCGGAGCGGTTACTGTGGCACCCGAAGTTCAAGAAGTTCGATTGCTGTTCATCAATGTCTCGCTCTCTCAGCGGTATTCGTTGTCCTCTCCCTCCTTGACGCTTCTAACGCTCCTTCACAGGGCACATTTTCAATTTTATTTCCTCAAGGATTCTTCATGGATACCGGTACCGTTAAGTGGTTCAACGACAGCAAAGGCTTTGGCTTCATCACCCCGGACAAGGGCGGCGACGACCTGTTCGCGCACTTCTCCGAAATCAGCGGCAACGGCTTCAAGACGCTCGCTGAAAATCAGAAGGTGAGCTTCGAAACGAAGCAAGGCCCGAAGGGTCTGCAAGCGGCCAACATCACGCCGCTGTAAGCTAGTTTGAAGGGCCCGGTGTCCGGCAACGGACATCGGGCTGCAGCGACATCCTCGCGGAGCTTTGTCTCCCACAGTTGGCGCGAATCGCTTTGAGTTGCATGTATCAGGCAGCTCGCTCAAGCGCCAATCGCCTCGTTGCTCCTCATTCTCCCCTCGGCTTGAACGCCCTCTTCAGCTTCCCGACTGCGTTCTGATTCGGCTCGCAATGGCTTTGAATCGACTCGTCCGCGCGACTCAATAGAAGTTCGCACGGCAGGCGCACTCGCACATTATTAAAATATAAAATGCAAAACCAACAAATTCACCTTTACAACGGCTATGCCATCAAACCATCGGCGCATCGCTTGCCCGACGGTACATTCTCGTCCAACCTTTTGCTCGAGCGCGCCGACAGCGCACGCGCTGAAGGGCTTTACCAGTTCTATTCGCTCGACTACTTCACCGACGAAGAGCAGGCATTGCAGCACTCCGCGCGTTGGGCGCACGAGTGGGTCGATACACGCGGTTGACGCACATTTAGCGCGGCGACACTGGCCGCGAATGCCTGCGTCTCGCAAATAGAGTTCAGACGAACTCTTTAGCCGTTAGCATGACGGCTGCATCTAATATTCGTTTCAGCGCAAGCAACTCTTCCTTCAAGCGGTCGATCAGATCGCTACCCCGCCTGCACTGGCACTCCGACGTCAAGAAACTGGCGGCTCCGGGAGCATCGCATTAGCGATATGCGTCCCGGCGCCCAATAGCTTTGCGAAGCTTGCGCGGACTATTGTGCCCCCTGAATGACGAATGAATGCCTGAAGTCGAGGTATTCATCTCCGTCGGAAAACAAACTCAATTGGCGCACGGCACGAGTCGCTTCTCTTCCGAACAGCGAGACGTCTGGCGTTCGTTTTATGCGCATTGCATTCAAAGCGCGCACATACAGACCACTGCAAATAAAGCATTCGAAGTTGAAAGACGCTTCTTCAAAAAATACTAAAGATTTCCCTTTTGCTGCCGTTTAAATCGGTGCGCGATTCTGCGCGGGCATATCGAGAGTTCAACAATCATTTTGCGGAAACTACGGTCCGCACGCTAAATATCATAATGAAAATGAAAGAAAAACTACCTTTAGTCATTGCCGCGTTCGGTTCATTTACGCTCGCTGCATGCGGCGGTGGCGGAGGCGACAGTTCGCCGCCTGCTCAAACCGCTGCGCCGGCCACGAGTGCCAGCGCACCGGCGCCCTCGTCGGCGCCCGTCGTCGCGGGCGAGTCCCTGCCCAGCCTGACGTCCCCGCAGGCCGGCTCGACTGCCGCCACGGGCAATGGCTTCGAGGGCATCTGGACGACTTCCTCGTCCTCGCGGACGACCGCCATGGTGGACCCGGCGAACAACATCTCCTACCTGAGCGGCATCTTCACGGTCGTCACATCGACCTTCTTCGGCATCGCGGCACCCGCGGAGCCGAACTGGACATTGACGAGCGGTTTCGAGAGCACAGGTGGCTTCCGCTATACGGCCTCGTCGGGAAGCGGAACGTACAGCGCGAAGCAAACCTTGAACGGCAGCTATGTCGCCAACGGCCAAACGGTGAACCTGGCATTGAACTACGATCCGGCGAACGCGCTTGCCGTCACGCAATCGAGCGTAACGGGAACGTGGGCGCAAAGTGGGACGACGCTGACCATCGACGCCGCCGGCGGCTTCACCGGCAACCTCTCCGGCTGCGCCGTCACTGGGACGCTGACATTGACGACGCCGGGTTCGAACAAGAACCTCTACACGATGACGGTGAGCGGCACCACGAGTACCTGCTTGCTGGCTTCCGGAACGACTTACTCCGGTAACGCCGCTATCACGTTCCTGCCCGTTACCGGCAGCACAACGCTGTATCAACGTTCGATCGTCTATCTGATCAAGGCAGCCGATAACTCGGTGATCGCCTACGGCCAGGTGACGAAGCAGTAAGCCGTTTATGGGCCGCAGCAGCCCGGCAAGTTCTCCGGCTGCTGATTGGCTCGTTTCAAAAGAACTGAGGTTCGCTTCGCGCGGACTTCAGTTCTCCGCGTCTCTTTCTAGTGACGTTGCCGAAAGACCGGAGCTCCATCTGAACTACCGTTTCGTCAATCGCGCGTGTGAGCGCACCCCAGCGAATGCGAGATCTCCCCAGCCAAAGCCGAACATTTGACTACGCCGGCAGCGGCACACCGGCAATATGACGGCTAAGGCGTTGCGCCTGCTTATAGACCGCGTGCATTAGCAGCGTCGTGTTGCGTGACGGAGGGGAGAACTTCGAATAGACAAAGGTTGCAACGAGCTCCAGCTCCTCGATCAACGGACGTATGACGAGGCCGTGATCGTCTGCGGCAAACTCGTCGACAATGGCTAATCCCAGACCGCCCTTCACCAGCGCCAGCGCCTGGTCTGCGCGCGTCACATCTACGACGGATTGCAGTTCTACATTGGCCTGCTGGCATGCGCGCGCGATCATCGTGCCGAACGGAATATCGCGCCTGAAGAGAATCATCGGCTCACCAACGAGATCGGCGAGCGCAATGGGCTCCGCTTCGGCCAGACGATGACGAGGCGGCACGACGCAGACCATCCTGCCACGCATGAACGGCACGACGTCGAGGTGTTCATGTTCGATCGGCATCGATGTCACCGCCACATCCACGGCCTTACTCAGCACCTCGAGCGGCATGTCCGCCATGAGCGTGGTATGCCAGTCCACGCTCAAGCCTGGCAATTGCCGTTTCAATTCGACGATCGCGGGCGCAACGATCGACGTCGCCAACGACGGGCTGCAGGACACCCGCAACAAACTAGCGGGCCCGAGCGACAGCGCCCGCGCGAATTCGTCGACTGACAGTGCCGCCTGATAGACCTGCTCGACTTCCCTGAATAGCGCCTGCGCCTCCGCAGTGGGTATCAGCCGGCCTTTCGCCCGCTCGAAAAGCCGCAGGCCGAGGTTCGTCTCCGTGTGAGAGATGAGCTTACTCACAGCAGGCTGCGACACGTAGAGCATTTTTGCTGCGGCGTTGATCGACCCCGTCAGCATGACCGCACGAAATACCTCCATCTGCCTGAGCTTGAACCGCATGCGTTCTCCGTGCCGCGTAGCCGGCCTATTAACAAAAAGTTATAGGGTAGCTGAAACTCGGCATACGACAGGCCTGCGGTAAATCCCTAGTATCTGTTCAACGGGAGCCTGACTCCCGGCATTGCGCGACACGCGTAACGCCCGCAGTCTGCAAGCCGCACGCAGCGGAAACGGGCGCCGCGAGGAGCGCACCAAAGAGAACAGGATGGAGACACGATGAATCACGCAACCCAGTCCGCAGACGCGACGATCAACGTTGCCACCGCGACGCGGAGAACCCGAGCCCGCTTCCAGATACTTGCGCTGCTCGCGATCGGCACAATGATCAACTATCTGGACCGTAGCGTCGCCGGAATTGCCGCGCCGAGCATGAGTCACGAACTCGGCCTTAATCCGGCGCTAATGGGCGTGATCTTTTCGGCGTTCTCCTGGACATACACGGCATCACAGATTCCCGGCGGCGTGATGCTGGACCGCGTCGGCACACGGTGGACCTATTTTTTCGCGCTCACGCTCTGGTCTCTCTTCACGGGATTGCAGGGGTTGGCGACCGGCTTCATTTCGCTGCTGATCATGCGTCTACTGATCGGCGTTGCTGAAGCGCCGTGCTTTCCGACTAACAGCCGGGTAGTCGCTATCTGGTTCCCGCAAAGCGAGCGGGCCCGCGCAACCGGCATTTATACATTCGCGGAATACGTCGGGCTGGCCTTCCTGAGTCCTTTGCTGTTCTGGCTCGAACAGCAATATGGATGGCGTGCGCTCTTCGGCATTGTCGGAACGGTCGGAGTGCTGTTCGGCGGCATCTGGCTGATGCGTTTTCACGAGCCGCATCAATCGAAAAGCGCAAATCGGGCCGAGCTGGACTACATCGCGAACGGAGGCGGCGTCGTAGACGGTAGCCAGAAAGCTACTCATTTCCGCTGGGCCGACATTGGTGCGCTCCTCAAACGGCGAAGCATGCTCGGCATCTGTGTGGGCCAGTTCGCTTGCAACTCGACCAACGTGTTCTTTCTCACATGGTTCCCGACTTACCTGGTGACAGAGCGCCATATGCCGTGGTTGAAGGTCGGGCTGATTGCTGTGCTTCCGTTCATCGCCGCATCGGTGGGCACACTTGCAGGCGGCTGGATCTCCGACTCCATGTTGCGGCGGGGTATTTCCCTCAACTGGTCGCGCAAGCTGCCCGTTATCGCCGGTCTGCTCGCCGCATCGAGCATAGTCCTCGCGAACTACGTGGAATCGACGGCAACGGTTATTGCGATTCTTTGCGTCGCCTACTTTGCACAGGGCATGTCCGCACTCGCCTGGATGATCGTCTCCGACATTGCGCCAAAGGGATTGCTTGGTTTGAGCGGCGGCATTTTCAATCTCTTCGCGAATGCGGCGGGCATCGTCACGCCGCTCGTAATCGGACTGATTGTCAACGCAACAGGTTCGTTCGTTTATGCGTTGGGCTTCATCTCAGCCGTCACGCTAGCCGGGGCGCTTTCGTACATCTTCGTGGTTGGCGATATCAAACGTATCGAGTTGTGAACAACATTTTTCAGCAAAGGAAAGAACCCCATATGACTCGCTCTCTCGACGGGAAAGTCGCCATCGTCACAGGCGCCGCGCGCGGCATCGGGCTCGGCATCGCGCAAAAACTGAAAGCGGACGGCGCACGCGTGGCGGTGTGGGACCTCGATGTGAGCGACTGCGGCGCGCAACGGCTGCAGTTTGAGCCTGATCACATTCAACAAGTGGACGTCGCCTCCATCAGTTCGGTCGAACAGGCTTTCGCGGTCACGCTCGGTACGCTTGGGCAGGTGGATATCCTCGTCAATAACGCAGGGATCAATGGGCCGGTAGCGCCGTGTTGGGAGTATCCAGTGGACGCCTGGCAGCGCGTGATAGCAGTGGACCTGAACAGCGTGTTCTATTGCTGCCGGGTCGCGATTCCGCACATGCGCGCGCGCGGCGGCGGCCGCATTGTCAATGTGGCATCGATTGCCGGCAAAGAAGGCGTCCAGTTCATCTCAGGCTACTCGGCGGCGAAAGCAGGTGTCATAGCGTTCACCAAGGCGGCCGCCAAAGAACTGGCAAAGGACAATGTGCTCATCAACTGTGTCGCGCCCGCAATGGTCGAAACCGAGCTATTGAGCGAGATGTCCAACGCTCATATCGAGGCGAGCAAGGCCAAGATTCCAATGGGCCGTTTCCTGCAGATCGACGAGGTCGGTGCGATGGTAAGCTGGATCGCCAGCCCCGAATGCAGTTTTACGAGCGGCTTTACCTTCGATCTGACAGGTGGGAGGGCCACGTATTGAACACTATCATTGCAGCACCGAAGCTTGCAGTCGCGCATCTCACCGCACTTGAACTTGCGCCTACGGAATGGGTGGTCGAAGCCGCTCGCGCCGGGTTCGACGCAGTTGGGCTCAGGTTCAATCCGACTTCACCAGGTGCGATTGCCTATGCCTCGGCTGTCGGCAGCCAGGCACACCTCGCTCTGCGGCGTGTACTTGTCGAAGAAGGCATGGCGGTGCATGACGTCGAGTTCATTCCAATGCTGCCCGATATCGACGTGGCCTCGTATGCGCCCATGTTCGATGCGGCGGCCGACCTGGGTGCCCGGTGCGTGACGGTTTCGGGCGACGACCCCAACGCGTCGAGGCTCGCCGCCAACCTGGCGGCTCTTTGCGAACTCGCGGCGCGATATGGCTTGCGTGTCGATCTCGAATTCATGCGCTGGCGCCACGTCGCCACCTTGCAGCAGGCGCGGTCGATCGTGGAGAGCGTGGGAAGCGCAAACCTCGCTGTTCTCGTCGACGCATTGCATCTCACGCGCTCGGGCGGCAATCCGGACGACGTCCGCGCATTGCCCGCCGGCATGGTGCGCGCGGTGCAACTGTGCGACGCCTCGCCGAACGATCCCATAGGAGACGACGCGACGATTCTCGAAGCGCGCACGGGCCGCTTGCCGCCAGGCGAAGGGGCGCTGCCGCTAAGCGAATTGCTGGACGCGCTGCCTGCCGATACCGCTTTTAGTGTGGAAATGCCGTTGCCGTCGCTGCCTGCGAGAGATCGCATCAAACTCGCGTATCGAAGCACACGCACCATGCTCGATGCCGCGCGCCTTCGACGCGAATCTCGCGGAGCGTCTCGTCAATGACTATCTTCGACGAAAAAAAGATCGACTGTCACAACCATATTTTCGATCCCGCTCGCTTTCCCTATCGCGCCGACACCGCGTACAGGCCGTCGATGCAGGAAATCGGCACCGCTGCGCAGTTTGCCCATGTGATGGACGCATGCGGTGTGCAACACGCGTTGCTCGTCGGACCGACCAGTGGCTACGGCACCGACAATCGCTGCATGCTGGATGCGCTCGCCAGTTATGGCACCCGCTTCAAAGGCATCGCCGTGGTGGACCACAATGCGAGCCGCGAAGACATGATCGAGATGAAACGCGCGGGCGTGGTTGGCGCGGCCTTTAATCCGGCGATGCTGGGCGTCGATGCCATGCGTGATGCCGACGCGCTCTTCAATATCCTGGCCGACCTCGATATGTTTGCGCAGATCCAGGTAACGGGCGATCAGTTGGTCGCACTCGAGCCGCTAATCGAACGTACGGCGACGCGAATACTGATCGACCACTGCGGTCGGCCGGACATGGCGGCCGGCATGAAACAGCGGGGCTTCCAGACGCTTCTCCGTCTGGCCGACACGGATCGCATCGTCGTCAAAATTTCCGGGTTGCAAAAATTTACGCAGATCGACTATCCATATGAAGACGCGCAGACCTTCGCGACGCAGCTTCTCAGCACGTTTGGGCCGGATCGTTGTGTGTGGGGTTCCGACTGGCCGTTTCTGCGCTCGCCGGTGCGGATTGACTACGCTCCGCTGCTCACGCTCGTCGAGCGTCTGATTCCAGATGCCGACGAGCGCCGACGAGTGTTGTGGGACACGCCTCGCCGGCTCTTTGGCTTTGAAGCTTCCGCTACGCGTTAGTCATGCATGCGTGTTCAACCGTGCTTATGTGCCGGATCATTGCAACTGCACGCGTAATTCGAGTCGTTCCACGCATTCCCGAGAATGATGCTGCAGAAGTTCTTCCGACGGAAACCCACGTCCTTCAGCGCAAGCACGTCGTCGTTGACAGTGCCAAAGGTCGAGTCCGGACGGTGCTTCATTCCATCGTTAAAGGCGTTGATGATCTGCTCCTTGAAGTTCTTTCCGCGAGGGTGAGCAGCGACCACCACCTTGCGCTGTTCCTCGGTGAATTCGTCAAATGCAAAGCCGAGCACGTCCATCTCGACGCCTGCCGTCACCAGTTGAACCACAGGCTTCTTGAATGGCGGAATACCCGGCGTAGTATGCAACGCGATCGCGTCCCACACGAGGTCGACATCTCCTTCGGGAATACCGTGCTGCTCGAGGAAGCTACGCGCTGCATTCGCGCTGTCCACCTCGAAGCGGTTCTGTGACGTCCTGAATTGTTCGGTAAGCCCCATGTCGTGGAACATGGCGCCGACGTACAGAAGCTCCGGGTCATACTTCAATTGCTTGCGCTCACCGGTGAGAGCGCCGAAAAGAAACACGCGAGTCGAGTGGTGGAAAAGCAGGTCCGACTCCGTGTCGCGAACGAGTTCGGTGGCCGCACGCGCCAATTTGCTATCGGGGATCTTGATTCCTGCGATCGTCGTCATGTTCGTTGCTCCAATATCTGCCTGATCGAACCGCGCGTCTTATGAGCGGCTCAGCAAGCTATGTTGAGAATCGGGACATGCCTGCCCCGGAGTTCGGATTGCGAGTCTTTCACTGCGTTGGTCCAGCCGGTATGTCTGTCGCCGAGTACTTCTTCAAAGGAAAACCACAAGCCAAGTATCGGACTGCGACGACCGACTTTCAATTCGATTGATGCCCGGAACACGGCCAACAAAACAGTGTTTTCTGCCAAAGCCGGTGTGTACGGGCCTGGCAGGCCAACAAGCAGGGCCCAGCATGTGGTCTCGCTACACGAGGCTGTTTTTCAATTCATGGTGAGTTGCATGCCATGCATTTCGGTGTTGACGATTGATCGCTTGTGACCAGTTTGACCATGTGGCCCGCTGAACCAATTTGCGCGCGTGCAGCCTCTAGTACGCAGAGGCCGCCGGCCTCATCCGAGGCGGATGCGCGACGACAGGAGACGAACAGCCACTACGAATCGAACCCCAGGAACCGCGCGAAGTTCTCAACGGGTTCGCGTCCTGTTTCCAGACGGCTGACAGGGGAGTCGCAGTCAGACAATCCCATACTCATTCCGCACACCACTTCATAGTTCGCAGGAAGCGCCAGGTGTTCCGCAATCACGTTTTGGAATCTCGCAAACGAAACCTGCGGACACGTGTCGAGACCTACCGCTTGTGCTGCCACCATGACGGTCTGTATAAAGATGCCGTAATCGAGCCAGCTGAACTTTGTCAGCGCTGAATCGATTGAAAAGATCAGGCCCACAGGCGCGCCAAAGAAATCGAAGTTTCTCGCAGTCACACGCGCACGCTGTTGCACATCGTGCTTGGGCACACCGAGTACACCGTAATAAGCCGCGCCAAACGCTTCCTGCCTTCTTCTCATCGCTTCCGGCAAGACCTCGGGCATGTGCGTGAGCGGAGGATGGCGATTCTCTTCGTGTGCCTGCTTCAGAACATTGCTCAAAGCGGCCTTTGCCGGCCCGGCGAGAACATCGACCCGCCAGGGCTGGGTGTTCGAATTGCTCGGCGCGCAGCTTGCCACTTCGAGAATCTGGTCAATGACGTGTCGCGCAATTGGATCGGGTCTAAAAGCCCTGACGGCCCGGCGTGATCGAATCACCGAGTCAACCACACACGCGTCAGGGTTGGTGTTACGGTCGGTTCTCATAGGTCAATGCCAATTGATAGAGTGCCGCCCACACCACTTGCAGATAACGAAGCGCGTGGCGGCTGCATAGATGGATGCGAATCCGCATCGTAAAAGGCATCGCAACTGAACACATCGCGATACCGTGAAAGAGTTGAAGTACTGCGTCGGATCAGAACGTGTGCCGCATACCCACGATTGCTCCCAGCTGTCCGACGCCCGGCGCAGGCGTCGTCCCGCCACCGCCCGCGCTGACCGAATAGCGCGCGTGCGCGCTGTTCCATAGATAAGCCACGTTGCCGTATACCGCTGTTCTCTTCGACAGGAAGTAAGTCGCCCGCATGCTCGCCATGGTTGCACGTGCATTGTGCTGCTCGACGAGCACGCGATACGCCTCTCCATCAAGCGCAAATGCGGGGGTCACGTAGTACTGCGCCCCAACAAAGAAGAGATCTGAGTGCACGTCGCCGCCGGGCGCATCGCTTTCTACGTGACGACCTAACCATCCGGCTCCGAGCTTTACACCCGCAACATTCACATAGCCATTTGCCTGAAGACGCGCGTCCTTATCGCCGCTAGAAGATGTCTTGAAAGGCGCTACGCCGTCGAAGAAGTTGGCGGCCGCATTGGTGCCGCCACGCTGCTCGTCGTAGGCGGTGGCGACGCCAAAGTAGGTGCCGTCGTACTTGAGCATCGCGCTCCATTGGCGGCACTGGTTGACATCGCCGGGCACCTGACCCGCGCAAGTGCCTTGCCCGGGCGAATTGCCCGTGCCCGTACTGTCGCGTCCAAACGACCATGACGCGCCGACCGTTAAGCCATGGAACTTGCCCTTGTAGACGATGGTGTTGTCACTTCTCGCGTTCGGTATATACGCGTCAAGTGCGCCGATGCCATAGATGTCGGGGCCGAGAATATCCGCATCGGAAATGGCCCAGTACGTCATCGTGTACTGGCGGCCGAAACTCAGCGCACCCCATGGCCCTTCCAGTCCCACCCACGCCTGTCGTCCGAACAGACGGCCGCCCTGCCCCGAGTCGCCGCCACGCAAGTTGAAGCCGCTTTCAAGAACGAACGACGCCTTCAGTCCGCTGCCGAGGTCTTCAGAACCACGCATCCCCCAGCGCGACGGTAATTCCCCGGTGATGCCCGGCATGCGCACGACATAACCTCCTGCTGCATTCGCGTGGGACACGTATTCGACGCCCGTATCCAACACGCCGTAGAGCGTCACGCTGCTTTGTGCAAATGCCGAAGCGCTGAACAGTCCCGCCGCCAATATCACCGCCCTGCCATATTTCATGAAGTCTCCTGGACCGCGTCTCGTTTGTTCGAATGACGAAGCTGCTCGTCACGAATGCATGGCGGCGAGATTAAGGTCGGTCGATGAACACGACAACGGGGAAACCCCTAAAGCGAGAGGCCGTCCGCAATGGAGAGGAAAAATGCGTCGGGCAAATCCTTCTCCGATTCAAGCAGGCAAGCTACGTTTTCTCTCAATGGTCCTAAGCACTCACAAAGTCTCAATTGAAAAAACGAACATCCGCCAACGACGCCCCAAGTGCAGTTCTGCGCTGAAATGTCTTCAATCCAATATTGAACAATGTGAATCGATGCGTTCCGCGCCTCACGCATGACGTTCAAGACACCCGGCCTCATATGAATCGCGTGCAATCCGGCGTTGCAGAAAGTTCGCTTCATTAGCCGTCTCCCCTATGGCATCGTGAATACGGCATGCACTTCAAGGAGAAACTGGAATGTCGCAAACTGCAACCATCAGCAATAAGGATCAACTCATCGCGCGCTGTCTGCCCTTTCTTGAGGAAGTGAGGGACATGACGACGAATACGGACGTCGAGCAATGGCTGAACTCGAAGTACGGAGTCGATAGCGATTTGTATAAGGACCTTGCGCGGCTGATCAGGATCGGCGTGCAAGAGGGTTGGGCGGCCGACGTCGAAATCTCGGGCCCCCGATATCGGCGCGCTCGACTTGTCGAGCCGTGCGCGAAGACCTTCTTTTTCAGCATCACCGCAGTGCTGATGGATAGCACCGGTAACACGCAAAACAATCCGGAGAATAGTTTCCGCGGCGACTATCATGCTCACCCGTATGGCGAGTTCAATATGGTCGTGCCAGTGGACGAAGGCGCCGCGCTCGCCGGGCCGAACGGCTGGTGTTATGGCGGTTGGACGGCGCCCGCGCCGGGCAGTCATCACTATCCCGAGGCGAAGGGCGGCGCCGTGATTGCGCTCTTTTTCCTGCCGGCAGGCCGCATCTCGTACAACTACGACGCGCCCGCGAAATAAAGTAAAGCGAGCCTCGCTTGAGGCTCGCCTGTTTGTGCGCGCTCACTGTCCGCCGTCAATGCACAAGCGATTCACGTTCCGATGATTCCACTGCGGTCGTACTCGAACTCGTTGCCTGCTTGATCAGTAACGCGACGCACGACACTGCGCCCGCTATGGCGACCACCGTAAAGATGCTTTCCAGACCAACTTGCTGTCGGGACAACTCCGCGACAAGAAACGAACCGGCAATTCCGCCGAAGCGCCCGACACCGAGCATCCACGCAACGCCTGTCCCGCGCCCCGCTGTGGGATAGAAGGCCGCGGCGAGCGCTGGCATCGACGCCTGCGCCGTATTCACTAACGCGCCCGCGACGAACACCGCGCACATCAGCAGCCCGAGATTGCCGACCGCCTGGCCGATCGCGTACACACTGACCGCGCCGAGCGCATAGGCAGCGGCTACGACGCGATTGGGATTGAAGCGGTCCATCAGCATCCCGCATAGCACTGTGCCTACGCCGCCAAGCGGAAACAGCGCGGAAACCAGCGCCGCTCGCTGCGGGCTCAGCCCTGCCTCCTTGAGCAAAACCGGCATCCAGTTGACAAGGCCATAGAAGATCACGAGGCCCATGAAATAGCACAGCCATAACATCAACGAACCCACGAGGAACGAACGCGACAGCGCTATACGAATGCCGCCGCTGCCCGCCGCGTGTTCCACGGTTTCGCGCATGATGAAAGACTCCGCGGCATTCGCACTCGCGCTGATCTGAACCAGTACTTTGCGAATCTTGATGGCCGGTTGCCGTTTCGCGACCAAATAGCGAATCGACTCGGGCAACTTGAGCATAAGAAGCATCCATAACAGCAAGGGCACCGCGCCGCCGAACAGCAGTACGCTGCGCCAGCCGAAATGCGGAATCATCCATGCCGCCAAAAACCCGCCGAGTGCAGCGCCCAATGGAAATCCGCAGAACATCAGATTGACGATTGTCGCCCGACGCTTGTCCGGACAGAATTCGCTCATCAGCGTGACGGCATTCGGCATCGCCGCGCCGAGTCCGACGCCCGTAATGAAGCGCAGTGTTGTCAGCTGCGTCAGGTCAAATGCGAAGGCGGAGCCGAAGCACGATACGCCGAATAGCAGCACCGCCGAGGTCAACACGACACGCCGCCCCAACCTGTCTGAGAGCGGACCCGAAAGCAACGCGCCGCACGCGAGACCGAACAGTGCCGCACTGAGCACCGGGGCGAGCGCTGCTTTGCCGATGTGCCATTCCTGCAGTAGCGAAGGTGCGATAAAACCGATCGCGGCCGTATCGAATCCGTCCATCAGCACAATCAGGAAGCACATTGCAAAGATGAGCCGCTGAAACGGCGAAAAGGGATGCTCGTTGATGAGCACTTGTACATCGACTGGTCTTGTCTCTTCCATTGCGTCCTCGCGGAGATTGAACTGCCGGCGCGGCCCGCTCGTTGTGACGCTTGCCGGTTTGATTGAAAAGCCATCCGCTCTCGCGGTTCGCTAGAGTGCCGATACCTGATGAGATGGCAGGTATCGACGGGGACCAAGCTTAGGATCGCCAAAACACCACAACAACCCGGCAAATCGCGCAGAGACGGCAATCAATATGAACGCGCATCGCCGATGCGTTCGCGCGATGTGTGCGCGTTATGCTAAAAAAGGCCGCGTTTTGCAGGGTTTCGGCGACGTTGACGCAGCACTGCTCGCCGGCTCACGAGCAGTGAATTGTTTGCATAGGTATCTTGAACGAACGGCTTCAGCCGGTACGAACCTGTCGCGCGACATCGGCGAGCTGTTGTCTCAGCCATTGCAGCGCTGGATCGGCGTCATTGCGCTCATGCCATACGGCGCGCACCGTCACGTTGGGGCACTCATAGGGCGTTGCGCGCATCTTCAGTTCGCCATAACGTTCGAGTTCCCGAGCGAGCGACGACGGAACCAGTGCGAGCATCTCGCTATGGCGAAGCAGTGCGGGAATCGCAAGCGAGTGCGCGACGGACATGCGCATGCGCGGCATGTCGGGCGTGTCGGCGAACGCGCGGTTGAGCGCATCGCGATCGAACATTTCGGACTGCCGCGCCAGGCCACGTTCGACAATAAAGCCGCTTACGGCACCCTCTTCCGAGCCGCCTTGCGAGATCGCCACGAGTGGATACGCGAGAAGATCTTGCTGCGTAACCGCCCGCTCGGCAATCGGATGGTCGCGGTTCACCAGCAGTACGTCTGTCTGCTCCCACAACGCCATCGAGCGAAAGCGCGCTGGTACGTCGGCGAAGATGCCGATTGCAATATCAATCCGACCGACGTCGATCTGCCCTGCCAGGTCGAGCCGCGTAGACGGCCGAACGACCAGGTCCGCGAGCGGCGCTTCCGCGCACAGGCGTTGACTCAGCCGCCCCAATACGAGGGACGTGATGTAGTCGTTGGCAGCCACGACAAACTTGCGTTGCGCCACCTGCGGATCGAAGTCATCCACACCCAACGCGGCCACGATCTGCTGTAACGCGCCGCGCACCTGGCCTGCCATGCGTAACGCACGCACGGTCGGCTCCATTCCTCTCGCGGTGCGCACGAACAGATCGTCGCCGACTACCTCACGCATGCGCGCGAGCGCATGGCTGATGGCTGACTGACTCAGGTTCAGACGCTTGCCCGCCAGCGCGAGGTTGCGGTCCTCGAATACCGCGTCGAACACGCGCAGCAAATTGAGGTCGATGCGGTTAGCGGACATGGCTCTCACCCGCTCTCATGATGCCGCTCCATGCGCGACGCCGGCGTCGCGGTTCGCGAATGCCTTGAGGTCGAACCCGGGATCGTTCACGTCTTCTACGCTTAGCCGCGTACCGGTTGAGAGCAGCTTGCGTGCGAGCATATGGTCTTGCGGCCGGTTGATGCTGTCCACAGCAACGAGCCTGTCGTCGCGAAAGTAAAACAGCGAAAACTTGCCTTCGTCGATAGAGCCGCGCATCGCGAAATCGGTGAACCCCGTATTGACGCCGGCCATTTGCAGCTTCAGATCGTATTGATCCGACCAAAACCAGGGCACCGCGCGATAGGGCTCGGATCGCCCGAGGACCGATGCCGCTGCTGTCCTCGCCATATCGTTTGCGTTCTGCACCGACTCGATGCGGCAGGCGGCGCTGCCCGCCGGCGCCCAGTACGGCACAAAAGCCGCACAATCGCCGGCGGCGACGATCGACGGGTCGCTGGTGCGCGCACACGCATCCACGACGATGCCGCCCGCCACATCCAATCCGCAGCCCGCAGCGAGCTCTGTATTCGGTAGCACGCCGATGCCGACCACGACAAGATCGCACGACAACCGCGCACCGTCGTCCAGTTCGACGGCGACGCCATCCGCAACATCGTGGATAGCGACTACTTTCCGTCCCAGCGCAAGCGACACACCGTGCCTCGTGTGGGCGCGCTGCATGATGACGGAGATAGATGGCGAAGCAACGCGGGCAAGCACGCGCGCCTCGGTCTCCACGACCGTGACGTCGAGGCCGTTCTGACGCAGCGATGCAGCCGCTTCGAGGCCGATGTATCCGCCGCCCACCACGACCGCACGCCGCGCGGTTTGCGTGCGCTCAACGAGGCGTCTTGCATCGCGCAGATCGCGCAAGTAGTGAACCGCATCGTGCGACGCGCCTTTGCAATCGAGCTTGCGCACACGCGCCCCTGTGGTCAGCGCAAGATGGTCGTAGGCGAGCCGCGCACCGTCGTGCAACTCGATTTGTTTGCGTTCGCGGTCGATGCGTAGTGCGCGCGTCGAAGGCATCCATTGAATTTGCATTTCGCCGTAAAACGCCGGCGAGCGCAGCGGCAGACGTTCTTCCGCGAAGCTGCCCGTCAGAAAACCTTTTGATAACGGCGGACGCTGATATGGCGCGTGAGGTTCGTCGCCGATCAGCACGATATCGCCGTCGTGACCCGACTCTCTCGCGGATGCCGCGAGTTGCAGCCCCGCGTACGACGCGCCGACAATCACAAGCCTGGGTTTCATGATCTCATCCCTGCTTTTCGGGAATCCGCACGACAAGTCCGCTCATCGTCGATGCAACGACGAGCTGGCAACTGAGCCGGCTTTCCGGGCGACGTTCGGCCGCTACGCCTTCGAGCAGTTCCTCCTCTGCATCGTCGGGCGCCGAAAGCTCGGCCGTCGAAGAAGGATCGATATAGACGTGGCATGTCGCGCACGACAGGCACCCGCCACACTCGGCCTCGATGCCGCGCACGTTGTTGTGGATCGCGGCCTCCATCACGCTCGTACCGGCGGGCACTTCTATTTCAGTGCGTTTACCGTCGCGCAGAATATAAGTGACGATAGGCATCACATGTCTCCTTGATGATTGGGCGCACTCAAAACGTTTCGAAGTACTCGCGGTGTTCCCAGTCGGTTACTTCGAGATTGAAGCGGTTGATCTCCGCTTCCTTGAGCTTGCAGAAGTAGTCGATGAAGGCGCCGCCGAAGCCTTCGCGCAGGCATTCGTCCGCACGCAGTGCGTCGAGCGCGTCGCCGAGTGAACGGGGCAGCGATTGCGCTTCAGTCTCATACGGTGTATCCGCTGAAGGCGCCAACTCCAGCTTGCGCTGCAATCCGTCGAGCCCCGATAGCACCTGCGAGCCGAAATACAGATACGGGTTCGCCGTAGGTTCGCCGACGCGGTTCTCCACGCGTGTCGCCGGATCGTTCGGACCGCCCAGCACGCGCAGCATGACGCCGCGGTTGTCACATCCCCAATTCGCGCGATCGGGCGCATTCGAATAGGGCCGATACCGCCTGTAGCCGTTGATTGTCGGCGTCGATAAAGCAGTAGCCGCTTGCGCATGAGCGAGCAGACCCGCAAGGTACGCTTGCCCCACAGACGAAAGCGGAGCAGTTGCATCGGACGGCATGAATGCGTTGCTGCCATTGTCGATATGCACGAGCGACTGGTGCAGATGCCATCCGCTCGACACCACGTTCGGAATGCGCGGCCGGCACATGAAAGTCGCGTGATAGCCGTTGCGCTGGCATATCTGTTTGACGGCGCTGCGAAAGAGGATCATGTCGTCGGCGCTTTTGATCCCCTTCGTCGGCGCGAAGGTGAACTCGAACTGACTCGGACCGTACTCGACTTCGAGTGACCGCACGGGAAGCTCAAGCTCGTGGATTCCATTGCGCAGCATTTCCATGACGTGATCTACGGCGTCGTATCGCAACTCCGTCAGGTACTGATAGCCGTGCGACAACAGTTCGACATCGGGCGGCAAGCCGGGCTGGCCGGAATGCTCGGGCTTCATATTCGGGTTCGTGAGCTTGAACACATGAAACTCGACTTCGAGGCCGCTGACCAGTTCGAACCCCTGGTTCGCGAGCCGCTCCAGCGCGCGGCGGAATAGATGCCGCGTGCCGAAGGGCACGGGCCTGCCGTTAGGGAAGTACAGATCGCAGAGCACCCAGCCTGTATGCGGTGCCCAAGGCAAAATTCGAAACGTCTGCGGATCGGCGATCATCAGCGTGTCGCACGCTCCCTGCATCTCGGGCATGCCGAATCCACCGCCCGCGGTGAACACCGGAAACACGGTGCGATGCGACGTATCCTTCGCAAGCAGTGTGCTCGTCAGCGTCACGCCGGATTCGAAGGCCTTGATTGCATCGGCGACGACCAGCGTCTTGCCGCGCAGCAGTCCATGCTGGTCGGGAAACGAGAATCGCACGACCTGTACCGCACTTTCCTTCAGGCGCTCCAGAAGCTGCGCGAAGGCCGCGTTCTGCGCGTCGGTCCAAAGACCATGGGTTTTAACGAAAGACATGTCTCTTTCGCGCAGCCTGAAAGCCGCGCGCTCCGTTCCGGTTGGGATAGCGGCTCAGGCCTTGGGCGCGGGCCAGGGCGCGGCAGCGCGGCGGCTGGCGTCCGCTTCCTTCCAGTACTCGTCCCAACGCTCAGCGGGAGCAATGCCGTCGATCGACGCGGGCCCTGTCAGGTGTGCCGCCGCCTCTTCATCGATCACCATCAACGTCTTCTCGCCGGCTTGCGTCTTTTCTATTGCGTCGACGAGCAGCCGCCGGTACGCAATGATTCCCTTGTCAGTCGTACCCAGGTGCTCTCGCGTGCGATCCTGAATCGGTCCTTGCGATTCCACCGCCCACTGATCGTGCACGTTGATGTCGAAGCCCATACCGGTATACGTTTCCGTCAATTGCTCGTGCACGTTGAAGCCGTATTGGTTGCGCTTGTTCCTGCGCGATATGTAGTCGGGCAATTCGTACAGTTCGAGCCGCTGTTCACGCATCTGCTGCTTGTTCGTCGGCGCGCCGAAGCTCGTGAAGATCGCGTACCAGTAGCAGTTCTCGTCGTCGACGGGAACGTGCCACTGCGTAATGGTCATCTCAGCGCTCATCGGAATCACGAAGGCCTGAGGGAACACGACGTTCGTCACACGCACATGCGTGTGCTCGTCGTCGATCGGACGTTTAGCGATTAGCCGAAGACCGTAGTCGGCCGGGCTGACGAGAATTTCGGGTGACTCATATTCGCGCAGCACCTTGGTAATGGGCATATTCGAGTCCGCCGACGCGCCGCGAAACTGCTTGCCATAGCTTGCGCTCACATCTTCGTCTTCAAAGAAGCGATGAAGAAACGATGCGTGCGCGGGGTCGATGCCTACTTCGAGTGCCTGCAACCAGTTGCATTCGAATAGTCCCTTGAACGCGAATGTGTACTCGTTCGGCGCCGCGAAACAGTCGAAGTGGGGGAACGCCGGTGGCTCACCTTTGCCGATGTAGGCGAACAGAATGCCGCTGTGTTCGATCACCGGATACGCGCTCTGACGAACCCGCTTGCACAGCGAACTGCCAACCGGTTCTCCCGGCGTGGACAGACACTGGCCGTCGACGTCGAAAAGCCAGCCGTGAAAAGCGCAGCGCAAGCCCCCTGCTTCGAGTCGGCCGGCGGCGAGATCCGCGCCGCGGTGCGGGCAATCGCGGTCGAGCATTCCGTAACGGCCCTGTTCGTCCCTGAATACGACGAAATCCTGACCCATCAGCCGCACGGCGCGTACCGGCCGCACGTCGGGGAGCTCCTCCACGAGCGCGACCGGCTGCCAGTAATTGCGTAACAGTTCGCCTGCCGGCGTGCCTTTGCCGACGCGCGTGATCGCGTCGTTTTGCGCGGAACTCATCATGACACTGTCTCCTTGGATGAATACAAACGATCTTGTGTTGCATGCAGCGTCTCGTTTGATTTATGCAAAGAGTAGGATGCTGAATTCATATGCGCAAGTCTTGCATACATCAATGATCGCCCGGGACTGCTTTTTACATAGCACGTGACGGCCCGCATCTCACTTACTTTATTGATTTTGTGTAGATTTTCGTTGCGTATAGTTATTTTCCCTGGTGCGAGCCTTTCCAGCCCAGGTCGAGGTTTTTGCGCTGTCTGCATACAGCGAAGAACAACCCGTCTCAGTCGCCTCCGCCGCTGATCCCACGCTCAGCTACAATGCAAAAGTAAGCCGGGCACTGCGCAAGACGGCACGACGCCTTCGGGGGCGAAAGGAGAAACAGAAATGGAGACGCAACAGGAGCGGGTGCTGGTGCATCTGCGCGACCTCATACTCAAGGGTGAATTCGCCCCTGGCGAGCGCCTGGGCGAGGTGGCCCTTGCCGAACGGCTGCAGGCGTCGCGCACGCCCGTCCGGCTCGCGCTCACCACGCTGGAACAGGAAGGACTCGTCGAGCCGTCGCCCGCAGGCGGTTACGTGATGCGGCGTATCACCGCAGCGGAAATCGCCGACGCGATCGCCGTGCGTGGACATCTGGAAGGCATGGCCGCCCGCCTCGTCGCGGAGCATGGCGTACCCCGCCAACTGTCGAATGCGTTCGCCGAATGCCTGCGCGCGGGCGACAGGTTGCTGGCCAAGTCGGAACTCGACCTCGACGACTATGCCGGCTATACCGACATGAATAACCGGTTTCACAAACTGGTGGTCGATGGCTCCGGCAATGCAGCGCTTATTCGCGCCATCGACATGAACAACCGGCTGCCGTTCGCCGCCGCAAGCGCGATGCTGCCGATGCAATCGGCCATCGAGGAAGGCCGCCAATGGCTTTTCATGGCCCATGAGCAGCATCACAGCCTGGTTCAGGCAATGGAGCGCGGTGAGGGTACGCGGGCGCTTGCGCTGGCCACAGAGCACGTGCAGATCGCGCAGAGGAATCTCGCCTACGCGCTGGAGCGGCCCGAAGTCTGCATGAAGCTCGCGCCCGCGCTGCAACTCGTGGCGGAAGCGGGACTTTAAGTGCGCGGTTCCAACGCGTGACGGATGCAGGCGATGCAGCGAGCGTGTCCCGCTGGAGATACGCTCGCCTGCACTAGTGCGCGTGTATTGCGCCGTTTAAGCCAAGAATGAAAGTACGACGCTCAAGCGTCGACGGCGCGCTCATTGGCAAGCCATGCGCGCCATCCGCCAAACTCGGAAATGTCGGTGCCCGCCTGAACGCCATACGGTTCGCACAGGAAACCGGTCACCCACGAGCCATCTGCCAGTTCGATCTTGCCGAGAGCCAGCGGCGACGGAACAGTCGCGATGAATGAACCAAACTCCAAGGCAGGCATCTTCCAGACTTCGACCTCGAGTTTCACGCCGCCATCGGCGACTCTCCATAGCCCAGGACGCCGGGTGCCATCTGGCGACGCTGGTAACGCCGCGAGCCGATAGCGCGGCGCCGTTTGCGTAGACTGCTGCAAAAGCGCACCGCGAGAAAGCATGTCCTTATTCAGCGGTAAGCCTTGCATGTGCGCGCCGCATACCGCGACGAGCATTCGATCGTTCGTCGCCTTGCGTTCCTCCGACAGCGCTATCGTGTTTCCACCGACGCATTCGACGCCGCTCGTCCGTTGCAACAGGGCCGCAACGCCCAACAGGTACTGATCGGTAAACGCGCGCCCGAAAACGGTCACACCCCACGGGAGCCCATTCTTCATGAATGCCGTCGGGGTGGCCACAGCCGCGTAGTCCAACAGGTTCATGAAGTTCGTGTAGTAACCGAGCAGTGAGTTCGGCCCGATCGGATCCTGCTCCAGTTCGGCAAGCGTCACAGGGCGCGGATAGGTCGGCGTGAGGACGCAGTCGAGTGTGTCGATCAATGCATCGCAACGAGCCTTCAATGCCTGAAGCCGATATTGCGCCTGGAACAATTCGACAGCGGTTGCGCCCGGCGCCTTGGCGAGCACGTCACGAATGACGGGAAGCACCGCGTCCGGCGTCGTTGACATCAATTCGCCTGCCACGCTGTAACGCTCCGCGACCCACGGCCCCTGATAAAGGAGATTTGCGGCTTCAACGAACGGCGCAAAGTCGATCTCGACAGCCTCGCCTCCCGCTGCCTCAAGCATCGCGCGAGCTTTGGCGAATAGCGCCGGACTCTCTGTACATCCCGCGAATTCCAGTTGCGATGGAACGCCAAATCGGAAAGCGGCCGGTGCGCCGAAAGCTCGCGCGGAATTCCACTGCGGGTTCTTGCGACTGTATGCGTCGCGAGGATCGGTGAGCGCTGTCAGCGAGAGCAGTTCGCTCGCTTCTTCTGCTGTTGCAGTAAAGAACGTGACGCAATCGAGAGTGCGGCAAGCGGGCACTACACCCGCGGTGGAAAGAATACCTTTGGTCGGCTTGAGTCCGACGAGATTGTTTAGTCCCGCAGGCACGCGGCCGGACCCGGCCGTGTCGGTACCCAGCGCGAAACTGGCGACACCGAGCGCAACAGCCAACGACGAACCAGCGCTCGAACCGCCGGAGGGATAGTCGGGATGCACGCTGTTGCGGCACTTTCCATAAGGCGAGCGAGTGCCGTTAAGACCCGTAGCGAACTGATCGAGATTGGTCTTCCCGAGCGGGATGGCGCCGAGTGCAATCAGTTGCGCGACCAGCGTAGCCGACTCAGTAGGCGTGTACGCAAAAGCGGGGCACGCAGCCGTGGTTTCAATACTGGCGAGGTCGATGTTGTCCTTGATGGCGAATGGAATGCCGTAAAGCGGCAGGCTTTCAATGTTCTGCCGATCGAGCCAGTCGAGGTATGGCGCGACTTCTTCCTCGGTCAGAAGATGGATGAACAGGTTGAACTCTGCATTGAGCTCCGCGGCTTTTCGAAGAAGCTCATTGACGAGCGTACGAGGCGCAAGCGTTCCGGCACGGTAAGCATTCCGCAATACCGGAATGCGCAGGTCAAATGACGACATGTGTGTGTCCTCGTATTCAGTGACGTTCAATGACTGCGATCCGCTGCCCGGCGCGCACAGGCGAGCCCGGACCCACGTAAATCTCGCCGACGGTTCCAGCGCAGGGTGCACACACCGATATTTCCATTTTCATCGACTCGATAATAAGCAGTATGTCGTCTGCGGCAACCACGTCGCCGGGCTTTACCTTCACCTGCCAGAGGCTCCCGGCGATCTCGCTGTCCACTGACACTTCGCCGTCTTCCAGAGGCGCCAGTTGAGCGTCTTCGGCCACGGGCGCCTCGATGGCCTCTTCCGACGTGCCCGCTTCTCGCCAGCGTTCACGCTCGGCTTCGAATGCTGCCTGTTGCCGGGACCGGAACTCTTCGACGCTGGCCGATTCGCTCGCAAGGAACGCCTGATAGTCCGGCAGAGAGAGCTCCGACTCCTCGATCCGCAACGGGTAGCGCCCGAGCGGAAAGTCAGCGCGAATGCGCAGCAGTTCTTCGGACGACACTTCGTAGAAGCGGATCTGGTCAAAGAAGCGCAGCAGGTAGGGCTGCCC
This sequence comes from Paraburkholderia sp. 22098, assembly GCF_052045935.1. Classification (NCBI taxonomy): domain Bacteria; kingdom Pseudomonadati; phylum Pseudomonadota; class Betaproteobacteria; order Burkholderiales; family Burkholderiaceae; genus Paraburkholderia; species Paraburkholderia sp. 22098. The sequence continues at coordinate 381,679 of NZ_JBQEPV010000006.1, read as the reverse complement.
GCCGAAGTCCGCGACCTTCCGGTAGCGATTCCACATTTGCAGCGTGCGGCCCACGAATTGATAGCCGCCCGGCCCTTCCATTCCGTAGACGCATAGATACGCCCCGCCGATGCCCACCGAGTTCTCTGCGGTCCAGGTGCGCGCCGGGTTGTACTTGGTCGTCACGAGACGGTGGCGCGGGTCGAGCGGCGTCGCGACCGGTGCGCCCAGGTACACATCGCCGAGCCCCATCACGAGATAGTTCGCGTCGAAGACGATGCGCCTGACTGCGTCGATAGACTCGAGATCGTTGATACGGCGAATGAATTCGAGGTTGCTCGGGCACCACGGCGCGTCTTTGCGCACCGTCGTCATGTACTTTTCGATCGCGAGTTGGCACGCGGGGTCGTCCCACGAAAGAGGAATGTGGACGACGCGCGACGGTACGCGAAGGTCCTTCATCAACAGGACTTGCTCCCAGGCCTCCCCTACGATGCCAAGCAGTTGCGCAAGAGATAAATCCTCGGGCCGATAATGAATCTGAAGCGAACGTATTCCCGGTGTGAGATCGGTCACGCCCGGCAGCGCTTTCGCTTCGAGTGCCTGCATCAGTGCATGCCCACGAAAACGCGATACGAGGTCGAGTTCCGGCGGCCCAATCTCCAGAAGAAGATGTGTGTCGCCGGACAAGCGTGCCACGAGCCGTTCATCGGCAGCGCCCGAGTCGAGAACAATGGGAGACGTCAGCGAAGAACGTCTTTCGACTGGTGCGCATTGCGTAATCGCAAGGCTCTCCAGCTCGCGGATGCGGTCGCGTGCAGCTTCGCGTGCATGTTCGATTTCCACGGGAACGAAACGAACCTTGTCGCCTGCCTTGAGTTGGCCGATGTGCCAAAGGTCCGCTTCGATAATCGTCACCGGACAGACAAAGCCACCCAGACTCGGACCGTCTGGCCCGAGAATCACGGGCATGTCGCCGGTGAAATCGACGGCACCGACTGCATAAGGATTGTCGTGAATATTCGACGGATGCAGCCCGGCTTCTCCGCCGTCTTCACGCGCCCACTCCGGCTTCGGTCCGATGAGGCGCACGCCGGTGCGACTCGAATTGAAATGTATTTCCCACTCCGTATCGAGGAATTGCTCGATGTAGCGGGCACTGAAGTACTCCGGCGCGCCATGCGGACCGTATATCACGCGTATCGTGCGAACGCTTTCCAGCGTCGGCACATTGGAGAACGCCGCGCCAGCTTGCGTATCCTGCAGTGGATAAAGATGCAGCACGTCGCCCGCCCGAACGGCGCGACCACCATGCCCACCGAACTGGCCCAGCGTGAACGTACTGCGACTTCCCAGATACAGCGCAACGTCGAGGCCGCCGCGCACACACAGATATGCGCGCGCGCCGGCGCCCCGAATCGTACCGAGTGCCAGCACGGAACCCGCCGGCACAAAGACGCTGGTATTCAGCGGTTGCGTTACGTCGTCCAGCAGCACTGGAATCTCTGCACCAGTAATGGCGATAACCGCGTCGGTGTTGAATCGCAGCGTCGGCCCGCTCATTGTGATTTCGAGAGCAGCCGCTTCCGGCGCGTTGCCGAGCAAGCGATTGCCGAGCCGCATCGCGCGGTCGTCCATGGGACCCGACGGCGGTATGCCCACAGCCCAGAAGCCCTGTCGGCCGGGGAAATCCTGCACCGTGGTCTGGGTGCCGCCACTCACCACTTCAATCGTACTCGCTCGATACTTCAGGCCTTCCAGGCAGCGAGTCCACGGTTCTCCAGACGCAAAAGGCTCGTCGTCGAGAATCTGGCGCAAGTAGTCGCGGTTTGTTTCGACGCCAAAGATACGGGTGTTCTGCAACGCATCGTTCAGCGCGTGTCGCGCCTCTTCGCGCGTCGGCGACCACGCGATGATCTTTGCGAGCATCGGATCGAAGTACGGCGGCACTTCGCAACCGGATTCAATCCACGTATCGATACGCAGCGCACTTCCGTCGGCCTGCGGAAAAGCGACATCGGTGAGCAGGCCCGGACTCGGTATGAAATCGCGGCCCGGGTCTTCAGCGTAGAGTCGCGCCTGAATCGCATGGCCTCGCGGTGTGAGACCTGCGGCGAGTTCATTCAGCGGCGCAAGCGTTCCTGCTGCGAGTTCGATCATCCAGCGAACGAGGTCGACGCCCCAAACCTGCTCGGTCACACCATGCTCGACCTGCAGACGCGTGTTCACTTCCAGAAAGTAAAACTGCTGAGCGGCGCTGTCATATACGAATTCCACCGTACCGGCAGAGCGATAATCGACCGCCTTTGCAAGCTTGACGGCAGCGTCACACAATGCCTGTGCGATCCCTTCCGGCAAGCAGGGCGCTGGGGTTTCCTCGAGCACCTTCTGATTGCGCCGCTGCACCGAGCAGTCGCGGACACCGAGCGCAATCGCGTCGCCCTTTCCATCGCCGAAAACCTGTACTTCGAGATGCCTGGCTCTTTCGATGTACTTCTCGAGGAACACGCCTGAATCGCTGAAGTTGTTCTCGCCAAGGCGTTTAACCGCATCGAAATGCGCACTGAGTTCATCCGCATGCCAACACACTCGCATGCCGATACCGCCACCGCCGGCCGTGCTTTTCAACATCACCGGATAGCCAATGCTTTCAGCTGCGTCGAGTGCTGCCGGCAAGTCTTCCAGCAAACCGGTGCCGTTCAGCATCGGCACACCCTGCTTGCCCGCGATTTCCCGAGCCGTATGCTTGAGACCGAATGCTCGCAACTGTGCGGGCGTTGGGCCGATGAAGGCGATACCCGCTGCTTCACATGCTTCGCCGAAAGCTGCGTTCTCGGACAGGAACCCATATCCTGGATGAATAGCCTGCACCCCTTCGCAGCGAGCAATCTCAAGGATCTTCGTCGAGTCGAGGTAGGTCATCGCTGCAGGACCGTCGCCCAATTCGTGCGCAATCGGCGCTTCGCTCACATGACGGCTCGCCCTGTCGGCCTCCGAGAAAACGGAGACTCCGGTCACATTGAGTTCGCGCAACGTTCTGAGGATGCGGCAAGCGATTGCACCGCGATTGGCGATGAGGATCTTCTCAAACATGGGAGGAACCCGGATTCAAAGGCGGGCCGTCCCGCCGTGGGAATTTGCAGCCGCGGTCGTCCACGGCCGAAGTCGCATCAGCGATTTGCCAGATTCAGTTGTTCGCGAGTGCAAGTCATGCAGCGTCCGGAGCGAACCAGCAAGAGGAAGTAGATCAAACTGCGAACGCGCTTCAGTCCCATATCAGCAACTCCGCAGGCGTAGGGTTGTAGGCATTGCACGGGTTGTTCAACTGCGGGCAGTTCGAAATCAGCACGATGACGTCCATCTCCGCGCGCAACTCGACATACTTGCCCGGCGCGGAAATGCCGTCTTCAAACGTAAGACCGCCTTCGGCAGTGACAGGCACGTTCATGAAGAAGTTGACGTTCGCACTGACGTCCTGTTTGGACAGGCGTCCGTCATGCGCACAGGCACGCAGGAAGTTGTCGCGGCAGCTGTGCATGTAACGCTTCTCCAGCGCATAACGAACCGTGTTGCTCTCCTGCGCGCAGGCACCGCCGAGCGTATCGTGGCGGCCGCAGGTATCGGCAACGATGGTCAACATCGCGTTGCCGCGATTCGAGTACAGAACCGAACCGGCCGTCAGATACAGGCTTTTCTGACGCCGCAGCGTGCGTTGCGGGTCGAATCGCTCGCGAGGGTCGGCAAGGCTATAGAAAAGCGTGTCGACCGCCTGATTGCCTTCGAGATCGACGATGCGCAATGTGCTCCCTGCCTTCACCTCGTGAAGCCACGGTTCGCCCGCTGCAACCGTCTGACGGAAAGCCGCAGTTTCCGGACGTTTGTCACTGACAACAAGTGTGCTGGTCATGAGTCGCCCTCCGCTCAGAGAAAGAATCGTTCGGTGTTGATAAAGCCGCGCACGTTCTCATCGCATGCGGTGCGACATACTTCGGCCACGCCCGGGTCCGCCTCGCTCAATTCGAGCTTCACAGGCTTCGGCGAATATTCGGGGTTTGGGTCGAGCGGATGCTGGATCGCAGTGAGCACGACGAGCGTGTTCATCGGCGCATACAGGTCGACGTAATCGCCGGCCTTCGAGTTGCCCTTCACGAAGCTGAGTGTTCCGTCTTCGCTAACGTCCACACGACTGAAGAGGTTCAGCGTCATCAGCAAGTCGGAGATGGTGAGCCCCCACTTGCTCATCTCGACGAGCAGGTTGTCCGTGCCGTTGCGATAGAAAGCGTTGCGCAATTCTTGGTAGCGCCCGCTGCCGTATCGCTCGAAGACTTCGTCGGCATTCGACACCCCGCCGATGCTGTCATGCCAGCCGCACGTGTCTGCCACGATCGCGGCGAGTACGCGGCCCATGTCCGAATACAGGCAGTGGCCGGCGGTCAGCTTCGCGGTGTGCTGGCACTTCAGCGAATCGGGCAGGTTGAGCCGCTCGCTCTTCTCGGTTGCATTGACCATCATGACGCTCACATTTGCGCCACCATGCAGGTCGGTCACGCGAAGCGACTGTCCGCGTTTGACGATGAGCGACGTATGACCGCCGCCGGGCACGGTTTCTTCAAGTAACAGATTCATATCCGGTTCCCTTCAGTCCGAGATTGCTTCGAGACTCGACGCGCCTTGCACCGCCGCCTGGGCCAGGTGAACAGCCGACACGGATTCGCGGCTACGGTCGAGCGGAATGTTGTAGGTAATGCGTGCCCCGTAAGCTCCGGGCGCTTGAGGGTCCACCCGAACCTTGTCGAAGACAAGTACGCGGCTGCCCAAGGTGAAACCTTCTTTCAGGTCATGCGTGACCATAAAGATGGTGAGCTTCGATTCGCGCCACAGGTCAGACAGCAACTCGTGCATGTCACGGCGAATGCCGGGATCGAGCGCGCCAAACGGCTCGTCGAGCAGCAGCACGCGGGGCTTCATCATCAGCGCCTGAGCGATTGCAAGGCGTTGCTGCATACCGCCGGAGAGCTGCTGCGGATACTTGTCAGCGGCGGCGCCAAGGCCCACGCGTTCGAGCATCGCGACAGCTTCGTCGCGGGCGCGACGCCGTTGAGCGCCGAAGAGCCGCCCCGTGAACTTCGCTTGTGAAAGCTCCAGTCCAAGCGTCACATTGCGCAGCACAGTGAGATGGTCGAACACCGAGTAGCGTTGAAATACCACGCCACGATGTGCATCCGGCTCGCCCGGCAAGGGTTGTCCATCGAGCAGAATCTGGCCGCGTGTCGCTTGCTCCTGTCCCAACAGAAGTCGAAGAAACGTTGATTTGCCGCATCCCGAGGCGCCGACCATCGAACAGAACTCACCCTCTTTGACGATCAGATTCAGGCGCTCAAGTACAACCTGATCGCCATACTCTTTCCAGACGTTGCGAACTTCGATCATCGCGCGCCCCCGCCATACCAGGGGAAGCACCACTGCGTGATACGGCGAAGCAGTTCGTCGGTAAGCCAGGCAAGCAGCGTAATCCACGCGACGTACGGCAGAATCAGGTCCATCGACAGATATCGCCGCACGAGGAAAATGCGGTAACCCAAACCATCGGTCGACGCAATCGCCTCAGCCGCGATGAGAAAGAGCCATGCGGCTCCGAGCGAAAGACGCATCGCCGCAAGCAGCCGCGGCAGAAGTTGCGGCAGTACGAGCCGCAAGATCAACGTCCAGCTCGTGGCGCCAAGCGTCTGAGCCTTGACCCACAACTCCGCTGGAATCTCTCTCGCACGCGCATGCAAGTCCCGAATGATCATTGGCGTGATGCCGACGACGATGAGAACCACCTTCGACAATTCGTCGAGTCCAAACACAATGAAAAGAATCGGCAGCACCGCGAGCGGCGGCACCATCGAGATCACCGTGACGAAAGGCGAGAGCGTTGCACTCACCACCGGAAACGAGCCCGTTGCCACGGCTACCACAAGAGCAATCAACGCACTGACGAGAAGGCCGATTCCGAGTCGTCTCAGGCTCGACAGCGTGTCGGCCCACAACAGGTACTCACCGGTGCGCTTGTCCTCGGTGAATGCGACTGCTTTCACCGCATCGCTCATTTGCGCCACGCCCGGCAGCAGCTTGTCATCGGGATTGAGCTTGAGCCGCTCGGCGGACCCCATGAAGTACACAACCAGTAGCACGACGAACGGCAGCAGAAGTAGCATCAGGCCGCCGATCCGGCTCGGATGTCGATTGATCAATCTCATGGTGACCGCCTCTTTAAGCCGGGAATATCCGTGTCAGAGCTTGCCCGCGGCAGCCATCTCGACGTAGGTCGGGTCAAAACGAAGCTTGACGTTGTTCTTGTTGCCCACCACGACGTTTTTATCGAACGCCATGCCCACGGCGTCCGCACTGCGGGCGTCCTGCCCCAGCAGACCATGGTCGAAGGAGAACTTTGCGACGCGCGTCATGATCTTCGGCATGTCAGGGCTGGTGACGAAATCCAGTGCGGCCTTCGGCGTATAGAAAAGTGCCGTTGTGGAAAGCTGGCCTCTGAAGTTTGCGAGGTCGGTACCGGAGGCCTTTGCCATTGCAGTCAAAGCCGAGGTGCTTTCTGCCGAGTTGGTGTGCATCAACGCGACCATTTCGAACCAGGCCCCGGTCAGTGCTTTTCCGAGTGCGGGATTCGCCTGCAGCGTCTTCGTGTTGACGACCATCATGTCCATGATTTCGCCAGGAATCTTGCTGGAATCGAAGACTTCGGTCACGTTGGGTTGTGCTCGCAGGTCGGCGAGCATCGGGTTCCACGTCACCGCGTTGTGGACGGCAGGCGTCGCGAAAGCGCCTGAAATATCGGCGTCGGACGTGTTCACTACCTTGAGGTCGCGCTCGCTCATATGCGCGCTTTCCAATGCGCGGGCGAGCAGGTAATGCGACACGGAGAACTGCACGAGATTGATCTGCTGTCCCTTCAGATCGGCAATCTGTTTGCCTTTGCCCTTCATGAGCACGCCGTCGTTGCCGTTGGAGTAGTCACTGACGATCAACGCTGTCGAATCGACACCGCCCGACGCGGGAATAGTGAGCGCGTCCATATTGGTCATTGCACAGCCGTCGAACTTGCCGGCGGTGTACTGATTAATAGACTCGACGTAGTCGTTCAACTGCACGACATCGATGTTGATGCCGTATTTCTTGGCCCACTTGGAGACAATGCCTTGAGTCTTCGCCTCACCCCACGGCATCCAGCCCGCGTAGATGGTCCAGCAAACCTTGAAGTCGTTGCGGCCCGCGGCGAACGCGGCACTGGAGGCGAATGTGGCGAGGGAGATGGCGGCAATGCCAAGACAGCGAGCGAGCTTGCGCATGAGGTTGACCTCGGAGGGGACGGTTAGCGACGGCAGGGAGCAGCGCAAACATCGCGTTCTCTCCCGGGCTTTTATCCCGCCGTGTAACCTCGCCTGAGGTCGACAGCTCTCGGACCAGCGCCTGCGCGAAGCAGGCCGGAACCCTAGCCGTCCATTTCCAAATTGTTTGACGAACCGGATGATGCGCCGGCTCCTTGCCCACTCTCTTAAGCGGGAAGCGTGCCAACGAAGAAGTTGCTATTTTTCCGCGCGTCAGGCGTTGTTTGTGCCCTCGTGCGGTGACGACCTGCACTGCGATGCGCCAACGCGCACTCTTTTCGGGCGTGGCGGCCGGTCCCGGTCCGGTAACCGGAACTGAATGGTAGGCCGTGGCGGATTCGAACCGCCGACCAACGGATTAAAAGTCCGCTGCTCTACCAGCTGAGCTAACGGCCCGGTCCCCTCGCGCCTGTCCGCCGCCAGGCGCTTATGACGCTCTGCGATGCAATTCCTATCGGGCTAGCCAATTTCTATGTTGCGGCTCGCGGCCCGCGTCGGCTCCTGCTTCGGTACGGTTAGAGTCAGCACGCCTTTGTCGAACCTGGCCAGCGTGCGCTCAGGATCGGCGTTCTCCGGCATGGGGATGGTGCGCACGAACCTTCCGTATGCACGTTCGAGCCGATAGCAGCCGTCTTCCTCGCTATGCACGTCCTGCTTCTTCTCGCCGCGCAATACGAGTGCGCCGTCCTCGGCGCTCACCGTCAGGTCGTCACGCTCCATGCCGGGCAGTTCGACCGTCACGCGCAATATCTTGCCTTCGTCGACCACGTCGATACGCGGCTGGAAGCGCGACGAACTGAAGTCGCCAAACCATCGCTCGAGCGCGCCGCGGCCTGCGAACGGGTCGTGGAAGAACTCCTCGACGGCACGCCAGGAATCGCGAGGAAAGAGCCGCGAAATGTCAGGCCACGCCGCCCGCCATTGGTCGCTCGACGGCGGCGCCGAAGTATTTGCCGAGGCGTTCTCCGCCTCGGGCTTGCGGCCCGTGCCGCGCAGAAACTTGAACGGGTTCCATTTTTTATCGCTCATGATGTTGCTCCCTCGCCCTGTCGGGCGAACCGGACCACGCGCTCCAGCTCGCCGATCAGGGAAATCTATCCACTGACAAACAAATCGAAACACGCAGCGCGTGCAACGCGACTGCTGAGCGAAAATAAAATAGGCCGACGGCCGAGTTTTTTCAAGTACGCGTTTCGCAAACGATACCGCGCGCCGGCCACCTCGCCAGCCGAAAAATCTTGTTACAAACTCCCTCGTAAATACCCTCTTGAAGTCGCTCCGAGAAACCTTATTTCGCTTTCCGCGAGCATGCTGGCGACAAGTGCGGTCTCCGCGCCGGAACTCGATTGCTGAAACGTTTGGCTGGCATTGCCGTGTATATATCCGGCACGGCTCCGGCACGGCTCCGCTGCCGGTTCGCGACTGACGGAGCCGCTTTTTGCAAGAGCCGCAGCCACCTCGAGTGAGGTTCGAATACCTATGGAACTGACGCTCACCATCGACTCGCGTCCGCTGACGCTGGAACTCGACGACGTCGTCGCCGGGCTCCTCGCGGTACGCCTGAACCTGCCCTCCGACACCGACACGCGCGCCGCGCTGTGCCGCTATCTGAGCGACGCAGGCGGCCCGTGGCTGCTCGATGAGAACCATATGCGCAAGCGCATCCTGCGGCGCCTGATACTCGATATAGCCGACCCTGCGCTGGTGATCCGCTATCTGATGATCGAGCAGCCCCATTGACGGACGCTAGCTGGAGTACTTCAAGCTCCAGGTGAACGTACGGTTGCCGCCCGCATTCAGCGCGAAAGGCTGCGTAGTACACGCAAACTTCGAATGCAACTGGCCGATTGGCGTTGTCGACAATGGGTTTGTCACGCCGCCCGCCGTGTCGAAGTTCGACAGAGCGCAACCGTCGAAGCCGGTCGTGCCGTAAGCGGTCGCGCTACTGTTGGCGTAGTTGACCGAGAAGCCATCGCCGTTGGCTGTCGTCTTCTGGAAATCGGCGAACGAAGTGAAATCCGTTTCGACGGCCAGATTGCCGGTCAGCGTTGCCGAGCTTAGCGTATCGGTTCGCGTCAGCGTGCCGCGACCGAACGTGAGAACGGTGTGTGCCTGCAAATCGAGGTCGGTGGAAAACGCTGCGTTCTTTGTGGCTTGTCTGAACTTTGCGGTATCGAACGATACGATCACCTGGCCATTGCTTTGCGTGACGCTTAGATTTTTATAGTACGTGACCGGTATGTACGTCTTGCCGTTGTACGACACTTGCGGAATGAGCAGCGCATAGCCGAGGTCCGTCGTGCCGTAAATGAGCTTGTCGGAGAAAGGAACAGGGTAATACGGCGTGTACGAGTTGTAGTCTGGCGCCTGGCTCAGGTTCAGATTGATGACCCGATTGCCGTCCCGCACCGTGACAAGCGCCGCGCTGTACGGGTGCGCGGTATCGGTAGGCTGGTTGTACCAGGTGAGCGTATAGCGCGGCCTCGCATCGAGCCAGGCCTGGAAGTCGGAATCCGGCATAGGCGCCGTGCCGCCGAAGCCGAGCTTGCTCCACCACGCATCCACATACATGTACTGATGCAGCAGGCTGAAGTTCTCACCCATTACACGCGGCTTGCCGCGGTATGTGTCGGTGCCACGGCCTTTCACCCACATATTCACCGAAGGAGTCGGCAACGTCGGGTCATACCAGAACGTCTCGTAGCGATGAGCCGCCTTATAGATGAACGTATAGGCAATCTGCATTTCCTGCGGCGTCAACACGCCCGCATTGGCCGCGGCCGTGAGCACTTCCATGAATGCCGAGTCGCCATAAGGACCGATTGAACGCCCGTAGTTGAAGCCCTCGCCGTCGGCATTCAGTTGCGGGAGAATGAGATCCACCGATTTTCTCAAATAGCCCTTCAATTCCGGCGTGAGATTGGCCTCATTACCCATTTCCAGTGTGCGCTCCACCACTTCGCCGATGAGCAACGTGCTGTATCTGTCGAAACGCGCCTTGTCGTAATAGGTCGTGTGGGTGTTCGACGCTTCGTCGGAAAAGCCGCCGGACGAATCGTTGCGAATGTGGTTGGCGAGCGTGTACAACAAGGCGTCGCGTGCGCTCATCGTCGCGACGGCCGGGTCGGTGGCAGACGAGAAAGTCGGATTACTCCATCCGAGCTTTTGCCGCAGTCCTGCAATACCGTACGACACGGCGTAATAGTTCTGCGCGGTGTTGAGCGATGCAACGTCGATCGGCACGCCGGCAGCAGGGCATGTGTTGGTCTTGCCGCTGGAGTCTGCGCCGAACATGTCGCAAAACGTGAGGCGGTTTTGCAGCGTAGCCAGCATGGCGTCGCTGAACACTTCATTCAACATGCCGCGCGCCTTGAAATTGTTCAGGGCAACCAGGTAATAGTATTCGCCCCACGACGTGTTCGCATACAGGTAATCCGCGCCGCTCGTTTGGCTCATCATCGCAGTGGTGACCTTCTGGTACGTCGCCAGGTAGTCCGCATACTTCGGGTCGCCCTTGGCCTTCATATCGATCAGGATGTACGAAAGGCCGAGCGCCAGCTTGCCGGGCAGAAACTTGTCGCCGGTGTTGGTGTCGAGCACGTGTACCGGACTGCCGTCCCCGAGATCCATCACGACTTGCGTAAAGTCCGGCGCCTTTCTGATCAGGTCGAACAGCGCTCGCATCTGCCCCATCATCGTAATGGGTACATCGGTCCCGGCCGGGACGCTGGTATCGCTCGCGCCGTAGACGATTGAATGAAGAGAAGGCGTGGGCGTCGCGGCAGGCGGTTGGATCGTATCGCTGCCGCCTCCGCACGCCGTCATGAGAAGGGTCAGCGCACTCGCGGCACAGACGCCACGCGGATCTAGTGGGGAACGCATGTTTGTCTCCTGACTGGAATTGATTGGAGCGCAACTGGCCTCCGAACAACTTAAGAAAACGATTAACTTTTCGTCAGAACTGAATGCTCGCACCACTGCGCCACTGCGCACAATCCTAGGTAAACTCAGTACTGGAAAATCGCGCGCAAAGCTTCTATGCTTAGAAAAACGTTTTCCTAATTAGGTCCAAATCGTCGACTCGGCGCTGTTGCACTGCGTCGCACGTGACGGGCTTGGGGCGCTCGTCGCCCGGTATATAAAGCGCAGCGCGACGAGCGAGGCTGCGCGACGGAGACATCCATGCAAACTGCTGTACTCGGTCTAGCCCGTACTGCCAGCCGCTATCGCTGGACGGTGTGCGCACTGCTGTTCTTCGCGACGGTCATCAACTACATGGATCGGCAGATTCTCGGTCTGCTTGCGCCGCTGCTGCAGCACGACATCGGCTGGAGCCAGGTGCAGTACGGCCGCATCGTGATCGCGTTCTCCGCGTTTTATGCAGTGGGATTGCTGTGCTTCGGCAGGATCGTCGACTGGCTCGGCACGCGAATTTCCTACGCGCTTGCCATGCTCATATGGAGTATTGCCGCGATGCTGCACGCCGCAGTAGGCTCGGTAACCGGCTTCGCAATGGTGCGCGCGCTGCTGGGCATAGGCGAAGGCGGCAATTTCCCGGCCGCGATCAAGACCACCGCCGAGTGGTTCCCGCGGCGCGAGCGCGCGCTGGCAACCGGCATCTTCAACTCAGGCGCGAACATCGGCGCAGTGTTCGCGCCCGCGATCATCCCGCCGCTTGCACTGGCGTTCGGCTGGCGCTCGGCGTTCGTGATCATCGGCGCGTTGGGCATTGTGTGGCTCGCCGTATGGTTCGCTTTCTACCGCTCGGCTGAACCGCGTTCACACAACGACGATCTTGAAGAAGCCCGCGACGAAGTCGAAGCGCTCGATGCTGCCAACGCCAACGCCCGCGCGCCCGGTTGGGGCGTGCTGATTCGCAAGCGGCAAACCTGGGCGTTCCTGATCGGCAAATTCTTGACCGATCCGGTGTGGTGGTTTTATCTGTTCTGGCTGCCGAAGTGGCTCAACGAGTCGCGCGGCATGGACATGCAGCACATCGGCCTGCCGCTCGTTTGCATCTATGCGATGACGACCGTGGGCAGCATCGGCGGCGGCTGGCTTTCGTCGGCGTTGCTGCGTGCAGGATGGAGCGTGAACGCCGCGCGCAAAACAGCGATGTTCATCTGCGCGTGTTGCGTGTTGCCGATCGCGTTCGTCTCGCAGGTGGACAACCTGTGGGGCGCGGTTGCGATCGTCGGCCTCGCAGCGGCAGCGCATCAGGGCTGGTCCGCGAATCTCTTCACCACGGCGTCGGACCTTTTTCCGAAGCGCGCGCTTGGCGCGGTCGTCGGCATTGGCGGGATGGCTGGTTCGATTGGCGGCGTGCTGTTCTCGGAAGTGATCGGACAGGTGCTGCAACGCACCGGTCACTACTGGGTGCTGTTCGCAATCGGCGCGCTCGCCTATCTCATCGCGTTTGCCGTGATGCACATGCTGACGCCGCGCATGGCACCGGCGAAGTTCGAAGCGTGAAGCTTGAGAAGCGTGAGTGAAACCGCGACGCATGTCAGCCGCAGGCCGCCGTCGATTCACGGACGATGAGCCTCGGCTCGAACATCGAATGTCCTGTGTCGGGGTGGCCCGCAAGTGCGTCGATCAGTTTTTGCATCGCGAGCTCGCCCATCTTCTCGCTTTGAATATCGACCGTTGTCAGCGCCGGCGCCGCGAATTCGCCGTACGGAACGTTGTCGACGCCGGTTACGGACAACTCCTGCGGCACCTTGATACCCAGCGACGCGGCCTCTTTCATGAAGCCAAGCGCGATCAGGTCGTTATAGCAGATCACCGCATGGGGCCTGCGCGGGCCGAGCATGACGCGCGAACATGCATGTTCGCCGGCATGAGAGGTCGGCGCATGCGCGTCGTAGACATCGAGCGTCAGGCCCGCTTCCTCGAGACACTCGCGCGCGCCGCGAATCCGCTCGTCGTTGATGCGTGCCTGTCCAAAGCCGAGGTAAGCAATTTGACGATGCCCGAGATTTAGCAGATGCCGCGCGAGCATGTAGGTGGCAAGCCGGTTGTCGATGCCCACACTCGGAATCGGCAACGTATCGCTGTGCCGCAGCAGCACGAGTGGCTTGCCGAGATCGAGCAACCATTGCGACTCGCTGTCGGACATGCGCGAACTGAGGATCAGCCCGTCCACGCGCTGCGCAAGCGCTTCGATCAACGGCCGTTCGCGCGCCTGGTTTTCGTCGGTATCGACGAGCAGCAGCGTGTAATCGTGGCGCAGCGCAATGCGGTTCGCGCCCTTCACGACGTTGGTGAAGTGCGGATTACTGATGTCGAGAATCGTCAGCCCGATTGCGCGCGTGCGGCCGGTGATCATGGATCGCGCGAGCGGATTCGAACGGTAGCCGAGTTCTTCGATCGCGGCCTTCAGTCGAGCCTCGACCGGCGCGGAAAAGCGTTGCGCGCCGTTCATGTACTTCGACACGGTTGCGACCGAGACACCCGCAGCGGCAGCGACATCGCGAATGGTCGGAGAAAGTTTTTTCATCCCGAAGGTAACGTTTTCTCTTTGTTAACCGATTGTCGCAGAAAAGACCTGATATGCGGGCCTTTCCGACATGCTGAGACGTCCACTAACGCCCGGCTTCGCGTCGCTTCGCCCGCTGTCAAAAACGTTTACCTAACTAGCTACGCTACTTGCAGGAGTTTCGCCGATGAGCCAAACGATGACCCAAAACGACGCCGCACCACGCAAGCCGTTCCGGCGCCTGCTTCTGACGGGCGCCGCGGGCAACCTCGGCCGCCAGTTGCGCGGCGCGCTCGCCGAATGGGCCGATGTGGTTCGTGTGACCGACATTGCGAGCCTGGGCGAGCCAGCGCCCCATGAGGAAGCGAGCGTGGTGGATCTGGCGAACCGGGAGGCCGTCATGCAACTGGTGGAAGGCGTGGACGCAATCGTGCATCTGGGCGGCATTTCAATCGACGCCCCTTTCGACGACCTTCTCGGCGCGAACATTGCCGGCACGTACAACCTCTATGAGGCGGCACGCAAGCACGGCGTAAAGCGCATTGCGTTCGCCAGTTCGAACCACGTGATCGGTTTTCATCCGGTAACCGAAGTACTCGACGCCGACGCGCCGCAGCGACCCGACACCCTTTACGGCGTGACCAAATGCTTCGGTGAAGCGCTTTCGCGCTACTACTACGATCGCTTCGGCATAGAGACGGTGTGCATGCGCATCGGTTCGTCGTTTGAAGAGCCAAAGAACCCGCGGATGCTCGTCACGTACCTGAGCTATCGCGACTTCATCGAACTCGTGCGCTGCTCGCTGTTCACGAACCGCGTGGGGCATGTGGTGGTGTACGGCGCGTCGGACAATCCGGTCAAGTGGTGGGACAACACCAAGGCGAGTTTCCTCGGCTTCAATCCGCGCGACAGTTCCGCGCCGTTTGCAGAGCGCTTTCCCGCAACGGCGCCTGACGCCTCACGCGACGACCCGGCGCAGCGCTTTCAAGGTGGACCGTTCGTGTTGGGCGAGCCGCTAGAGCGTGAAAACTCGCGATAGCGCATCAACGCAGCGCGGCGCGGCGCATGGCCCCAACGCCGCGTGCGGACATTCAACGCACGGCGCTAATACGCCGAGCGCGCCATGTCGTTCGCAGGGTGGCTCGCGCGTTCCGTCTGCGCGAGTTCGATCCGGCATTTGCCGGCTCGTTTCGCGCGATACAGCATGGCGTCCGCGCCGGCCAGCGCGTCGCTCAGACTCTCCGCCTGTGCACATTCGTTGATGCCGGCGCTGAACGCATACGTCAGCTTGCCTTTTGCAGCCGGCTGCGGGCAACTCACCGCGGCGAGCATGCTGCTGACCAGGCGAGCCGCTTCCGCCATCGACGTCTGCGGGAAAAGTATCGCGAACTCCTCGCCGCCCAGGCGACCGAACACGTCACCGGCACGCATGTGCCGATGCACTTCAGCGCCAAAATCCGCGAGAACGCGGTCGCCTGTGGCATGACCGTGTCGATCGTTAATGGTTTTGAAATCGTCGATGTCGATAATCGCGACGCACAATTCGGTGTGCGCCGCGCGCGCCACCTGCGAGAGCGTTGTGCCGCGAATCATGAATGCGCGACGTACCAGGGCGCCGGTCAACTCGTCGAAAGTGGCCAGCTTCTCGACCTGTTGCATCAGCCGGTCGTTGGCCACCATCACGAGGCCGATCGACAGGAGCGGCAACGAAAGAATGCTGATGCCCAGAAAGGCGAAATCGGGAGCGACGTGCGTCGGCCAGCTTATTGCGGGATCGGCGAAGAAAGCGTTCAGAGCGCCGCGCGCGAAGTACACGATTCCACCGACGAGCGCCGCACAAAGCACGAGCCAGTGGCCGTATTGTGGACGCTCACGCACACGCGAACTCCAGAGCGTCCACCCCACGGCGATGCGCGCATACGCAAGCGCGAAAGACATGACCGCGGCTCTCGCGCTGACGTTCGGCGACTCCCAGGTCCAGTACATGACGGCACCCACGCACACGCCTAACGCGAGATGCTCGCCTGTCAGGCACGGCGGCTTGCCGACGAACGCGCGGCAACCTTGCAGCATGAGCAGCGCGCCGCCAAGCACGAGCATGCACGATGCAAGCATGACGGCCGCCGAAGGCCGGACGTGCACGAGAAACAGCACGCCGGATGCGACGGCGAACAGGCAGTGAGCAGCAAGCCAGCGGCGTAATCCGGCGACCTTACATCGCGCAAGGTAACCCAGCACGGCCGCGCTCGAAAGGCATGAGACGAACACGGTAGCGAGCAGCGCAACGGAACTGGACATGGTCTTTTGGCATTATTGTTGGCCGCACATGCGGCATGCAGCCGGTCATTTTTCACTAACGTCCGTTGGCACAGCCCCCGCACGGACAGATTCGTTCCGATGCCGCTCTGCCGTCACGCGGCGCATCGGCAATAGTATGCGCAAGCCTCGCTATCGGTCCTTTCTTCGTCGAAACGCCCACCAGGCCGTCAGTCCCGTGAAGCAGGCCACGAGCACCACCATCACCCAGAAGCCGTGGTGATTCTCGGCAAACGGAATGCCGCCCACGTTCATACCGAAGAACCCCGCGACGATGTTGATCGGCATGGCGAGAACCGTGACCAAGGTGAGTGTGAACAGGGTGCGGTTGTTCTGTTCTTCCAGCCGCGAAATGATCTCTTCCTGCAGCAGTCTCACGCGTTCGATCAGACCTGCCATGTCGGAGAGCACGACTGAAAACTCCTCTGTCGACTCGCGCAAATCCTGCACGTCTTCAGCGTGAAGCCAGCGAGGCGGTCTTGCGAGCAGACGAAAAATCGCGCCCGGCTCCGGCGCGAGCATCCGCTGCAAACGGGTCAGCATGCGTCGCATCGCGCCGAGATCCAGCCGGTTTTGCGTGGGCCGCTGGGAGAGGAAGCGGTCTTCAATACGATCGATGTCCGCGCTCGTGCGGCGGACGATCTGCACGAGCAGATCGGCCTGGTCGCGCATCAGATGGACGAGCAGTTCCACCGGCGAGCGAAAAACTTCTCCTTCCTTCACCGACGCGCGCAGCCGGTCCACGGAACGCAGCGGCTTTAGACGCGCCGTCACGATGATTCGCTGGTGCGCGTAAATCCATAACGTGGCGATCTCCGACGGAATGAACTCGAGATTGAACATGACGTCGTTGACCACCGCGCGCAGCGCGCCGTCTGCCTGCTCGATACGCGTCGAGTGCGAACCTTCCCGCAACGCGTCGAAAAACGTCTCGGGCAAATCGAGCTGCGCGCGCATCCAGCGTTCACTCGCGCTGTGCGCGAGGTTGAAATGCAGCCATATGAATTCGTCGGAATGCGACGCAGCATCCGCGCTTTGCTGCGCATGTAGCCATTCGAGCGCGTCATCGGCGGAAATGGGCCGGCCGGGTTGCGTCGGCGAAAAGACAAAGCCGCACACGATGCCGGACGAGTCCGAGCCGTAAGTTTGCAGCAGAAGTTCAGATTTCATAAGTCGTCCATTGCCTGCTTCCGCTTCAGGTTTCTAACAACCCGCAATTTACCAGCAGAACATGAAGCCGCGATGGCCGCCATCAGCATGTCACGCGGGCGTCATATTGCCTCGGAACTGGCGCGAGCCGTCGCGATTTCTGATTGAGCAATTGCTTCATAGTGAATATCAATGATGCGCAAACCTTTGCGCGTGAATTGCGCAGAGTAGTCGCCCTATTGCCATCGCACTGCTGGCCGTTATTGCGTTTAGCACCGACGCCAACTGATTGAGATCGCGTGCTGCTGCCCCTCGCGTTAAAGGGAATCGAAAGGCTTTACTTAGTTTTCGGCCAGAAAAGTGTCGACTGGAGTCCAGGAATCATGAATTTTCGTAACCTCTCGGAGAAGGCAAAGCTGGCAGCGGCGTTCGGTTCACTTGCCGTCGTCGTGTTGATCGTCTCGGCCATTTCTCTGAAAGCGCTGAACAATGCGAACGAGCGCTTCACCGGCTATATAAGTGGCGTCAATGCACGCGCGCAGATGGCCGAGTCGGTGCGAAGCGCCGTCGACGACCGTGCGATGGCAGTGCGCAACCTGGTGCTGGTCTCTTCATCCGCCGACCTCGAAGTTGAAAAGGCCGCCGTGCTCGATGCCGAGAAACGAGTGGAGAGCAACCTCGAGAAATTCAATGCAATGGTGGCGAGCGCACCGGACATGACCGACAAGGCCCGTGCTCTGGCTGGCGAAATATCGCGGATCGAACAGCTTTATCGGCCGGTTGCACTGGAGATCGACAGGCTCGCCGTGGACGGACAACGCGACGCCGCAATCGCCGAGATCGCGGTCAAGTGCAGGCCGTTGCTCGCCGCGTTGATCAAGGCTTCGAATGCATACGCCGACGCCACGCATGAACACGCGATGCAGTTGGCGCAGGAATCGGCGGAGCAATTCGTACATCAGCGCAACCTGCTGATCGTCTTCTGCTTCGGCGCGATTGCGCTCGCTGTCGGAGGCGGGGTCATCATCACGCGCGGCTTGCTGCGTGCGCTTGGTGCCGAGCCCGTCGCGCTTGCGGAAGTCACGCGGCGTGTCGCAGAAGGCGACTTGCGCTCGGTTCCCGGAGCCAGCACTGCACCGGCGGGCAGCGTACTTGCATCGATGGGCGAGATGCAGTCGAGCCTCGTTCGTCTGATCGGCAATGTTCGCAATGCGGCCGACAGCATCGCAACGGGCTCGAGTCAGATCGCGTCGGGCAACGTGGATCTGTCGTCGCGCACGGAGCAGCAGGCGTCGTCTCTTCAGGAGACCGCATCGAGCATGGAAGAGTTGACCGCCACCGTCAAACAGAACGCCGAGAATGCGCAGCAGGCGAGCACCTTGTCCGCCAATGCATCCGAAGTCGCGTTGAAGGGCAATGGCGTCGTCGGGCAAATGGTGGGGACGATGGGCGAGATCAGCGCCAACTCCACGCGTATCGCAGAGATCACCGGCATGATCGAAGGCATTGCGTTCCAGACGAATATCCTGGCGCTCAATGCCGCCGTCGAAGCGGCGCGTGCGGGCGAACAGGGGCGAGGCTTCGCGGTGGTGGCAAGCGAGGTGCGCAACCTCGCGCAGCGCTCGTCGAGCGCGGCGAAAGAGATCAAAGACCTGATCAGCACGTCCGTGCAGAAGATTCAGGACGGCTCGTCACTCGCCGACAAGGCGGGCATGACAATGGCGGAAGTCACACAGGCCGTCGCGCGCGTGACCGACATCATGGGCGAAATCGCGGCGGCATCGGCGGAACAAAGTCGCGGCATCGAGCAGGTCAATCAGGCGATCACGCAGATGGACGAGGTCACGCAGCAGAATGCCGCGCTCGTGGAAGAAGCGGCGGCCGCGTCGAAATCGCTCGAAGATCAGGGCCGGCAGTTGAATCAGTCGGTGTCGTTCTTCCGTCTTGAAGGCGCCGCGTTGTCGGCATCGCATGCGTCCTACGCTGCGCCTCGCGCGCGAAGCGCCTCTGCGAACAACGGCGTGATCTCGAACAGGCGCGCTGCGGCGGCCACCTTGCGCCCCGCCATGGCTGCTACGGCTAGCAGTGGAGCTGGGGCTGCGGCTGCAACCCGAACGGACGGCTGGGATACTTTCTAGATCTGTTCCCGCGTTGAGCACTTGTGGAGGCGAACGGTAGCAGTCAGCCTGCCGTTCGCTTTGTCAGAGGGTCGCACATTCGCCCTTTCGTTGGCTGGTGGCAAACGGGTTTACCGCGTCGCTGCCGTCACCAGTTGCAGCGGCGTTTCTATGGTCCGCGACAACTCGCGCTGCTTTCTCTGCCCGGTCACGGCTTTCAACGCGACGTCCATGCCGAACACGGCCTGCCGGTCTGCGAATTGATTGACAGTGGCTAGCACGTGGCCGTCGGCGATCAACGGTTTGATCGCTTCAATCGCGTTGTAGCCGGTGATATAAACACCGCCGGTTCGGCCCGCGTCGCGAACAGCGTCCGCCGCGCCCATTGCCATGTTGTCGTTCGCGCAGAGCAAGCCGCGAATCTGCGGATGCTGGCCGAGCATTTTCGACGCGACGTCACGGCCCTTGCCATACTCCCAATCCGCCGCCTGGGTCGCGACCACTTGCATGCCCGCCGTGCTCATGACGTCTCTGTAGCCGGCCGTGCGTTCCTGTGCGTTGCGGTCCGCGGCGATGCCCTCGATGATCCCCACCTGGTCGCCGGCCTGCAGCCGCTCGGCGAGATAGTTCGCCACCAGCGTCGCACCCTTGCGATTGTCCGGTCCGACGAACGGCACGGAGATCTTCGCGGCGTCCTGCGATGCGTCGTCGAGCGGATTGTCGATGCTCACCACGATGATGCCCGCCTTGATTGCGCGCGCCACCACGGCCGTCAGCGGTTTCGAGCCGGACGGCGCAATCACGATCGCGTTCATCTTTGCCTTGATCAGATCGTCGACGATACGGATCTGTCCGGCCGTGTCGGCTTCGGTCGCGGTACCGCGAACCGTTAATGCGAATTGCGACGCGTAATGCTGCTGATAGTTTTTTGCCGCGTTAGCCATCGCGACCGTGAAAGGATCGTTAATCGATTTCAGCACGAGCGCGATTTTCGGCATGCCGCCTTCCACCGTTGCCGCGCCGGCCGCTCGTGTGAGACCGGCCGCAGCCAGAGCACCGGCGATCAGCACGCGGCGGCGCATTTCCTGCGTCATGGTTTCTCTCCTTGCTGGCAGCGCTCGACAACAGCATCGACGCCAACGGATGGATGCGGGTTGACCTGTCCGCAAGCGGCTTGCAAGTTCAGCATTACCGAGCCTTCAACGCGCGTAGATCCGATGCGATCTGCTCGAATAGCGGCCGGCTTTGAACGTCTTCACTCAGGCAACTGTCTCTCAACACGGCGAGTTCATCGCGCACATGACCGTGGTCGCTACGATCGCTCGCTTCCAAACGCTCGATCAATTCATCGAGCAGACAACCAAACGCTCGCACTTCGAGACGTTCAAGCGCAGCGCTGCGTTCGCGGTTTTCTGTCGAATAGAAAGATGCCGCGCCGAAGTCTCCTAACAATACACGTGCCCGACCGTCGTGCAGAATGTTGTGCGCGTACAGGTCGCCGTGCATCATGCCCCGCCGGTGCAAATGACATGCGGCAGATGCAATGCCGTGCGCCATATCCACGACATCGGCGGCTTCGAAGCTTATGCCCGCCGCGTAAATGTCCCGCGTGCACGACTCGAAGCTCGGCGGCCCCGCCAGGTTGCGAAATTGCGGCTCGATCAGTTCCATCACGAGGCCGTGCGCGTTTGCCGGATGATCTTTTACTTTCCCCGCGACGGCAATCAGGTTCGCGTGACCGCCGGCCCGGATGCAGGCTGCCATTTCGCAGTCGGGCAAACCGTCGCTCGTGACCGCGCCTTTGAACAGCTTGACCGCGACGGGCCGCGATGTGCCATCCCGCTCACGTAGTTCGGCGCGGTAGATCACACCCGAGGCGCCCTCGCCCAGTTGCTCCTGCAGGCGCAGATCGTCCCAGCCAATTTCGGCGATGGGCGTATCCGTCAACGCCGCCGCTTCCAGTGCGTCGCCGAACGGATTGCCCGCATAAGCGAGCCACGCGAGCCGTGGCATGCGAAACAGCCACGCCGGCAATTCGTCGAGCCGATTCGCCGCAAGCCGCAACAACTCCAGCCGCGAACACGCGGCCAGTTCTTCCGGAAGAAAACGCAGACGATTGCCCGCCAGCATCAACTTCTGCAAATGTGCGCAGTCACCGATCTGCGGTGGCAACTCGTCGATCTGGTTGTCGGTAAGAATCAGCCAACGCAGCCGCGGCGGCAGCGCATTACCGGCAACCGTAGCAATGCGATTCGCCTTGAAGCCAACCATGCTCAATTGACGGCACTGCCCGAGTACTTCCGGCAACTCGGTGAACGGATTGTTGGACGCAAACAGAATGCGCAACTTATGGAGCCGCGCGAAATCGTCCGGCAACGCTGACAGCGCATTGCCCGAGAGATCGAGAATTTCGAGCGTGTCGGCGAGTTCGAAAACCTCGCGCGGAAACTCAGTGAGCCCGCACGCGAGTTTCAGTTGGCGTGCGCCCGAGAGTTGTCCCGCTCGCAGTTGTTCCAGTGTTGTTGTCACAGTCGTAAGAAGATCCGGTGGCCCGCGCCCGTCGTGCACGAAGGGTCAATTCTACTGAGTCATATCGTGACGTGCTGTTGTGCAGCGTGAAGTCACGCTGCCGGTTAGCGATAGCTGACCATCTCGCGCGCGAATCCTTCATACTTGACGGCGAAACAGACAGCAAGATCCGACGTGTCTTCAACAGGCGGGAAGTCCACACTAGGGTCATTGCGACACCACTCGCGTGCCGCGCTGTCTCACTTCAATTCGCAGGAGCAGATAAGTGACTTACGCCTACAAGTTGATGGATTCTCCCGTCGGCAAATTGAAGCTCGTTGCCAACGGCGAGCATCTAGCCGCCATTCTGTGGGAATTCGACAAGCCAAACCGCGTGCGTCTGGCAGAGTCGATGCAAGCCGACGATCGGCCGATTCTGCTCGAAGCCGAGCGTCAGTTGAATGAGTACTTCGCCGGCAAGAGGCAAGCGTTCGATCTGGCGCTCCAGTTTCAAGGGACGGAGTTTCAGAAGAAAGTGTGGGCCGCGTTGCTGACCATCCCTTTCGGCCAGACCCGCACTTACGCACAAATCGCGGCGCAGATCGGCAATCTCAACGCGGTGCGGGCGGTCGGCGCGGCAAACGGCAGAAACCCGATTTCTATCGTGGCGCCATGCCACCGGGTGATCGGCGCGTCAGGCGAGCTAACCGGTTTCGCCGGCGGCCTCGCGAACAAGATGCTGCTGCTGTCGCTCGAAGCGGGGCAAACGTCGCTTGAAGCCGCCGCCGACAGGCAGGCGCAAGCACCCGCAGACGCAACCAACGTCGGCGCGAAACGCGCGCGCCCAGCGCCTCTCCGCGGCACGCAAAGCTCGTTGTTCGGCAATTGACGGTGTTCGCGTAGTCGCCGGGCCTAAAGCCAGGCGCACTCAGAAGTTCGCAAAGAATGTCCGTGCGGCAATCATGCATGAGCCTGCAACTAGCCCTCCGTGATAGGAACGCAATACCGCGGCGGCGCCCCCGTCTGTCGCGCCGCCGGCGATGGCCTGCCGTGCAATCGATGCCTTCGCATTTGCAAAGCCCTGCTTGACGCTTGCGAACGGATCGTCGGGTCCGGTGGCGGACGAGTCCACATCCAGCACGGATGTCAGCCCCGCAGGCACATTGGCGCCGCGCCAATAAGCCTGCTCGATACGGGCGTTGAAGAAGAACACCATCGGGTCTGAGCCGCCTCCGCACAGCAGGACCGGCGCCTTCGGAACCCAGTTGCGCAGATCGTTGCGCTTGAACGCCTGCCGCAGCGGATGCAGCGGCGTGTCCGCTGGCGCGAGGCTTGCGCTTGCATCGGGGAAAGCGCCGTCGGGATTGGCGGCCGCGTCTTCCAGAAGCGCGCGGCGGTAGGCGTTACGCACGAGGTTGGCGTCGCCGAAACCTGCGGCAAATAGCGGTGTCAATGCGGGCGGCGTGAGCGACGGCGCTGCGGGCGGTGTCATCGACGCGAACCGCGCAGCCGGCGGCGTACTGCTGAAAAGGTGCGTTGACGGCAATTTCCGTTGCGAGAAAAGCGTGTCGAGAGGTTGTGCGCTGGGGAGCACGTGCTCGATATCGGGCGCGTAGGCGGCTTCGAAAAATTCCGTCGGCTTGCGATACACGTTCTTATACGCGTGTTGATAGCCCGTCACGACCAACGTCGTGAAGAGCGTCGAGCCGAGACTGACCTCGCCTGCAATGATGGCGTCGGCGGTAGCGGCAAGCGCGTAAGGGCCCGAGCCCGGAGCGGATGCGGTCACCTTCACGCCTGCTGCTTGCAGCGCGCGATGCGTCGCCAACGCAACGAACCCGCCTTGCGAGTAGCCCGTAATGAAGAGCTTGCCGTTCTCCCGCGTGGGGGCGGACGAGCCATCGCCGTTCAACATGGCCCGCGCCGCGTGCAGCGCGTCGATCATATCGGCGGACTGCTGGTCGGCGTTCAGATAAGGATGGTACGGAAGATCGGACCCGGCATAGCCCGCATAGTTGCTGGCCGCCACGATGTAGCCGTGAGCCGCATACATCGTGGCCACGCTGAGGCCTTCGCCGGCTCCTTCGTTGTCCGCGTCGGTCCGCGCAATATCGGCGAGATTGTATTTGCTGTAGGTGGTGGTGCCGTGCGCATACAACATGAGCGGACGCGGCCCGCCGCACGCCGCGGATTCGCCTTGCGGGGTCATCAATGCCCCGCTTGCAGTGGTCGGTTCACCCGCGCCGCCAATAGTCCGATAGCGGAAATACACGACTTCGACGCCGCAAGCTGGCGCACCCGCCATTCGCATGAGGTGCTGCCCCGAGGGGCTCGACGTAAGCAGATCGTACAATTCCGCAGCGCTGAGCCGCAACGTGACCCGATGATCCAGAAGCTGGCCGCGCGCGCCGCATGCCGGATCGCACGATGAGTCGGCTTGCGCCGATGTGCCGATAGTCAACGCAAGACACGATAGCAATGCAATGGCTGCGGTGCGGGTCGCTTGTGGCATGCGGCTCTCCGAACGAAACCGCTAGCATAGCGCCACTGTGGGAGCTCGCATTCAAACTGCCACGGCTAACCGGTGCGAGTGTTTCGGTACCGGTCGCTCCACACCGCCCTCGCGCGAATGGTCTTGCACCTGGAAAGTTCGAATTGACGCTTCCAGCAATCTCGCCTGCTCGGTCAATGTCTGCGCTACCGCCGCGGCCTCTTCGACGAGTGCGGCGTTCTGTTGCGTGACGCTGTCCATCTGCGTGACGGCGTCGCCGACCTGATCGATGCCCGCGCTCTGCTCGGCGGCAGCCGCGGCGATGTCGCGCATGACGCCCGACAACTTCGCAATGGCGTCGCTCGCCGCCTGAATCGTCGTACCGGTTTTGTCGACGAGTTCAACGCCGGCCTCGACGCGACCCACGGCGCGGCTGATCAACGTGCGGATTTCCTTCGCCGCAGAAGCGCTGCGCTGAGCGAGCGTGCGCACTTCGCCGGCCACCACGGCGAAGCCGCGCCCTTCGTCTCCCGCGCGAGCCGCCTCGACCGCCGCGTTCAGCGCAAGAATGTTGGTCTGAAACGCAATGCCTTCGATCACTGCAATGATCTCGACCATCTTGTGCGATTCGGTCGATATCTCCTGCATGGTCGACACGGCCTCAGCCGCCATTTGTCCGCCCTGCGTGACGATCTGCTCGGCGCTTGCCGTCAACTGACTCGCCGTCTGCGCGCTCTCCGATGTTTGCCGGACCATCGCGGTCATCTGCTCCATGCTGGCCGCCGTCTCTTCGAGCGACGCGGCCTGGCTCTCGGTACGCGCGGACAGATCCGTGTTGCCCTCCGCGATCTCCCGCGCGCCGGTCGCGACCTTCTCGGCCGCGCCGCCGATCTGCACGATGGTCTTTGCGAGGCCGTCGCGCATCTGCCGCATGGTATGCAGCAGACTCGATTCATCGCCTTCACGAATCTCAACAGGAATAACGAGGTTGCCCTTGGTGATCTCACCGGCGACCTGCGCGACATACGCCGGGTCGCCGCCAATCGTGCGTTGAATGCTGCGATTGGTGAACGCGACGAGCGCGGACAGTAGCAGCGCCACCGCGCCTACCACGCTGCCGAGCACATAAAGCGACTCTTTGAACGCGGCGTCGATATCGTCGACGTAAGCGCCCGTCGCGATGATCCAGTCCCACGGCGCATAACGCACCACGTAGCCGATCTTGCCGACTGCGTCGGACGGTGGACTGCCCGGATGCGGGAACACATAGTCGACGAAGCCGCCCTTCGGCGCCTGCGCCGTCGCGGCAAACGTCACGTAATGGTGACGGCCGTCGGCGTCCGCGGTGCCCGCGAGATCCTTGCCGTCCAATGCGGGTTTCATCGCATGCATGACCATGCGCGGCGTGGAGTCGAGCACGAGGAAGTAGCCGTCTTCGCCGTAGCGCACGCCGCGCAGCCGCTCGAGTGCCTGCTTGCGCGCATCGGCCTCGCTTAGCGCGCCGCTCTGCGCAAGCGCCGCATATTCCTTCACGATGCTGAGTCCAACGTGCGCGACATTCACAAGGTCGTGCTTGCGCTCCTCAACGCGCGTCTCACGCGCCAACCACGCCGCCGACACCGACACGGCGAGAAGCGCCAGCAGGCTGACGACAAGCGGCACCCAGAGCTTCTGCCTGAAATTCAATCGATCCATGCTCGCTCCTGTCTCGTCCGGTCGAAGGAGGCCGAGGGACCGCTGCGCGCGCGTTTAATCGTTCAGGCGGCGCGGCAGCATCGCACGACCACTCGGCTTATTTATCGGCAGCGATAGGGGCCGCATGTGTAGAGACAAACCCTCTCCGGGCCGGATTGCGTCTGGAATGCGCGGATTGCTCGCGGTCTTGAATCAGCGCGATTGGCGTTTGCGCAGAGGAATAGTTTTACCTAGGGGCAAACCCGTATAATGACCTAGTGGTCAGACAACTTTAGTACATCGGTTGTCCAGACCTCGCCCAATTAGCGCTTCACCTTAATCGCCCTTTCAGCCCAGATCCGTGACTTCCACTGCCGCTGCTCCCGCGCTGCCCTTCCGGAACGCCCTCTTCGCGATGCTCGGCATCGGTCTCGTCAACATGCTCGTGGCACTCGACCAGACGGTTGTCAGTACCGCGCTGCCGTCGATCGTCGCGGAACTGCACGGCTTCGAGTACTACGCATGGATCGCGAGTGCGTATCTGCTGGCGTCGGTCGTCACCGTGCCGGTGTTCGGACGCCTTGGCGACTATTTCGGTCGCAAGCGCTTCGTGATTGCCGCGGTGATCACGTTCACGGTAGCTTCGGTCCTATGCGGCGTCGCAAACAACATGCTGTTTCTCGTCATCGCGCGCGGGCTGCAAGGCGTGGGCGGCGGCATGATGGTCGGCACTGCGTTCGCGTCGATACCGGACCTGTTCCCCGACCCGCGTGCACGCGTGCGCTGGCAAGTGGTGATGGCCGCGGCGTACGGTATTGGCACGGCGGCGGGGCCCTCGCTCGGAGGATGGATGAGCGAGCACCTCGGCTGGCGCTCCACGTTCCTGATCAATCTGCCGGTCGGTGCGGCGGCGCTCTACTTTATCTGGGGGCATCTGCCGAGTTTTCAGCGGCCGCATGACGGCGAGGTCAAAATCGACTGGCTCGGTGCCGGGCTCGTGGCCGCCGTGCTCGGCGGTCTGCAGGCTTTCATCGAAGCAGTGCCGAAAGACGGCTTGACGGCCGGCAACATCACGCTTGCCGTGTGTGTGATCGTCGGCGCCGTTGCGTTGTACGTGTGCGAGAAGCGCGCCACACATCCTATCATTCCGCTCGATCTGTTCAAAGACTCGCAGCTCGTCACGCTGTTTACGCTCGGCATGCTGTCCGGCTTCGTGATGTTCTCGCTGATTTTCTTCGCGCCGCTGCTGCTGCAAGGCGGCTTCGGCCTGTCTCCGCAACAGGCCGGTCTGCTCGCCACGCCCATCGCCGCATGCATCGCACTCGGCAGCCTGCTGAATACGCGCATCGTGATTCACATGAAGAAGCCGACGCGCATCCTCTCTATCGGCTTTGCGTTGCTGCTGTTCGCGTCGATCGGTCTTGCATTTGCGAATCCGGACACACCGCACCTGTGGATCGAATTACCGATGGCCGCGGTCGGTATCGGCCTCGGCTTCATTCTCAACAATCTGAATGTGTTCGGACAGGAAATTGCGGGGCGCGAGCGCTTCGGCATCACGACCGCGCTGCTGCAATCGACACGAATGGTGGGCGGCATGCTGGGCACGAGCATCGTAGCGACGGTCGTGCAGCATCATTATCGCGACGTCGTTACGAGAACGATGAGCGTGCTCGGCGAGCCGACGGCAACGCAATGGCGTCCGCGCTTCGTCGATCTGCGCATTCTGATCGACGAAGCATCGCGCCTGAAGCTGATCGCGGACATGAAGCCATCGGGACTCAACACACTCGCATTGATCGACACCGCGCGCGATGCGCTGGTGCAGTCCATTCATATCGGTGTGTGGCTAACCGCGGTGGCGGCGCTCGCCGCTGCTTTGCTCGTGCAGCGGATTTCGCACGTGGTGTTCCGCCGCGGCTAGGCACCAGGCCCGCGGCGAACGCGTGCAGCGCGCTTATTGCGGGCCGAGTTTCGCAATCAGAGCGGCGAGTTGCCCGCACTCTTCCTCGGTCAGATCGGTCAGCGGCGCACGTACCGGACCGGCGTCGCGACCAACCAGTTTCGCGCCCGCCTTCACGATGCTCACTGCGTAACCCGCGCGACGATTGCGAATCGCCAGATACGGCAGAAAGAACTCGTCGATGAGCCGTGACGTGGTCGCATGATCGTCTGCGGCAATCGCACGATAGAACTCCATCGCGGTCTTCGGAATGAAGTTGAATACCGCCGACGAATACACAGGCACGCCGAGCGCCTTATACGCCGCTGCATAAACCTCTGCGGTCGGCAGGCCGCCGAGATACGAGAAACGGTCGCCGAGGCGCCGGCGAATGGTCACCATTGCCTCGATTTCGCCGACGCCGTCTTTGAAGCCGATCAGATTCGGGCAGCGATCCGCGAGCCGTTCCAGCATATCGGCATTGAGCTTTGAATTCGCGCGGTTATACACAATGACGCCGATGTTCTTCACCGCATTGCAAACCTGTTCGACGTGCGCGGCAATCCCTTCCTGCGAAGCCTCGGTCAGATAGTGCGGCATCAGCAGGACGCCGCTGGCACCAAGGCGCTCTGCTTCCCGCGCATATTCGATTGCGACGCGCGTCGGACCGCCCGCGCCCGCGAGAATCGGTACTTTGCCCTTGCATGTTTCAGTCGCTGTGCGAATTACATTGGTGTAGTCGCTTTTGGTCAGCGAAAAAAATTCGCCTGTGCCGCCTGCGGCAAACAGTGCGGTCGCACCATACGGTGCGAGCCATTCGAGCCGTTGCGCGTACGTGTCGGCGCGGAAGTCGCCTTGCGCGTCGAAGTCGGTCACGGGAAACGACAACAGACCTTCGGATACGATCGCTTTGAGTTCTTGCGGTGAAGTCATTTGTATATGCGTGAATATCGTCAAATGTGAATGAGCGGGTGACAGTCTGCGTCGCAAGCAATCAACGCACGAGGCACGGGCGCTTGTTGTCGAACTTCCAGTTGGGAATCAGGTACTGCATCGCGACACCGTCGTCGCGCGCGCCGAGGCCGTGCTGCTGGTAGAGCGCGTGCGCCTTCTCGATCTCATCCATATCCAGTTCGACGCCGAGTCCCGGCTTTTGCGGCACTTTCACTTTGCCGCCGACGATCTGCAACGGTTCGCGCGTCAAACGCTGGCCGTCCTGCCAGATCCAATGCGTGTCGATTGCCGTGATCTTGCCGGGCGCGGCCGCTGCCACATGCGTGAACATCGCGAGCGAGATGTCGAAGTGATTGTTCGAATGCGAGCCCCACGTGAGGCCCCAGTCATTGCACATTTGCGCGACGCGCACCGAACCTTGCATGGTCCAGAAGTGCGGATCGGCCAGCGGAATATCCACGGACTGCAACTGGATCGCATGGCCCATCTGGCGCCAGTCGGTAGCGATCATGTTGGTCGCCGTTGGCAAACCGGTCGCGCGGCGGAATTCCGCCATCACTTCGCGGCCTGAGTAGCCGTTCTCGGCGCCGCACGGGTCTTCCGCATAAGCGAGCACGTCGTGCTTGTCGCGACAGAGGCGGATCGCTTCCTCAAGCGACCATGCGCCGTTCGGATCGAGCGTCACGCGCGCATTCGGGAAGCGTTCTGCGAGCGCGGTCACCGCTTCGATTTCAGCGTCGCCGGGCAGCACGCCGCCCTTCAGCTTGAAGTCGTTGAATCCATAGCGGGCTTGCGCGGCTTCGGCGAGACGAACCACGGCTTCGGGCGTCAACGCTTCTTCGGTGCGCACGCGGTCCCAGTCGTCGCGTCCGTCAGCGCCGCTTGCATACGGCAGGTCGGTCTTGTTGCGATCGCCGATATAAAAGAGGTAGCCCAGCATTTCCACTGCATCGCGTTGCTGACCTTCGCCAAGCAGCGCAGCAACGGGCACGCCGAGATGCTGTCCGAGCAAATCCAGCAACGCAGCTTCGAGCGCGGTCACGGCGTGAATCGTGGTGCGCAAATCGAATGTCTGCAGGCCGCGGCCGCCGGCATCGCGGTCTGCGAACTGCGTGCGTACCTTGTTCAGGATAGCTTGCAAATTGCCGATCGACTGACCGACCACAAACGGACGCGCGTCGTCGATCGTCTTGCGAATATTCTCGCCGCCCGGCACTTCGCCCACACCGACATGACCGGCGCTGTCGCGCAGAATCACGATGTTGCGCGTGAAGTACGGACCATGCGCGCCGCTCAGGTTCAGCAACATGCTGTCGCGGCCGGCAACCGGCACGACGCGCAGTTCAGTAACGGTAGGCGTATCGTTCGAAATGGATGGGTTCGTGGACATAGGAACTAGACCGATTGAGATGGTGAGCCGGACGGTGGCGAGCAACGCAATTTGCAAGTACGCTCACCACCTGTGCCGGACGGAAACTGTTTGCGCGCGTGGCCCACGAGAGGCAGCCAGAGAAACAACGGTCAGTGTGCGCTGCCTTGCAGCGGATCGCGCAACAGGTTGCCGTCGCCGCGCCGATTACGCGTAAGGAAAGCCGCTGCGGCCGCGATCAGCGAAGCCACGCCGAGACCGTAAAGTCCGCCGGTGATCGAACCGGTATGTTGCTGCAAATACCCGAACGTGGCGGGCGCGAAGAAACCGCCCAGATTACCGATGGAATTGATCAGCGCGATCACCGCTGCAGCGACGCGCGCATCGAGATAACCCTGCGGAATCGGCCAGAACAGCGAGGCCGCCGCCTTGAAACCGATCGCCGAAAAGCAGATCGCGACGAACGACAGAAGCGGGTTACCCGAGGTCGACGCAAAGAGGCCACACGCCGCAATCACGAGCGCGACAGCGAGCCACGCCTGCTGAAAACGCCACTTCGCCGAAAGCAATGCGAAGCAGTACATTGCGACCATTGCAATGAGCCAGGGAATCGCGTTGAGCATGCCGACTTCGAAATCGGACAGGCCGCCGATCTTGCGGATGATGGTCGGCAGCCAGAAGGTAGCCGCGTAAATCGTCAACTGGATCGCGAAGTAGAGCAGGCAGAACAGCACGATCTGCGGATCCTTCAACAGCTTCACGGCCGGCAGATGCGCGCCGCCGTGTGCCACGCGCTCCGCCTGTTCAGCGGCGATCGTGCTTTCGAGAACGCCTTGTTCTTCGGCTGTGAGCCAGGAAGCATCGCGAATGCGCGATTTCAGGAACATCCAGCTGACCGCGCACAGCACGATAGAAAAGCCGCCTTCTATCAGGAACATCCATTGCCAGCCGTGCAGACCGAGTCCGCGAATGGACAACAGGCTACCTGTGATCGGCCCCGACACCACCGAAGCGATGGCCGAGCCCGAGAGGAAAATCGCCACAGCCTTGCCGCGTTCTTTCTGCGGCAGCCACTGCGTGAAATAGAACACCACGCCCGGAAAGAAGCCCGCCTCCGCGACGCCGAGCAGGAATCGCAACACGTAAAACGACGTTTCGTTCGACACGAACGCCATGGCCGCGGCAACGACACCCCACGTGCCCATGATCCGCGTCAGCCACGCGCGCGCGCCGTACTTCTGCATCAATACGTTCGACGGCACTTCGAACAGCGCATAGCCGATGAAGAACAGCCCGCTGCCGAGCCCATACGCCGCCGCGCCGATGCCCAGGTCGGTTTTCATGTGGGTGTTGACGAAGCCGATGTTCACGCGGTCGATGTAGTTCGCGATGAACATGATCAGGAAGAGCGGCAACACGTGCCGCTTGACCTTCGAGACGGCGGACCCCAGTGGATCGAGTGCGGCGGTGAGAGCAGAGGTCAAGAGAGTCTCCAGTGGCGACCGACGAGCGGTCTTGATCTGGCGTCATGTGCGGCTGGCACAGTCAGCAGTCGAACGGCGACGCACAGATATGTTGTCTGATGACAGTCTACTGCCGATCCGCAGCGCTTTCCAATGTGGTGTTTACCCTTCCTTGGCGGCTATACCTCGCGTACATGGACGAAAATCGAGGCGCACTCGCAACGTTTTAAGCCCGCAAAGCCGTTAAAATAAGACGTCTGATGACATGAAAGTCACTGCGGCGAGAATCTTTGCGCTGACCAACGCCTCTTCATCATCGTTAAGCCATGAATTTTTACGACAGACGCTATGATGGCTAATGTCCAGACGTCACCAGACGTCCCGCGCGCCCTCAACCCGCGCGTTTCCAGCCGATTAGTCAACAAGCCACAGCAATGAGCAGCCTAACTGAGAAAGTGGTGGCCACCCTTTCCGATGAAATCCGCCGCGGCGTCCTGAGACCGGGGGACCGCATACCCACCGAAGTCGCGATGATGAAGCAGCTTTCTGTCAGCCGCTCCGTCGTGCGCGAAGCCATCTCGCGCCTGCAGGCGGCCAGGGTGGTAGAAACGCGTCATGGCATCGGCACCTTCGTGCTCGCGCCCGCCGCTGAGCAAAGCATGCAACTGCCCGCCGCCGATCTGTCGAGCATGCTCGACGTGATGGCGATCATCGAATTCCGTATCGATGTGGAAGCGGCGTCGGCAGCGCTCGCCGCTGCGCGGCGCACGGAGCAGAGCCTGAGACAGATGCGTGCGGCGCTCGCACGCTTCGAGTCCGAACTCGAACGCGGCAGCACGGACACGCTCGCGCACGACGTCGAGTTTCATTTGCAGATCGCGCGCGCAAGCGGCAATCGCTATTTTTTCGACGTGCTGAGCCAGTTGGGAAGCGCGGTCAGTCCGCGCACGCGCCTCGGCTCAGCGGAGATTGCAGAACTCGATCAGATCGAGACTTTGCGCAACGTGCTCAACGAGCACCAACTCATCTACCTTGCGATCGAGCGCCAGGACCCCGACGACGCCCGCGCCGCGATGCGCATGCATCTGAGCAACAGCCGCGAGAGGCTGCGACGCGCGCATGAGTCGAGCGCGCGAGGCGAGTAGCACCGCACGAACGGCGGCGCATTGCCGTCGGCGAATTCATAACGACGGCGGCGCTTCGACTTCGAGGCTCATCAACGCGGAACTGAGCGACTTGCCGTGCGCGTCGAGCGCGAGCGAGCGCGTCACGCCTCCGCCCAGCGCCTCGCCAAGCACGAAGTTGAACGCGGCAATGGCCGGCAGTTCGTAGCGCGCGACATTGCCGCGCACGACATCCGCGAGATGCGCCTTCACGCGCTGCGGCGTCAATACGGCCCGCAAATGCTCGTAGTGCCGTACGTCGTAACAGATCACCGAGATGTTCAGCGTATTGCCCTTGTCGCCGGTTCGCGAATGGGCCAGCTCACGTAGTTTCATCTCACGCCTCCACCATCGTGAACGTCGGCTTCACCAGATCGCGCGGCAACAGCACCGATTGCACCGCGACGACTTCGCGCGCTGACTTCGTGACTCCGCCGCCGCCCGCCGGGCCGTTCGTGTATAAGGTCTCGACTTCGTTGCCGACCCGCACAGCGTGCTCCAACGACGCAGTGCGCCCCGCCACGCGTGCGCGCACTTCGTAGGGCTCCGCCGAACCAGCGGCAAGAGTCTCGCCATGCAAAGCGTTCACGCCGATCAGGTCGAAGCGCAACTCTTCGGTCTGAACTCCGGTCAGCGCAAGCCGCTCGCGCACGATGTCGAGTGCGAGACGGGCACGCGTCAGCGCACCGGGGCCCGCATATGAAATCTGCCCTTCGCCAATAAAACCGTCGAAATACGCCACCGAGACCTTGAGCGTGCTCGTGCGCGGCGCGCCGCGGCCACCGCGCACGCGAACGCGGTCTGGCGCTTCTTCCTCGACGTGCACACGCGAGAAATCAGCGACCACGTCTGGTTGCAAATAACGTTGCGGATCGTGGATCTCGTACAGCAACTGCTCCTTGCACGTTGCCTCGGTCACACGTCCGCCAGCTTGCGCGAGCTTCGTGATGACCACGGCGCCGTCCTCGCCGACTTCCGCGATGGGAAAGCCGAGCCTCGCCAGCGCGGGAACGTCTTTGAACCCGGGGTCCGAGAAATAGCCACCGGTGATTTGCCCCGCGCATTCGAGCAGATGGCCGATCACCGTCGCCTGACCCAGCGTCTGCCAGTCGTCCGTGCGCCAGCCGAACTCATGGATCAGTGGCGCCACGAACAACGACGGATCGGCCACACGTCCCGTGAGAATGATTTGTGCGCCCGCCGCGAGCGCGTCGACGATTGCGCTCGCGCCCAGATAAGCATTCGCGGAGACGAGACGCGACTGGTAGTCCGCTACCAGCTCGCCGGATTCCTCGAAGCGAAAGGCACCATCACGCACGGCATCGAGCACGTCGTCGCCGGTAACCGCCGCAATCTTGACCTCGCCAAGACCAAGCGAACGCGCAATCTCCGCTGTCTTGCGCGCCGCCGCAAGCGGATTGGCCGCGCCCATGTTCGAGACGATGCGCACGCCGTTGCGCAGCGCGGCCGGCAGCACCGCCTTCATGCGCGTCTCGAGAAGCGGGTCGTAGCCGAGTTCGGGGTCTTTGCTGCGCGCCTGCTGCGCAATCGCAATGGTGCGTTCGGCGAGACATTCGAACACGAGGTAATCGAGCGCGCCGTCTTCCGCGAGTTCGACTGCGGGCTCGATACGATCGCCCGAATAGCCCGCGCCCGCGCCGATTCGCACGAGGCGTCCATGCTGAGTGGCTGTCATGCTGCTCACACCTGTTTCCGTAAAGCTCACAGTGAAAATATCCCCAACGCGACACATGCAATCGTCATCACGATGGATGCGCCGAACAACAAGGGGAACGTGAATCGCTGATGATCGGCGAGTTCGATCCCGCACAAGCCGACCACGAGGAAGGTGGCGGGCGTCAATGGGCTGACCGGAAAGCCCGTCGTCATCTGACCCAGCAACGCGGCCTGGCCGACCTGCACCGCGGGCACGCCGAGCTGGCCCGCCACTTCGGCGATAACCGGCAGTACCCCGAAGTAAAACGAATCGGGATCGAACAGCATGCTAAGCGGCATCGACATGATGCCGAGCGCGACCGGAATGTGGCTCGCCATCGCGGGCGGCACGAAGCCAACTGCTGCTTGCGCCATCGCCTTGAGCATGCCGCTGCCCTGCATGACGCCCGTGAACACGCCGGCTGCGAGAAGAATGCCGGCCATCATCAATGCGGCGCGGGCATGTGCGTCGATCCGTTTTCGCTGCATGTCGACGTTCGGATAGTTGACCATCAACGCGACGCACAGGCCGACCATGAACATGATCGCGGGCGGAATTTTTTCGCCCATCACGACCATCGTACCGAGTACGACGATCGTGAGCACGATGTTGAACCAGAAATTCTTCGGTCGCCGCAACGCCTGTTCCTCTGGCGTCAGTTCGCGTTTGGGCATCGGCACGGCACCGCTCGCAGCGCCGAAACCGAGCCGCTTTTCCTCGCGGCGTCCAAGCCAGAATGCAACGCCGAACACGAAGACGAGCCCGATTGCCTGCACCGGAATCAGCGGATTGAACAGCGCCGAGATCGGCAGATGCAGCGAGGCGGACGCGCGAATCATCGGTCCGGTCCACGGCAGGAAGTTGATGCCGGCCGCCATCGAAACGGCCGCGGCCAGTACACGCCGGTCCATCTTGAGACGGTCGTAGAGGGGCAGCATCGCGGGAATCGTGACGAGAAAGCAGACCGCGCCGGAGCCGTCCAGATGGATCAGCAGCGCGAGCAACGTGGTGCCCATCACGATGCGCGTGGGCCGCGTGCCGACCGCGCGGAGAATGCGGTCGATGATCGGATCGAGCGTGCCTGCGTCGGTAATGGTGCCGAAATAAAGAATCGCGAACACGAACATGCCGACGACCGGCGCGAGGCCCTTGAGCCCGTCGATCACGAACTTGCTCGTTTGAAAGCCGAACCCGCCAATCAACGACGCGGCAATCGGCACGATGATGAGCGCCACCAGGGGCGACATGCGTTTCGACAGGATTGCGCCGAGCAGCACGACGATGGTGGCCAGCCCCAGTAATGGCAGCATGTGCTTGTCTCCAATGTTGTTTTTTACTGCGATCCAGCGTAAGTTCAGGCCACTGATAAATCAATTGAAATGAATTGATTGCAGCAATTACAAATGGTCATGGATCTGAATCTTCGGGACATTCGCGCGTTTATCGCGGTCGCGCAAACGGGCAGCTTCACGCAAGCTGCTGCGCGCCTGCACCTTTCGCAACCGGCCTTGACGGTACAGATCAGACGCCTGGAGGAAACTCTTGGCTTGCGGCTTTTCGACCGCAACAGCCGCAACGTCGCGCTCACGCCGACGGGGCGCGATCTGCTGCCGCTTCTGCAAAAGTCGCTGCACGACATGGAGCATGTGCTGATCGACGCTCGCGCGCTCGGCGACGGCGCGAGCGGCACCGTGCGAATCGCCTGCCTGCCGACTTTCGCGGCAAGCTCGCTGCCCGAACTCGTTCAAGACCTGAAGAAAACTGTGCCGCGCGTGAGTTTCGAGGTGCGCGATGTCGTCGCGAGCATGGTCAATGCGTTGGTGCGTAACGAAGAGGCCGATATCGGATTGACCGGCGGCGCTCTCGACGACGCCAACCTGGAAGTGCTACATGCCGGCATCGACAGGCTGGTGGTTATTTGCCCGAAGCGGCACCCGCTAGCGAAGCGGCGGCGCATCACGCTTGGCGATCTTGCGGCCACGCCGCTGGTGCTGACGGCGCAAGGCACGAGCGTGAGGGCGGTTGTCGATAGCGCGTTTTCGAACGCGCGGTGCCTGCCCGAAATTGCCTGTGAGCCGACCTACATGATGAGCGCCGTAGCCATGGTTCGCGCAGGGCTCGGCGTGACCATTCTGCCGGCGTCGGCGCGCGAAGTGAGGGCGGAGCCTGAACTCGTGGTGCGTCCCGTCGACGATCCGGCATTCACGCGCCCTATCGCGCTGATCAAGAAGCGTGGACGCACGTTGCCGCGTGTCACGGAGACGTTCGTTGCAATGTTGATCGAGAAGCTCGATTCGGAGTGAACGGCGGTCGGGCGCTTGCGGTATGTTTCCGAGAAGCGGCGAAGCGGCAAGAGGCAGCAGAATCCCGTAGGTTCGTTGCTATGCGCGCTGCTGTGCTGGCACGCTGTCGCTTGCAATGACGGTACTGGCAATCAAAGAGGAGACAACGGCGATGGCAGCTTTCCAGGAATCGGACGACGACTCGCTTGAACGCTTCGAAGCGCACGGCGCGCCGCTGCTGCCTGCATCGAACGAGTCGGGGTGGGTCGAGCACGAAGGCGCGCGGATCTGGTACGCGTCTCACGGCAGCGGCACGGCAGTGATTCTTTTGCACGGCGGACTTGGCCACAGCGGCAACTGGGGTTATCAGGTGCCGGCGCTCCTTGCGGCCGGGCACCGCGTGGTGGTAATCGACAGCCGCGGTCACGGCCGCAGCACGCGCGACGCGCGGCCGTACAAGTACGAACTGATGGCTTCAGACGTGCTTGCCGTAATGGACGCGCTCGCGCTCGAACGCGCGGCAATTGTCGGCTGGAGCGACGGCGCGTGTGTCGCGATGGTGCTGGGCATGGTGGCGCCGCAACGCGTTGCCGGCGTGTTCTTCTTCGGCTGCAACATGGACCCCAGCGGCACAAAAGAATTTGTAGCGACGCCGGTTATCGACCGCTGTTTCAGCCGGCACCGTCAAGACTACGCACGCCTTTCCGCCACGCCCGACGAGTTCGACGCATTCGTCGCCGCCGTCAGCGACATGATGAAGACCGAACCTAACTATTTCGCGGACGACCTCGCGCGAATCCGCGTGCCGGTTGTCATCGCACAAAGCGAACACGACGAGTTCATCACACGGGAGCACGCTGAATATCTCGCCGGCGCGATTCCCGGTGCGGAATTGAACGTGTTACCCGGCGTCAGTCATTTCGCGCCGCTGCAAAGACCGGCGCTGTTCAACAAGGCGATGATTGCGTTCGTGGAGCGCGTGCTGCCGGGCGGCCCCTCCTGACGCATACGGGGGTGTATCTACAAAACACCCAAAATTTCACGATGCGACACGCGGCCCTGCTTCGTAAAAAATCGTGGTGCGTGGCACAAACTCGTCATTTCGCAATGTCGCCCCACGTTGCACATCGCAAAATGAAACGCGCAACTCTTTGATTTCTAATCGCAATTTTCGTTAGAACGAAGTCCCCAACGACCGCTTGCTCCGCTGCCTGCTGACATAGACTCTTTTACAAGAGCAGGCGCTTCATGCGGTGTGGTGGACTGGATGCGATAGAACCATCTCGGACAGCCCCCGAATCCCGCGCAGGAAGCCGCCAGAGCACAGCGGTTTTTATTGGCAATTGGGAGACTAAAAATGAAAGGCTTTCGCTTTGGATCGACCGAAGGAGCGTTCTACATTTTGCCGGGTCAGGACGGCTGGGAAGCATCGTACGGCAACGACAAACTCGGCGAGTTTTCCAGCCCGCAACAAGCGGCTGACGACCTCGCGCGCGGTTTGACCTGCCCGCATCTGTCTGAAGTCGACACCTCGACGCTGGAAATTCCGGAGAAACTGAGCGACTGGGAAATCGTTCACGTTTGATGGACCGCACTACGCGCGTCCGCGTTTTGCGGCCAGAAACGACGATGGCGCTCGAGAGCGCCATCGTCGTGCTTACCGCTTACTTTTATGCCGCGTCAGGCGTGTGCCTGGCTGCGTCTTTCAAAGCGTGCGCAAGTGCGTTGTCACTTGGGCCGCTCCTCACACGTGTCAGCACATGGCTGAACACTTCACGCGATCGAGTCCACGATTTTGTTCAGCGTGGCGCTCGGGCGCATAGCCTTGCTCGTCAGTTCGACGTTCGGGCGATAGTAGCCGCCAATATCCACCGGCTTGCCTTGTGCGGCACGCAGTTCTTCGAGGATCTTCGCTTCGTTGTCGGCCATCGCCTTGGCTACGCCGGCGAATTGAGCCTGCAACGCGGCGTCTTCCGTTTGCGCGGCGAGTGCTTCGGCCCAGTACATCGCGAGGTAGAAGTGGCTGCCACGGTTGTCGAGACCGCCGACCTTACGCGCCGGCGACTTGTCGTTGTCGAGGAACTTGCCGGTTGCCTGATCCAGCGTCTTGGCCAGAACCTGCGCCTTCGGGTTGTGATAGGCGCTGCTCAGATGTTCGAGCGACGCTGCCAGCGCCAGGAATTCACCCAGCGAGTCCCAACGCAGGAAACCTTCTTCGACCAGTTGCTGAACGTGCTTCGGCGCCGAACCGCCCGCGCCCGTTTCGAACATGCCGCCGCCTGCCATGAGCGGGACGATGGACAGCATCTTCGCGCTGGTACCCAGTTCCATGATCGGGAACAGGTCGGTCAGGTAGTCGCGCAGCACATTGCCGGTGACCGAGATCGTGTCCTTGCCGGCGCGGATACGCTCGACGGAGAACTTCGTTGCCTCGACCGGCGTCATGATGCGAATGTCCAGACCGTTCGTGTCATGGTCCTTCAGATACTGCTCGACCTTCTTGATGATCTGCGCGTCGTGTGCACGGGCAGCGTCCAGCCAGAACACCGCCGGCGTGTTGGTCGCGCGCGCGCGGTTCACCGCGAGCTTGACCCAATCCTGCACCGGTGCGTCTTTGGTCTGGCACATGCGCCAGATGTCGCCCGCTTCCACCGTTTGCTCGATCAGCACAGCGCCGCTTGCGTCGGTCACACGAACCACGCCGTTCGCCGGAATCTGGAACGTCTTGTCGTGTGAACCGTATTCTTCAGCGGCTTGTGCCATCAGGCCGACGTTCGGCACCGTGCCCATGGTGACCGGATCGAACGCGCCATTCTTCTTGCAGTCTTCGATCACTGCCTGATACACGCCCGCGTAGCAACGGTCCGGAATCACGGCCTTGGCGTCGTGCAGTGCGCCGTCCGCGCCCCACATCTTGCCCGACTCGCGAATCATGGCCGGCATGGACGCGTCGACGATCACGTCGCTCGGCACGTGCAGGCTCGTAATACCCTTGTCCGAGTTGACCATGGCGAGTTGCGGACGCTGTTCGTACTGAGCCTTGATGTCGGCTTCGATCTGCGCAGCCGTTTCGGCGGGCAGGTCTTTGAGGCGCGCGTACAGATCGCCGATACC
This sequence comes from Paraburkholderia sp. 22098, assembly GCF_052045935.1. NCBI lineage: Bacteria > Pseudomonadati > Pseudomonadota > Betaproteobacteria > Burkholderiales > Burkholderiaceae > Paraburkholderia > Paraburkholderia sp. 22098. The sequence goes on along the minus strand of NZ_JBQEPV010000006.1, from coordinate 341,578 downwards.
GTTGTTCGGATTGAAGCCCGCTTGCGCCAACGCGTCGGCGTGCTTGGTCAACACGTCTTTGTAGAACACCGACACCACGTGACCGAAGATGATCGGATCGGACACTTTCATCATCGTGGCTTTCAGGTGCACCGAGAACAGCACGCCCTTACGCTTGGCATCGGCGATTTCCGCTTCGATGAAGCTGCGCAGCGCGTTCTTGCTGAGCACCGACGCGTCGATAATCTCGCCCGCCTGCACCGGCGTCTTTTCCTTCAGAACCGTCTTCGTGCCGTCGGCAGCGGTCAGTTCGATCTTCACGGCACCGGCCGCTGCGATCAGCGCCGATTTTTCGCTGCCGTAAAAATCGCCGCCGCTCATGTGAGCGACATGCGACTTGGAGTCTGCAGACCACGCGCCCATTTTGTGCGGATGCTTGCGTGCGTAGTTCTTCACCGACAGCGGCGCGCGGCGGTCCGAGTTGCCTTCGCGCAGCACGGGGTTGACCGCGCTGCCCTTGATCTTGTCGTAGCGTGCCTTGACGTCTTTTTCCGTTTCCGTCGTGGCGACGTCCGGGTACGCCGGCAGCTTGTAGCCCTGATCGCGCAGTTCGGTGATCGCGGCCTTCAGTTGCGGCACCGAAGCGCTGATGTTCGGCAGCTTGATGATGTTCGCTTCGGGGCGCGTTGTGAGTCCACCCAGCTCCGCCAGATCGTCGGAACCCTTCTGTTCCGCGGTCAGGTAGTCCGGAAATGCAGCAATGATCCGGCCAGCAAGCGAAATATCGCGCGTTTCAACGATCACGTCGGACGAGCGCGTGAACGCCTTGACGATCGGCAGCAGCGAGTAAGTCGCCAGAGCAGGCGCTTCGTCGGTCAGGGTGTAGATGATCTTCGGCGGTGTGGACATGTTTGATGCTTTGCTAGGTGAAGTGAGAGACAGAGCGTTGGACGCGCTGAGCCAGCGAGTTGCGACGAAGCAGCAAAACGCAGCGCGACCCGCGGCACTACTTTTTACGGCCCGACCGTGAGTATATGCGCGTTTTCCTCTATCCGCTGCTAAACAAACATGCCGGCGAACCCGCCGAAAGTGCGATGATGCCCGCCAGACAAGGCTTTCAGCGATTTATCCTACGCCTGAAGACATATGTCTTATAGATGACCTAAGTCGCAAAAATTTTGCCAGATGCGAATTGTTTTCATTAACGCTGAACTGAATCCATCCGCACGATCGTGCGCGAAACACCGTGCCGCGGTCGTCGTTCCGCGCTACACCGTCTGGCCTTCACGGTAACTCTGTGCCATTGCGACGACCACCTTGCGCGGCCCTTCGAACGGGTCGCGCGCATGCGCCGTCAACATGTTGTCTAGCATCAGCACGTCGCCGGTTTGCCAGGGAAACACGACCCGCTCTTCGTCGAGAACGCCGCGAATCTGTGCGAGGACGTCGGCTTCGAGCCGCGCGCCGTCGCCGTAATACACATTGCGCGGCACGTTTTCCAGACCGACGGACTCGATCAATGCGTCCTGCATGTCTTCATCGAGCGACGAAAGATGGAACAGGTTCGCCTGGTTGAACCACACGGTTTCACCCGTGCGCGGATGCCGCGCCACCGCCTGACAACGCTCGCGCGTGCGCAGAAGCAACTCGCCGTCTTCACTGTCGCGCCATTCGCATTCAATGCCGCGCGCCCGGCAAATGCGCTCGACCACGGCTGGATCGTCCGAGCCGAATGCCTGCTGCCACGGCAAATCGAGCCCCTGACCGAAGTTGCGCACGTAAAGCAGTTCGCGGCGTGCAAAACGCTCGACGAGCGCGGGGTCGAGCGCGCGATAAATGGCGCGGCTGTCCGCAATCGGCGTCGCGCCACCGGAACGCGCGGCGAGCGCGCAGTGGAACCAGATCCGCAACGGCCATTCGCGGGTATACGACTGCTCGTTATGCAAAGGGATCGAGCGATGCGGCGGATATTCCGTCGATGTGTACACCGCGCCCTCAACCTGGCTGCGCGGCGTAGAAGCGAATTCATAACCGATCAGCGGATGCCCGAACGAAGCGGCGAAACCTTGGAATGCATCGATCGAATCAACCCGGAAGCCTGAGAAGAGCACGCCGCCGGCGCGCTCGAGCGTCTCGTCGACAATCGCATGCAGCAGCGACGCGGCGTCGTTCAATGACATGTCCCCGCCCGCGCGTGGCGACACGACCGTAGGTAGGCCGGGCTCGATAGACAGATCGGCGAGCGTGGGCCGCGGCGTCGAAAGCATGGTCATACGAATTCCTTTGGATGATGCCGTGTACCGGCGCCAGTTTGGCGCCCCGGTTTGTCCGCGGCGCGCACGCTCGTCCTTCTAAAAACACACCGCCAATCTATCGCAAACGCGAATGATTCTCAATATCCGAGTGAGATGGCCCTGCCGATCTGATGGATTCACCCGCGGAACGCAGCAGGACGTTAGCTTTGCCGTTCAGCGGGCGATCCGAATCTGGTACAACTGAAATTCGGCGCCGCGTCTGCCGGGCTCGGAATATCGTCAGCTCGCGGCGACATCGGCTTCACGCTCTGGGATCTCGACCACTGTCTTGTTGGAGTTACTGATGGCTCATGCCTACCTGCAGGTGATCGCGCATTATTTCGCCAAGCCCGGCAACGGCGATGCGATCGTCAAGCGTCTCACCGAACTCGCCGCCGCCACTCGCGCGGAGCCGAAGAACCTCTACTACGAATTCTTCCGCTCGCCGCTCGAGCCGGACCACTTTGTAATCCTCGAACAGTACAGCGATGCGGACGGCCTCGCGGAGCACCGCGAGACCGAACATTTTCAGCGTCTTGGTTTCGGCACAATCGTTCCCTTGCTGGAGCGACGTGAAGTGTCGAGCCATATGGTCCCGGGAGAAGCAGCATGACGCATGCATTCCGCTTTCAAACGGTGCCCACGCTGATAGTCGAATTCGGTGCGGCTCGTCGGCTCGGCGCTTTGCTGCGCGCGCAATTTCCGGCGCTTGAACGTCTGTGTGTCGTGACAGACGGCTTCCTGCACAAAAGCGGCTTACTGGACCCGGCACTTGCCGATCTCGCGGCGCATGGCTGGAATGCGACGGTGATCGACGACGTGATCGCCGATCCGCCAGAACATATCGTGCTTGAAGCGACGGCTCGCGCGCGCAGCGCCGGTGCCGAGATCGTGCTGGGCCTGGGCGGCGGCTCGTCGATGGATGTCGCCAAACTCATCGCTGCGCTCGCTCCACAGCAACAGCAGCAACTCAGTGAAATGTATGGCGTGAACAAGGTGACGGTGCAGCGGCTGCCGCTCGTGCAGATGCCGACCACTGCCGGAACCGGCTCCGAAGTAACAGCCGTGTCGATTGTCACAGTCGGCGAGGCCAGGAAGATGGGCGTCGTCGCGCCGCAACTGATCGCCGATCTGGCGATTCTCGACGCCGAACTCACGCTCGGGCTTCCCGTTGCCGCCACGGCGGCCACGGGGATCGACGCGATGGTTCACGCGATCGAAGCGTATACGTCCGCGCATCTGAAGAACCCGGTATCCGACATGCTCGCGATAAAGGCGCTCGAACTGCTGTCGCGCAACCTGCTGCCCGCGTGCGAGGACGGCAACAATCGCGATGCGCGCGAGGCAATGCTGCTGGGCGCGACTTTCGCGGGACAGGCATTTGCAAACTCGCCGGTCGCTGCCGTGCACGCGCTGGCCTATCCGATCGGCGGCATTTATCACGTGCCGCACGGGCTTTCCAATGCACTGGTGCTGCCGCATGTGTTGCGCTTCAACGCCGACTCTGCGGCACATCTTTACGCGGAACTGGCCGACGTGGTCGTGCCCGGAACGACCGGCAGCGCCATGGACAAGACCCAGGCGCTGATCGAAAATCTCGAACGGATGATTGCGGAGACAGCGATTCCGGCGCGACTGCGCGATGTCGGCATCGAGCGCGAAGGGCTTGGACGCATGGCCAGCGACGCGATGTTGCAAACCCGCCTGCTCGTGAACAATCCGCGGCCCGTCAGCGAGGCCGATGCACTGGCGATTTACAACGCCGCCTTTTGATACGTTTTGATCTCGCCACTGGCACAGCGGCAACCGCGGAACTTTCACGCGATACAGCCGCCGCCGGCTCGCGATAGCGAGCGCTGCTAGCCTGCGCGCGACTGCCCCGACGCCGCACGCGGAAACGAAACGGCGATATGCACGCCTTTGCCGCCCTCGCCCGCCTGGAGCACGATATCGCCTTTGTGCGCGTCCGCGATTTCCCGCACGATGGCAAGTCCGAGACCCGTGCCCTCTGTATCCGTCGAAGCGCGAAAGAACGGTTCGAATATGCGGCTGCGAGACTCGGCTGGAATGCCCGGACCGTCGTCGATCACGCTAACGGTAACCCTGTGCGCGTCGGCGGTCACTGCGACCGTGACGTGCCCGCCGCTGCCGGTGTAACGAATTGCGTTCTCTGCGAGATTGGCGATCAGCGCCTGAAGCAGGCCACGGTGCCCCGCCACCGGCGCGATGTCGCAAAGCTCCGCGCCGAGATCGATTTGCCGCCCTTGCGCAAGCAGCGCGAAGTCTTCCACCACTTCCATGGCTAACGGCACGAGATCAACCGTTTCGACGATCACCTGCCGGTTGTCCGCCGCCTCGGCCTGAGCGAGCAGCAACAGCTTGTTGGTGAGTCCGACCATTGACCGGTTGCTGCGATGCATGGCGGCCAACGCTTCGTCGAGCGCCGGGTTCACGCCGCCCTGCTGCCGCGCGAACTGCAACTGGGTGCCGAGCAGCGTGAGCGGCGTACGCAACTGGTGTGCGGCGTCGGCGATAAAACGGCGCTGCGCGGCGACCTGCACGCCGAGGCGTGCAATGCACTGATTAATGGCTTCGACAATCGGCCGCAACTCCGTATGCAGACGGTCCACGCGGATCGGCTCGAGTTGCATGGGATCGCGGTCGGCGACCTCGTCTTTCACCTTCATCAATGGACGCAATTCGAACGTCAGACCGATGCACACGAGCGCCACAGCAAGCGCGATCATTTCGATCTGCCGCACGAGTTGCGGTCGCCATAGTTGTTCGGCCATCGCGTCGCGTGAACGCACCGTCTTGCCAACAGTGACCCGCACGTGGCGCGTCGCGCCGTTGTCGTACATGAGCCGAACGAGCCCCACGGCGCGCACGTTCTGGCCGTATAGCGCGGTGTCGTAGTGGTCCGGCGTATCGGCCGCTTGCGCCGGACGCGGCGGAAATTCCGGCGTACCGGCGAGCAGTTGCCGGTCGTCCACATTGACGCTGTAGAACACCTGATCGCGATAAGGCGACGCGAAGATTTCGAGCGCAGCGGGCGGTACATCCACGCGCAGGAAACCGTCGACCCATTCCACTTCGCCCGCAATCATTCGCGCTGACGAAATAAGCTGATTGTCCTGCACGAGATCGGCCGTTCGCCGGGCATTGTCGTACTCGGCCTTGCCAGTCACGAACACATACAATGCGAGCGGCACCAGCAACCACCATAACAATCGGACGCGCAAACTATTGGTCATCTTCTTTCTTGCGCAGCAGGTAGCCGAGCCCGCGCAGCGTGACGATGGCCGCCGAACTGCCGTCGAGCTTCTTGCGCAGGCGTGAGATATAAATCTCTACCGCGTCTTCGCTCGGCTCATCGGCGAGCGTGAAGATCGCGTCGACGAGCGCCGGCTTGGTCACCGTTTTGCCCAATCTAAGAATCAGCGTTTCGAGCACCGAGCGCTCGCGCGGCGTGACGTTCAGCGGCGCGCCCTTCAATGTGAACTGACGCGTATCGATGTCGAACGCAAGGTCGCCGCATACTACTTCGCTCGCCTTCGACGGAGACTGACGACGGATCGCCACCTTGATTCGCGCGATCAGCTCACGCACTTCGAATGGCTTCACCAGGTAGTCGTCGGCGCCCGCGCCGAGCAACTCCACTTTCTCGTCGATCGAACCGCTCGCCGTCAGAATCAGCACGGGAGTCGCGTCGCCGCGCTGACGCAGCCGGCGCAGCACGTTTTTGCCCGACAGCTTCGGCAAATTGAGGTCGAGCAAGATCACGTCATAGTGATTCGTGCGCAGCAAACGGTCCGCCGCGTCGCCGTCCTGCACGGCGTCGAGAGCGAATGCCTCCTGCTCCAGCATCTTCGCGAGCCAGTGAGCGAGAGTGGGATTGTCTTCAATGAGCAGCAGCTTCATGGCACAAACGGCGAGAGTCAGGGCGTCGATTGTGCCGTAAAAACAGGGCGCTGCGCGTATTGCGTGAGGTTCGGCGCATACAGTTTCATGTTCTACCCCGAGCTTCCGCGAGATGCTCTGCGCGCGGTTTGCGGCACGATTTCGCGCGGTTCGGGGTTAACACTCACTATTTGCCGGCACCGTCGAAAGCTGGCAGAAGGTTTCCGATTTCTATAATCGCCGTCATTCACTCAAAAAGCGCCGCATGGTCCATAGGGCGGCGGCCAAACCCCAGGAGACTGCCTCATGCGTACCTTGCGCCAGATCGCCGCTGTGTCCGGTGTTGCGTTTGCCCTCGCCGCTGCTTCGGCCGCCGCTCACGCGGAGAAACTCACGATCATGGTCGGCGGCGCCACCAAGATCATTTACCTGCCGGCCAAGCTGACTGAACAACTCGGCTACTTCAAGGACGAAGGCCTCGACGTCGAAATTCTCTCGCAGCCCGCGGGCGTGGATGCAGAGAACGAACTGCTCGCAGGCGCGGTGCAAGGCGTAGTGGGCTTCTACGATCACACTATCGATCTGCAGAGCAAAGGCAAGGAAGTGCAGGCGCTGGTGATCTTCGGCCAGGTGCCGGGCGAAGTCGAAATGGTCTCCACGAAAGCGGCAGACAGCTTCAAGAGCATGGCTGACGCAAAAGGCAAGACGCTCGGCGTGACCGGCCTCGGCTCCTCAACAAGCTTCCTCACGCAATACCTTGCGCAACGCGCGGGTGTTCCGTCCACGCAGTACACGCTGTTGCCGGTAGGTGCCGACAATAGCTTCATCGCGGCCATCAAACAAAGCCGTATCGACGCCGGCATGACGACAGAGCCGACGGTCTCGCAACTTCTCAAGACCGGCGACGCGAAGGTACTGGTCGATATGCGCACCCTCGAAGGCACGCGCGCAGCGCTCGGCGGCACTTATCCGGCTTCGAGCTTCTACGTGCAACGCGCGTGGGCCGAGTCGCACAAGAGCGACGCGGCGAAGCTTTCGCACGCTTTCGCAAAGACGCTGAACTTCATTGCCACGCATAGCGCTGAAGAAATCGCGGCCAAGATGCCGAAGGACTACTACGGCAACAACAAGGACCTTTACCTCGGTGCACTGAAAGCGTCGCTGCCCATGTTCACGAAGGACGGCAAGATGCCCGCCGACGGCCCGGAGACCGTGTTGAAGGTGCTCTCCGCATTCAACCCCTCGGTGAAGGGCAAGCACATTGACCTCGCCAAGACCTACACGAACGACTTCGTGGCGGCGCCGGTCAAGACCGCGGCCAAGTAACGTCATCCACATCAAGCAAACTGCGAGGCACCAGCCGATGAACCAACCTATGTCACGCGAGACGCCTGCGATCGAAATGCGCAACGTGTCCTGCCGTTTCATTTCTCCGGACGGCAAGGCAACCATCGCGCTGCGCGACTTCAGCATGTCGGTGGCGCGCGACGAGTTCGTTGCGATTGTCGGGCCGACGGGCTGCGGCAAATCCACCACGCTCAGCATGATTACGGGCTTGCTCAAGCCCACTACCGGCGAAGTGCGCGTGATGGGCGCGCCGGTCGACGGCATCGATCCGCGCATCGGCTTCGTGTTTCAGGCAGACGCCGTGTTTCCGTGGCGCTCGGTCATCGACAACGTCGCGGCCGGTCCGCTGTATCGCGGCCGCTCGAAATCCGCCGCCTACGAAGAAGCGAACGAGTGGCTGCGCCGTGTGGGCCTCGACAAGTTCGGCAAGCACTATCCGCATCAGTTGTCCGGCGGCATGCGCAAACGCGTGGCGCTCGCGCAAACGTTCATCAACCGGCCAGAAATCCTGTTGATGGACGAACCGTTCTCCGCGCTCGACATGCAAACGCGCACGCTGATGCAGGACGAATTGCTGCAGTTGTGGGGCGGCGCCGGGTCGGTCGTATTTGTCACGCACGATCTCGAAGAGGCGATTGCACTCGCCGATCGCGTGTTCGTGCTGACCGCGCGTCCCGCGACGCTGAAAAAGGTCTACGAGATCGATCTGCCGCGTCCGCGTGTCACATCGGAAGTTCGCTACGACCCGCGTTTCATCGAAATCTCGCACGATATCTGGCACGACCTGCGCGAAGAAGTGCAGATCGGTTAATCAAGGAAAGCGAATCATGTCTACTACCCCTCAACAGATGATGCCCTCGGGTATCGACGCCGCGTCGCTCGCGCAGGTCGAACGGGTCGCGCAAAAACGTATCCGGCAACGTCAGGTGCTGGTGATCGCGCTGCGTATCGCCGTGCTCGTGATCGTGCTCGGCGGCTGGGAACTGTCCGCGCGCCTGAAGTGGATCGACCCGTTCTTCTTTTCGATGCCGACCGCGATTTTCGATCAGATCGTCGACTGGTTCGTGAACGGCACGTCCCAAGGCCCGCTTCTCACGCAGGTTTGGGTCACGCTCGAAGAAACGGGACTCGGCTTCATTATCGGTTCCGTTGCCGGCGTGTTCTGCGGCATTCTGCTCGGCCGCAACAAGCTGCTGTCGGACGTGTTCAGCCTCTACATCAAGATCGCCAACTCGATTCCGCGTGTGGTGCTCGGCTCCGTGTTCGTGATTGCGCTGGGCCTCGGCATGGCTTCGAAAGTTGCGCTCGCCGTGGTGATGGTGTTCTTCGTCGTGTTTGCCAACGCGTTTCAGGGCGTACGTGAAGCGGATCGTTACATGATCGCGAATGCGCAAATTCTCGGTGCTTCGCGCCGTCAGGTAACCACGTCGGTTGTGATTCCCTCGGCATTGAGCTGGATTCTTGCAAGCCTGCATGTGAGCTTCGGCTTCGCGCTCGTCGGCGCAGTGGTCGGCGAATTTCTCGGCTCCAAACAAGGTATCGGCCTGCTGATTTCCACGGCGCAAGGTGCGTTCAACGCAAGCGGCGTGTTTGCCGCGATGATCGTGCTGGCCGTGGTCGCGTTGGCAGCGGACTACCTGTTGACCGCAGTCGAGCAGCGCTTGTTGAAATGGCGGCCGGCAGCCGTCTAAACCTGAGCCGCCTTGCCGTGTAAAAGCGCGGCGGTACAAAAAAATGCCGTTCGGTGAATGACCGAACGGCATTTTTGCATTCTGTTGTCACCAACGCTCCCAGTTGCAGCGGCGCATAGGGCGGCCGCCGCGCCGCGCGCGTAGGTGTTCAGCCGTCCGAGCCTGGCGCGAGAGGCCCGATCTTCTCCGGCTTCTCATAGCGATATGAAGCTTTCGTTGCGACGTTTTTTGCGCTAGGTTTGCAAGACTGACACCTCACACGTTCAGTCTTGCTTAATCCCGCAGGAGCGATGCACATGGACGACGTCCAACTCAGCAACGCGGCACGACAACAAGCACAGGCGCAGAACGACCCGATTCGCCACGTGGTTCTTCTGCTTATGGAAAACCATTCCTTCGACCAGATGCTGGGCTGCCTCGACGAAGTGCATGAGGGTCTGGACGGCGTGCGCAACGCTGCGTCGAAAACGAACGACGACGGCAAAGGCCACACCTTTTCTCCTCGGCCCACGCGAGTACGGCAAATGAAGCTCGATCCGGATCATGGGCACTCAGCCGTGCTAAGCCAGATCGACTCGAACAACAGCGGCTTCGTGCGCTCCTTCGCCAACGACTATCCAAACAGCACTCTTGCCGCGCGGCAGAACATCATGGGCTACTATCCGCGCGGCTTTCTGCCCGCGCTGCACACGCTCGGAGAGCAATTCACCGTTTGCGACAGATGGTTTTCATCTCTGCCCGGCCCAACGTGGCCGAACCGTTACTTCGCGCTTTCCGGCACTTCGAAGGGGCAGGTGGGAATGCCATCCGGCCTGGACGCGCTCAATCCCAGGTGGTACACGGAGCAGGATCAAGCTACGATTTTTGACCGCCTGAACGACGCTAAAAAAACCTGGACCGTCTATTTCTACGACTTCCCGGCGTCATTGCTATTCAAGAATCAGCGCAAAGCCGAGAACCTCGCGAATTACCGCTACTTCGACAATTTCTTTCCCGATGCGGCTGGGCCAGCCGACGCATTTCCGGAGTTCGTACTCATAGAGCCCAAGTACTTCGGCGAGGCACAGAACGACGACCATCCGCCGCATAACATCATGAAGGCGGAAAAGCTGATCGCGGACACGTACAACGCATTGCGTTCCAATCAGGCGTTGTGGGAAAGCACATTGTTAGTCGTGCTTTACGACGAGCACGGTGGCTTCTATGACCACGTGCCGCCGCCGTCAGACTCGGTCGCGCCCGACGAACACACGTCCGTGTTCGACTTCAGGCGGCTCGGCGTCCGCGTGCCCGCCCTCCTCGTATCCCCTTGGTGCGACCCTGGTGTATGCCACGCGCAATTCGACCATTGCAGCGTGCTGAAATATCTCTGCGACAAGTGGGGCCTGCCTCCGCTCGGCAAACGCACAGAAGCCTCGTCGAGCGTCGGGCTGGCGATCCGCACCACTGGCACGCCCCGCGCCGACACGCCTCAATTCATTCGGGTGAGCAATCAGTCGCTCATTCCGGATCACGTGGAACTGGAAAAGAAGTCGTCGAACAACAATCAGCGTGGGCTCCACCATTTCGCCGACTTTCTACATACTGAGCTCGACCGACTGGAAACGACCGCAGTGGTGTCGGCGGCGAATTTTGCGCGCGCCGAGAACCGCTGGGTAAGCCTGAAAAACCTGCTGGGTTCGGCGTTGATCGGCTTGGGGGAGTGGCTTAGCAAAGACTTCTATCGGGCCCGCGATCTGCGTGACGAGCGCACCAGCCATGCATTCACGCGGCTGTCGCAGCAGGCCGACGGAGCCGTCCGCCCGCGCAGTAAGTAAGAGCCGCTGCACGCAGGCTTTACTGGTGCGTCGGCACGAATGAACAGCGCCGTCCGTTTATCTCAATTCCAGCAACGAAGTTTACAGAAAAGCGCCATTACTCTCTCCAGTTTGCAAACCTACAATGTAATCACTGGCTGCGAACAACAAGGTTCGTAGCGCAATAAAGACCGAAACTGGAGGTAGTTCATCATGAAATCACTTATTCAAGCTGTTGTTATCGCCACTGTGCTGGCCGCTCCTGTCGCTTCGTTTGCGCAGTCCAACCAGCCCGTGACTCGCGCTCAGGTGCGCGCAGAACTGATTCAACTGGAAAAGGCCGGCTATCAGCCGACCCGCTCGGATCCTTATTATCCCGCTGACATTCAGGCCGCAGAAGCTCGCGTCGCCGCGCAAAACGGCACTGCGCAGCCGGCTGTGTCGAGCTATGGCGGTGTTGCGAACGGTTCTTCGGACTCTGGCCGCGCGGTGTCGGCTAATGGCACCAAGTCGATCTACTTCGGCAACTAAGCACAGCAGGCAAAGGCGGCAATCGGGTCGGTGCACCGGCTGAGAATGGCGCAATATGCCGCCGCCAAGGCGCGGCGGAATTCTCAGCACTTCACCGCGTGTCATGCCGCCGAAGCGCCAACTGTTTGAGCCGTTACAAATGAAAAAGCCCGCGACCGGTTGTTCCGATCACGGGCCAGTTTGCTATCCGTTACCTCCGTCATCGGCTACCGATGACTTCGCCTGGACTCGTCAGTCCAGGCGCTTTTTTGCCCCTGCGAACCGTTGCGGGTGCAACGGATCATCCTCCGACCGAACGGACCTGCTCAATCGCGAGCGATCAGATCGCCCACTTGCCCGCGCCCCGTGACGAGGCAGCTCGACAGGAAATTCTCGCTCTGGCTGCTCGCGCCGACATCTCCAAAGCCCTTCTTGAGCGCGCTGGCCTTGACCAGTTCAGCGCCCTGATGGCATGTGATCGTCCCGACTTCGCCGGCTTGCGCGCGCATCAGCGCCCGATCCGCCATTAAATAGCCGAGCAACAGCACCACCGCGATATTGAATGCCTGCCTCATGGAATGTCTCCTCTTTTGAAGAGACTAACGCGAACCATCCGGACACGGTCTTAGGGGTTTCCCGATTCAGGCCTATGTGCTGACGCAGGTTAAATCAAGCGCGGTGAGCGCCAAATCACGTAATCGTGCCGCGCTGACGCACATGCGCGGCTGTTGTATCCGGCGCTGTATGCCCGGACTGCAGCCGCCACATGCGCTGCTGCACGCGCCGCGTGTTCCGCTCGAACAACAGATAAACCGCGAAAGCGTACACGTAGCATGCAATGAGCATTCCGGTCAGCACAAGTACTCCTTTTGCATCGAACGGAATGCGCTGCCTGAAACCCACTGCGGCCACAAAAAGAATAAACGGGAAATGCGTGAGATACAGCGAATAGGAAAACCTGGAAAACAGAATTGCGGCTCGCGACAGCACCGGCAGGCGCAAGCGAACATTCTCGAGCAGCACGCAGCGGAGGAACACAAAGCAAGGCACGCCGACGATCCAGTCGTTATCGAGCAGAAAGAGGCGTGTACAAACCAGCGCGGCGACAAACACCATACCGCTTACGAACGTAAGCCACGGTAGAGCCCGGCGCTTCGCACGCGCGGGAGAACGCTTTTCCAGCACCGCGAGTAGCACGCCGAGCAGCCACAATCCGAAGCCGCTTTGCAGCGATGGGAACGCGATCATCGTACCGAGCGCAAACGCGGCGATCGCATAACCGCCGACTCCCCGTCGGCGGCCCAAAAACACGACGCATGCGGGAAACCACAGGTAGTACCAGAACTCGTTAGCGAGGCTCCATAGCGGACCATTCGATCCGTATGTGCCGCACGCCAGGGTTTGCAGGAAGACGAGATTGCATGCGAGCGTCGCCGGGCCGAGATGCGATGCAACGTTGATCTGTTGATCGAATGTGCCTTCAGTCCCGAGATAGAAAGGTCCGCCCGCGAGATGGATACCGAGGCGGTCCCAGAACAACGTGAGCAGCAGCGCCGGCACCAGCACGACCCATAGGCGCGATAAGCGTTCAGTCAGATAGCGCTGCCAGCTCCACGTGCCGGTGCCGACCTGGCGCAGCACCGAGCCGCCGACAAAGTACCCGCTCAGCAGAAAGAACACGATGACGGCTGTGTGCCCGTAGTTGCTGACGAAATAAAACGCCTTGCCCGCGAGGCCCACTCCCACGCTCGACTTGTAGTCGACGAACATCAGATTGCGCAGATGGCTGAGGCAAACAGCACCCGCCGCCAGTGCCCGGATCAGGTCGAGTGTGTCGCAATGCTGTTTTTCCGGCGGCGCCATGTGAGTCGGATCGGACAAAGGATTTGTCGATCAAACTACGGCCCGGCATGCTTTTAATCAGTACGTTGGGCCACACACAAGCAGCTCAAAGCCGGGCCTCTATGTGCCGGATGCGTTGCTCTATTGATTGACGCACCAGCCGGTTCGAACCGACCAGCAGCAGCGACGACGCAATGATCCGATACACCGTGTTCCTGCGCACCTTCGAGACTTTTTGCGGATCGAGCCACGCTGCGTTATCCACGAGCAGCATCAGCGTTTCGAGCCCGATCAGAATCGGCCACAAACACGCAAGCCGCAAGCGCACGGAAAAGGCGGGAATGGCGAGCGTGTAATCGAGCGCTTCACGGAAATGATCGAGCGTGGTGCGCAATAGCTCGGTCAGCAGCGGACGCGCGCGCAACGAATTGGCCGGCGACAACAGGTCTTGCGGACTCAAGCCGTGTCGATCCAGCAATGTTTGCGGAAGATAACAGCGGCCGATACGCAGGTCTTTTCCGCAGTCGCGCAAGACGTTGGTCATTTGCAGCGCCTTGCCGAACCGGACGCCACGACTCGCCATTGTCTCGGGCCGCTCTTTGAGCGTGCCGGGCATATGTGCGTAGGTCATCGTGGTCCAGAATTCGCCGACGCAGCCCGCTACAAGATATGTGTAGCGGTCCAACTCCGAATATTCGCGCAGCGCCGCGATGCGGCCCGAACGTTCGTCGGGGAACGTGCGCAAATCGAATGCCATGCCTTCGGTCAGCGTTGAAACGATTCCCCGCACGGCCTTGCGATCCGATTCATTCAACTGCCCCAAGACGTCGAGCGCGGGACCGAGCGATTCCAGCAACACCTTCTCGTCCGACTGAGTCTGCTGGCCCGCTACTTCGGCGGCCATACGCTGGAACAGCGCGCCGTCGCTCGACACACCGTTGACCTGGTCGCGCAGCGCCAGCAATAACTGAAGGCGCTGTTCCGGCGCGATCAGCGATGTATCCGCAACCGTGTCGGCGGCACGCGCGAGCAGATAGGCGAGGCCGATCGGGTCGCGCATTCCCACTGGCAGCACGCGCAGCGTAAGGTAAAACGAGCGTGAAACGCCTTTCAGGAGCGGGCCGAGAAGAAAAGCCCGGGTCGGATTCGGCATGGGTGCGATGTCAGTATTGGCAAAATTCAGGCGGTGCCGAATTGTATACGGCAAGCCGCGATAAGATGCGGGATAGCCTGAATCTCGTGCCGACAATGAGCAAAAATCAGAATCCGACTCTTGAAGCCGCCACTACGCGTACTCGCCGGCCCGCCCTGCGCCTGACCTATGTGATAGGCAGTCTCGACCGCATCCTGCGGCGCCGTATGAGCGAAGCGCTTGCGCCGCTCGGCTTGACGCTCGCGCAATTCACCGCACTGTCCGTTCTCGAAGCAAAGGGGCAGGCGTCGAACGCGCAGCTTGCCGAACGCTCGTTCATCACGCCTCAGTCTGCCAACGAGGTGATGAACGCAATGGCGAGCCGTAACTGGGTGAGCCGCGAGCCGGACCCCACGCACGGTCGCATCGTGCTGCTGCAATTAACCGACGAGGGACGGGCCGTACTGCGTCAGTGCGAGCAGGCGGTTAGAACGATTGAAAAGCAGATGCTCGAAGGTATCGAATTCGAAGCGGCCGGCACGGTGCAGCGCCACCTCGAAACCTTCGTCCGAAACCTGCGCGGATAGCATCGTCTGTCAGGGAAAACATTTGTTAAGGATAGCTAATATAGCCGCTCGCTAATGAACGCGCGAAGGAACGCGGAACGCGCGAAGGAACGCGCGAAGCGTGGCATTGGCATGTCTGGCCACTCGCTCGCCGGTAGAGAAATGCCGTGCGGTTAAGTAGCTTTGGACGTACCTGTTTTGTACTTTGGGCGCCGCGCAGAATAACTTTTTCATTTTCGGTTGGCTGCGCTGCGTTCGTATCGGAGCGCGTTCGGCTCACTTGTCCTCTGACATTGCACCAATATGGCCGTGGTCAAGCGCTCAACGGACACGTAGAATCGCGGTCAGCCATTCTCCTTATGCGTTTTCGCCGGGCAATACCGGGAACGCACATTGCTCACGAGGTTAGTTCAGGTTGCGGGCGGACGTCAGCGAATCGCCTGTGTTTGTACTTCAACGCACACCATAATGACTATTCACGAATCGCAGACCTCTCTTCGCGCCAACGTTGACACGGGCGTGCCCGGTCTCGACGAGATTCTTGGCGGCGGGCTGGTCCGGGGCGGCGTCTATCTTCTCGAAGGCATGGCCGGCGCAGGCAAGACGATTCTATCCAGCCAGATCGGCTTTCATCGCGTAAGCCGGGGCGAGAAGGTGCTGTACATGACCTTGATCGCTGAATCGCACGACAAGTTGCTCGCACACCTGAAGCGCCTGACTTTCTTCGACGAAAACGCAGTCGCGCAGCAGATGCTTTTCGTTTCCGGTTATCACGAACTCATGCAGGACGGTCTGGACGGCTTCCTGAAACTGATTGCGTCGAGCATCTACGATTACCGGCCGAGCCTCATGATCATCGACGGCTTTCGGAGCGCGCGCGAATTCAGCGAAACCGAACTGTCGTTGTCCAAGTTCATTCACGAACTCAATGCGCTCGTCGCAGCAATGGACTGCACGACGCTGCTCCTCGCGCCGCTGTCCGGCAACGAGCCGCATCCTGAGCACACGCTGGTCGACGGACTGATCGAACTGAACCGCTTCAGCGACGGTATGCGCCGCGCCCGCGAAATCGAAGTCCACAAGCTGCGCGCGCGCAATCACCTGATGGGCAAGCACTACTTTCGCATCGCGGAGAGCGGGCTCCTCATGTATCCGCGTCTCGAATCGCAGTGCGCGCCGTCGAGCGGACCGGTGGATCTGAAAACGCGGATCAGCTTCGGCTTGCCGCATCTCGACATCATGTTCGGCGGCGGTCTGTCACAAGGCTCGACTACGACGTTGATCGGGCCGTCGGGTGTCGGCAAAACCATGCTTTGCCTGCAATTCCTTGCCGCAGGTGTCGCGAACGGCGAACGCTGCCTCTATCTCGGCTCGTACGAAGGACCGCAACGACTGCTCGGTAAAGCAGAAGCCGTTTCGATACCTCTCAACGACGCGTACCAGGACGGTCGTCTTGCCATTCAATGGCAGCCGGCCATTGAACTTGCCGTCGACGAGATCGCCGCTAACGCGCTTGCCACGGCGAGAGAAATCGGGGCAACGCGCATGGTGATCGACGGCGTGGAGGGGTTCCGTGATTCCGCGTTGCGCGTCGAGCGCTTTGGGCTATTCCTGAACGCATTGCTGCATCAGTTGCGCGAAGCCGGCATCACGGCGCTCATCACCGAAGAAATGCCGCTCTATCCAGACCACGGCAATTCTCGAAGCACGCGTGTATCGGCACTTACAGAAAATCTCGTCTTGTTGCGCTACGCGGAAACCGAAGCAGGACTGCGGCGTGCAATCTCAATCGTCAAGCAGCGGGAGAGCGCGCATGATCCGTATACCCATGAGCTCGTAATCTCCTCACACGGGCTGGATGTTATTGAAAGTCCGTTTAGCGTCGCAGTTTCTTCGGCCACAGGCTTGTCCGCGACGTTGCAGTCGCGGCGACCGGCGTAGCCCCATGAAAACCATTCTGGTTGTGGATGACGAATTCGACATCCTCACTGTATGGCGGCTGCTGCTCGAACGTCACGGCTATACGGTGCTGACCGCATCGAATGGCGCGGCCGCGCTCGATCAGATACGCAAGACCCGGCCGGACGTCATTGTGTCGGACTGCATGATGCCGGTCATGTCAGGCCTGGAGCTTTGCGCAGCGCTTTACGCCGATCCGGACCTGCGCACCATTCCGGTGATTCTCTGCAGCGCGGCCGCCGACATTCCCGCGCAGCAGAACCCTTCTATACAGTACGCGCGCAAGCCGATTTCATTCGACGCGCTGCTGACCATGCTCAAGCGCGTTTCAGGGTAAAAGCACAGGCCGTTGGCGCAGCCGTTAAACCGACTGCGCCACTAACGCGCCGACGCTCGCAATAGCCGCATTGCAACGCACCGCGTCGCCTGCCGTTTCCGTCAGATAGACCGCGACGAGAATGGGACCGCGGCCGGGCGGCCACACGATCGCCACGTCGTTGGCCGTGCCGTGATCGCCTGTGCCGGTCTTATCGCCAACGCCCCAGTCCTTCGGCAGTTTTGCGCGAATCCGCTCGCCGCCGGTCTCATTGGCCGCGAGCCACGCAAGCAATTGCGCTCGCGACGACGAAGTCAAATGCTCGCCGAGCACCAACTCACGCAGATTGCCGAGCATTGCGTTCGGTGTCGTAGTGTCGCGCGGATCGCCGGGCGTCCCCTCGTTAAGCGTGGGCTCGATCCGGTCCAGACGCGTGATGCCGTCACCCAGACTGCGCGCAAATTCGGTCAAGGCGGCAGGACCGCCAAAGCTCGCCAGCAACAGGTTAGCGGCCGTGTTATCGCTGAGCGTGATCGCCGCCTTGCACAGATCGCCGACGCTCATTCCCGTGTTGCCGGTGCGCTCGCGCGTGTGCTTCGATGTTGCCGGCGAGTTCGGCACAAGCTCGCTTTGCGAGTAGACGATGCGTCGCTGCAAGTCTTCCTCGCCGCGATCCAGCCTCGCCAATATCGCGCCCGCAACGAGCAGTTTGAACGTGCTGCACATCGGAAAGCGTTCGTCCGCATGTAAGCCGGCGTGCAGGCCCGATGTCGTGTCGACGATCGCGACACCGAGCCGTCCGCCGCTATCTGCTTCGATCTCCCGCAGCCGCGCGCGGATCGTATCGGCCTTTGCCAACTCTTGCCGCGGCGTTGCCGACGTGGTGCGCTTGGCCGGTCCGGCGTCTTTGCCCCATGCATCGCCGCTTCGGAACACGGCGCCAGCAAAGCCACCAACGCCAACTATCGAAACGCCCAGAATCGTGCGCGCAAATTTTCTTCTCGTGACCATTGCAGCTCCTTGTGTGAAGCCGCAACTATCGGTTTTCCAGCTTTCACTGACAAACGATGATAAGTTAGTGCACTCACAAGAAAAACTTATGCCTCGGCTATGAGACCTTATCTTCCGCTCAATGCGCTGCGCGCCTTCGAATCGTCCGCGCGGCACCTGAGCTTCACCCGCGCGGCGCTCGAATTGAACGTCACGCAGGCCGCCGTCAGCCAGCAGGTCAGAACGCTTGAAGAGCGTCTTGGCACCGCGCTATTCAAGCGCCTGCCACGCGGCCTTGCGATGACCGATGAAGGTCTCGCACTGCGCCCCGTGCTCACCGACGCATTCGATCGCATCGAGGCGGTGCTCAAGCAATTCGAAGGCGGTCACTTTCATGAAGTACTGACGGTCGGTGTGGTCGGCACATTCGCAGTCGGTTGGCTGATGCCGCGGCTCAAATCGTTTCGCGATGCACATCCCTTTGTCGAGCTGCGGCTTCTGACCAATAACAATCTCGTGGATCTCGCCACTGAGGGGCTCGACTTCGCGATCCGCTTCGGCGACGGCACGTGGCCCGGCTCACTCGCTACACGCCTGCTCGACGCGCCGCTCGCGCTGCTATGCACGCCCGAGATTGCTGCGAGATTGTCCACGCCCGCAGATCTCGTCGACGAAACGCTGTTGCGTTCGTATCGCGCAGATGACTGGATCAACTGGTTCGCAGCCGCCGGTATTGCGCCGCGTCCAATCCGCGGACCGGTGTTCGATTCGTCACGGCTGATGGTCGAAGCGGCCATGCAAGGCGCAGGCATTGCGCTCGCGCCCGCGCTGATGTTCGATCGCGAGATCAACACGGGCCGCCTCGTGCGGCCCTTCGAGGTCGAAGTGCAGGCAGGCAGTTACTGGCTCACATGGCTAAAGGGCAAGGCGATGACACCCGCAATGCTGCTGTTCAGCCAGTGGCTCATCAAGGAAGCGGCTGCACACATGCCGCGTTAGCAAAGCCCGGTGCGACGATGACCGTTCATCGCGGGGCGCTCTGCTTGCGGCGGAAACACGTTCCATGAGCCATCGTCGTGACGGAAGAAGAAGATGGACAACAGGCCGGACGGGCGCAGTGCTTCAACACGAACGAACCGTTGATGCGAAGCGCGGTGGCAAAACTCCACGACACGTGCGGGCATTGACGGAGTCGGTGCGAGCCATTTGTCGACGGCCCAGTGCAAGGTCTTTTCAGCGGTTGCCATGATGGTTCTCCTTCATTCCTTCACTTGAATACCCGAGGTCGATCCGATAGCTCACGCGAGCTATGCGGCGAGCTGTCCGCTGTTTGCGCCGGTGGCGCCGCTTTCGACGAAAGCCTTCACGAGGCAAATCAGCACATGCATGCCGGTACGCGGATGGCGCAAGCTGCAATGCACCTGTTCACTGCGGCTTTCGCCGAGCAGCACCCACGCGCAAAAGTGCTCGCAGTTGTTGGTCAGCAGCCGGTAGTGGTTTTCGCCGAGCCGTGAGCGCGCGCGGCGCACCGCTTCGTCGCCGATATAGCGTGCATGGGGAGTCGCGCGAACCGAGAGTGGATGTCCTGCCGCGAAGCGATCGAGGTCGACTTCTTCGACCGGTCCGCGATGCACCGAACCGGCGAAGCCTGCGTAATGAACCACACGGCCATTGCCCACGTAGATGCCGTGATGCTCATAACCGCAGCGGGCTGACACGAGATGCGAGCCGATGGGCAAGTCGATCGTGGACATGCAATCGTCGCGGGTGTCGCTCGTCTTAAGTTGGATCGTGTTCATGGCTGGCCTCGCTCGGTTTCCAACACTGTTGCGAGGTCTTTTGCATCATCCGGGCCATGTGCGCAAAAGCCTTTATTCATATGGCTTTCCGCCGAGTGCCACTTCTTCGACGAGGAAAACTGTGGGCCGCCGAGCGACAGAATATGCGTTGATGTGTTGGCGCGCGGCGCTCTTTTTGCCACAGCCAGAATGGCGATTCACGCTGCAGATGGGTTGTTGTCGACTCGCCAGGAATGTGTTGGGCGCTACACCGGTTCGCAAGCGTGTCTGTTGGATAGGCGCCGACCTATCGATCAACAGTGCACCGCTGAAACAATGCCCGAATGAGCGGAATCGCCAGCCGGTCAACGCTGTGAGCCAAACCGCGGGGCGTCATGCAGCGATTGGCATAGCACTTGCACGATCCTTGTCCAGATCCATTAAAACCGCGCGCGTTGCGCACGCGGCCAACCGGAGAACGACATGGCTTCTATTTCTGTGAACGATCTTTCACTCAACCTCGCACTCGACCGCAAAGCAATGGCGGCCATTCGCGGCGGCGGTGGAGCGCCCTGGGTGTATGGCTGGATTCAACCGTATGTGCGGGAAACGCCGAGCATTGGACCGGTCGTGAACCTATACGAGGTTTCCAACAACTTCTATGCTAACCAGATGATCAACCAGTTCCAGTCGGTCGATGTGCGCAATACAGGCGCCAACTCGAACATCAGTGTCTCTCCCGACGCACGCAGCAGAAACGATATGGTGTAGCCGTTGTGACTTGTGCGAGCCTATTCCGATGGACGTCGTCCGCGCGCTCCGACGCGGGGCGCGTGCGTGAAATCAACGAAGACGCCTGCCTCGACCAGTCCGAACTCGGACGCTGGGCAGTCGCCGACGGCATGGGCGGACACGCGGTCGGCGACGTCGCGAGCCGCATCGTCATCGACGAATTGAAACGGCTCGCCGCGCCCGTCAGCATGAAAGCGTTCCTGGCCGACGCGCGCGCTCATTTGCAGGCTGCTAATCGTCTGTTGAGAGAAGAGGCCGCGCGCCGCCAGGTGCAACGCATTGGCAGCACGGTCGTCGCGCTGCTCGCCTGCGATCGCTTCTGCGGTTATGTATGGGCCGGCGACAGCCGCCTCTACCTCCTTCGTGACGGACAGTTGCGCCAGCTCACGCGCGATCACAGTCAGGTCGAAGCGCTCAAGTCGCTTGGCGTGATTACCGACGAAGAAGCGCGGCATCATCCCGCGCAGCACATGATTACGCGGGCCGTGGGTGCGACGGATCTGCTCGAACTCGACGACGACGCAATCGAAGTTGCGGACGGCGACATCTTTCTGCTTTGCAGCGACGGCCTGAGCAACGAGATCGGCGAAGACGACATGCTATCTGTGTTGTCTACGGCAGCACACGGCAACGCGCCCGATCAACTGGTGAGCCTCGCCCTGGAGCGCGGCGGCCGCGACAACATCACTGCGGTCGTGGTACGCGCCGAAGACCCTCACGCCGCGGACAAAACGCTTCTGAACCCGGCGCCCTGAGGCCGTGAGTCGCACGCCGTTCGATTTTTTCGGCTGACGGTGTTATGTATCGCCTTCGCCGTCGTCCTCGGCTTGGTCTGCATGCTCGGCGGCGCCGTTCCTGTTCGTGGAGACGACGTTACGGTTGCGGAAGTCTTTCGAATGCAGACCGTGCTTCTTCAGCAGCATCTGCAGATGCGACCGGTTCATGTCGATGCGCCGCGCCAATTCGGCCACCGTGCCGTTCACTTCGCGCAGTCCACGCTCCAGAAAGGCTTTCTCAGCGTCGTCGCTTGCGGCGCGCTTTGCATCGCTGAGCGACATCAGGTTCGCCACGCTGATCTGTTCTTGCCCTGTGCTGTTCGCGCCGCTTTGCAACGCCACTGTTCCCGGCGCTGCGGGCCGCATATCGGTCGGCAAATGATCCATGTCCGCCATATCCCCGGCAAGACACGAGATGCGATACATCACGTTGCGCAATTCGCGGATGTTGCCGGGATACCCGTAATTCAGCAGAAAGTCCCTCAAACGTGGGGTTAATCTCACGGGCCTGCGTTTGAGCGTGCCGGCCGCCTCGTCGCCGAACCATGCGATCAGCAGCGGAATCTCGTCACGCCGTTCGCGCAGCGGCGGCAGCGTCACATGAATGACGCTAAGCCGATAAAACAGGTCTTCGCGAAACCTGCCTTCTTCGCTGAGCTTGCGCAGATTGCGATTCGTTGCTGCGACTATGCGCGTATCGACTGCAATGGTTTCGTCGGAACCCACGCGCTGAATCTCGTGCGCCTCCAGCACGCGCAGCAGCTTGACCTGACCCGCGAGCGGCAACTCGCCGATCTCGTCGAGAAAAATGGTACCTGTATGCGCGCTTTCGAATTTCCCTTTACGGTCGTTTGAAGCGCCCGTGAACGCGCCCTTGCGATGACCGAACAGTTCCGACTCCAGCAGGTTGTCAGGAATCGCGCCACAGTTCACAGAGATAAACGGCTTATCCGATCGCGAACCGTTCGCGTGAATGACTTTGGCCATCAACTCCTTACCGGTCCCGCTTTCACCGTCGATCAGAACGGGCAAGTCGGTCGGCGCGGCTTTCTCCGCGATTTCGAGCGACTCGAGCAGACGCGGATTGTCGCCGAACGTACCCTCGAAAATGAAGCTGCGCTCAAGCAGCGCCTGCCTGCGTGCACCGCGCGACTGCTCGGCGCGCGGTTCAGGCTCTGCTGCCGCCGCGGCTTGCACAAAGCGCTCCTTATGCGAAAGCTGCATGACCTCGTCGCGTAGCGACGTTGCCTGCCTGAGCAGCTTGTCGATATCCGTGCGCTCCAGCCGCGACGACCACCGCAATGTCGAGCGCAGAATCTCGATCCGCTCGATCAGGCCGGCATATGAAATAGCCGGACTGATGTCTTCAATCTGGTCGAGTATCTTCATCATCACGTACTCAGTTGTTTCTGAACCAGCTGGTAGTACATGCCACCGCGCTGGATCAGTTCTTCATGACGGCCCTGTTCGACGATAGCGCCTTCATAGAGCACGAGAATCTTGTCGGCACGCATGATGGTGCTCAGCCGATGCGCGATGATCACTGCCGTGCGGCCCTTCAGAATGTCGTGCATATTGCCGAGAATGTTGCTCTCCGACTGCGAATCGAGCGCAGAGGTGGCTTCGTCGAATACCAGCAGGCGCGGATCGTGATACAGCGCGCGTGCAATGCACAGACGCTGGATCTGGCCACCAGACAAACCTATTCCGCGCTCGCCGACAATCTGCTCATAACCGAGCGGCATCTTGCTGATGAACGCATGCGCATCCGCCATTCTGGCGACTTCCTCGATGCGTCGGCGGTCGGGTGCGTCGTCGCCGCTTGCTATGTTCTCGGCAATCGTGCCCGAGAACAGCAGGTTGCTTTGCATCACATAACCGATCTGCGCGCGGAAATAGGCTTTGTCGACCACGCCGAGGTCGTAACCGTCAATCGACATCTTCCCCTCGCTCGGCGCGTAAAAGCCGACCAGCAACTTGGCCAGCGTCGTTTTGCCCGAACCGCTGCGTCCGACTATCGCGACGAGTTCGCCGGGTTTGATGTCGAAACTGATGTTCTCCAACACATAAGCGGAATCGTTTTCGCCATAGCGGAAGTACACACCGCTCAGGCTGATTTCGCCCTGCAGTTCGGGCAGCATGACGCGTGACGGCAGATCCTGCGGCCTCTGTTCTGGCTCGATGTCGAGCACATCGCCAAGGCGCTCCATTGCGACGCCCGCGTCATTGAGCATGCTCCATAGTCCGACGAGTCCCATCAAGGGGCCGAGCACGCTTCCCATGAATGCATTGAATGCAATCAATTGACCGATTGTCATCTCGCGCGCGAGCACGAGATTCGCGCCTACCCAAAGAATCGCAATCGTGGTCGCGGCATTCAGCAGTTGACTGCCAAGCCCGACGAGAATATTGAAAGCGTGCGCGCGGTACTGCACTTCGAGCGCTTTCGCGTATTTCTTCTCCCAGCGCAAACGCACGGGCCGCTCGATGCCCATGCCTTTGACCGTTTCGACACCGGCGAGCGCTTCCATCAGGAACGACTTCGATTCCGTCGATGCGTTGAAAACCTCGCGCGCATAATTCTTGATTCGAGGCGTCGCCAATGCGGTGAGCGCCATGATTGGAATGACGAAGCCGATCAGCACGAGCGTCATCTTCGCGTTGTAGACGAACATGATCGTGAAGTAGATGAACACCATCAGCAGATTCAGCGCTGTCGTCACGGTGGATTCCGTGAGAAATGCACGAATCGTCTGGTTCTCCTGGAAACGCGCGAATATGTCGCCGGTTTTGCGCTTTGCAAAAAACGAGAACGGCAACGACATCGTGTGCTTGAAGAACTGTGACATCATCGCAAAGTCCATATTGCGCACCATGAAATTGGCAAGGTACGCTCGGATCGACGACATGAGTTGCGAGAATACATTGGAGATAATGAGGCCGCCTATCAGCAGATGTAGCAAGCTCACATTCTGGTGCACGATTACGCCGTCCAGAATGTTCTGGATGATGAGCGGCGGAATCACGCCGAGTACCTGAATCACGAACGTCGCAAGAAACAGGTGACCGAGAATTTTTTTATACGGCTTCAGGTAGCCGACAAAACGAATCCACGGTGAACGCGACGCCGACATTTGCAGTAAGTGAGGGCCGCCCGTAAAGAGCAGGCATGTACCGCTCCAGCCGCGCTCGAAATCCTCAACCGTCAATTTGCGGAAGCCTAGCGCCGGGTCCGCGACCCATACGTACTCCGTGGAGAGCCCATATACCACCACATAGTGATAGCCCTCCCAATGCACAATGAACGGTAGATCGAATCCACGTAACGAATCGAACGTGCATTGCACGCCACGCGCCGTGAAACCGAGCGATTCCCCCGCACGGGCAAGGCTGTCGAGCGTCGCGCCCTGCGTGGTCACATTGGCGAGTTCGCGCAGTTTGCCGAGCGTCATCGGAATGCTGTAGTGACGGCAGATCATTGCGAGGCACGCCGCGCCGCAATCCATTTCTTCGGCCTGTTCGACCAGCGCAAAACGCTTGATTATTTTTTCGCCGAACTCGGCCTTGCTCTGCAGGTCGAGCATCAACGGCAGCTTACGGCGTTGCTCCAGCCGCTTTTGCCGCTGTAACTCACGGTCGACGTAACGAATACGCTCGTCCAGCACCTCGCGCAGTTTGGGATTGCGTTCGAGAATGAAATGAACGGTGCGTTCGGGAATCACCAGCAGTCGCGCATCGGTGGACGCAACCGCGGAGGCCATTTGTTCCTGGCGCATCAGGCACGCTTTCTCGCCGAATATTTCGCCCTCGCCGAGCGTGGCGAGCGTATAGTCGCGCCCTTCCTCATGCCGAACGATGCGCACTTCACCCTGACGCACGACGTATAAGCGCCGGTCGTCGCGTGCTTCCTGCTTGAGAATCTCTTTGCCTGCAGCGACACGTTTGACACCCACACTGCGCACGTATTCTTCGAGCTCAGCCTTGTTCAGTTTGCCGCGCAGATCGAACAACTGCGCTACAAAGCCGCCGGCCGAATTGATTGCGACATAACTCGCGACAAAAGCAAGCGCGGCCTGATTGGCCGTGATCACCGGCTCGATTGCTGCGCGTGGGATGAACAGCAGCTCGGTCTTCGCCGACGCCCGCACCGAGGCTTCATGCACATACGTACGCAGCATTGCAATGTCGGCGAAAATTTCTCCCGACTTGCGCACTCCCATACTCGTTTCCTTGCCGTTCTCCTCGACAAAGATGCGCACCGAGCCCGAGCGAATCACGTATAAGCCGTCGGCGGTCTCCCCTGCCGAACACACTGTTTCGCCAAACGAATAGAAGCGCGCCTGCGCATATTCAGCCAGGCGGTCGATCTCATCGCGAGAAAAAGGCGACAGTATTTCCACCGAGGCGAGAAACTCGGCGGCGGACGGTGCGGTCTGGGGTGCATCCATAAGCTTGCGGACCTCGATTCGGCTTTTCAGGTTGCGCCCGGTTAGCGCGCCTCGATCACATGTTCCTGCGCACGCGCGATCAGCCAGCTTTCGCGCAGCAGACGCCTGACTTCGGCGGCGACATCGGCGTCGAGCGTGGCCGGGTATTTGGCCGTCACCGCAAAGATTTCAAAGCACGATCGATCAGCTGACGGGAACGGGCCAAGCAAATCACCCACCGCCGCATTGAAGATCTTCGCCTCGATATCCGGCTTCAATGAGCCGCGCAGTACTTTGCCTATTACGCCGCCCGCTTCACGCGTATCGGCAATGGAATGCTCGCGAGCCATATCGGCGAAACTGTCGGGATCGTCGCGCAGATACGAGATCATTTCCTTCGCCTTGCCTTCGCTATCGAGCACGATATGGCTTACCTCGATGGCGTCGAACTTCGGTGAATTCAGCGCGAAATAGTCTCTGACGGCAGCCTCGTTGCCGACCTCCTCCAGCATCTTTTCCTGATACAACCCGTCAGTGATGAACGCCTCGAATTCGTCGAGGCTCACGTTGAGCACATCCAGGTACTGGTTCATATCGGTCGCCCGATGCAAGCCGCGCACGCGCCGGAACTGGTCGGCGCGCTGCTGGATTTCGTCGGCGCTCACTGCAAGGCCCTGCTTCTTCGCCGCATGCACGGTGAGCTTGTCGCGCACGATCTGCTCAATCAGGCTTTCGAACTGGCCAGTCAGTTTCAGAAGTCGAATGAATTCGCTGACATCCACAACTTCATCATCGATTCGCACTATCGCGGTCATGTTGTCCGCTCCCATGGTTGATGAGTGATCCGCACGGTCAACCCGCCAACTGTCTGAACGGATCGAGACCCAGGTCGATTAGTCGCCGCTCGCGCACCACGATTTCCGCGCTCGCTGTCATGCCATAACGCAATGGATAACGCGTGCCCGCAATCTCGTAGTAGTTTTTATCGAGCGTGACGCGACCCTCGTAAACCGGCTGTTTGTCTTGCAATGAAGGCTTGGTGGCCGGCGAGATATAAGCAAGCGTGCCGCTGATCAACCCATAACGTTGATAGGGAAACGCATTGAACTTGAGCTTGACCGGCAGGCCTTCGTGCAGGAACGCGCGGTCATGTTCGGCAATCTCGATCTTCAACACGGGCTTCGCGTCTTTAGGCGCAACGCCGCCGAGTGGCGAGTTCGCCTGAATCTTGTCGCCGCGCTGCGTCGACGTGACGTCGGTAATCACGCCTGAAACGGGCGCGAGAATCAGCAGGAAATTGTCTTTGTCGATGTTCTCGAAACGTATCCGCGCAGCAGCTTCGGATACAAGCCGCGCGCTTTGTAGTTGCAGCCGCAACTTGTCTTCGACGTCGGTGACGTCGCGCACGGCGGCGTCATATTGAAGCTGAAGGTCGGTGGTCTGCTGGCCGCTTGTTTCCAGTTCCGCATTCGCCTTTGCATATTCGTGGCTCAAACGGAAGTCGAGTTCGGCAAGTTTCGATTGCGCGACGCGGTAGGCGTTATCCGCTTCCATCGCAGCGGTTCGCTTCTGTTCGACCTGCAGTTCGGCTATTCCGCCGCCGCCTGGCTGCGCGAACAGTTGCGAATAGCGGTCCAGTTCCTGGCGCGCCGCCTCCCGCACGCGCCGCGCGTTATCGAGGACGCTGCGCGCTTCGTCGAGTTCGGCTTTCTGCCCCTCCGCGAGTTTGCTCGTGCCTTCCGAAATGCGATTCTCATGCAGACGGGCCTCGACTTCCATTTGCGCCTTTAGCGCGGCGGCTCTTCGTTCCAGTAGCGCCTTCTTTTGAGGAAACTGCTTCCAGTCGCGCTCCGCGTCTTCGAGCTTCAGTTGCGCCTGCAACGCATTGCTCGCGGCCTCGATAGCGCCGCGCGCGTTGAGCCGGGCGAGCACGTCGCCCTTCGACACGGGCTGCCCCTCGGCGATATACAGGTCGGCCAGCTCGCCGTCGATCGGCGCATAAATGCGGCGCACTTCCGAATCCGGAGATAGCGTGCCCTGTGCGCTAACGATCACATCCGCGCGGCCCACGAACGACCATAGGAGTCCCGCCACCACCAAGCCGACCATTGCCCAGATCAGCGCACGCGCGAGCCGCACCGGCTCAGCGGTCAGTATCGCGATACCTTCGACGCTGTGGTCTTCCAGCGCTTCCGAAAGCAGCCTAGGGTGACTGTCGCGTTTCACTCTGCTCGCCTCCAATCAACGCCAGCTTCGCCTTTAGAAGACCCGGGTCCAGCACCATGCGCAACTCGGTGAGCGAGCGACGCTGCAAGCTTGTTTCGGCTTCGATATCCGCGAGCAGGCGGTCAAAGTCGGCAGGATGGTCCGCCTTTAATTGCGAATAGATACGCATGCCCTGTTGCGCCGCGGTTTGAGCGTCGGACAGCAAACGCGCCTCGTTGCGAAATCCCGACGAGATGCCGGCTTCGAGCCGTTGTGTGCCACCGATCGAACCGCTCGCGCGGTATTGCTTCCACAGACTCTGCGCCCGCAGCATCAGATCTTGCGCACGCGCCAGTGCCTTATCGTGCAACGCGGCGACGTCCTTCTCGATCGAGTGCGCGAACCACACATCCGCCGACGGATCGAGGCTCGCATAGAACGACAGCAGACGTTGGTCGTAATCTTTGCCACCACGCGTTTTTTGCAAATCGCTGTATTGGTCGAGCAACGTTTTTTTGCGAGTCAGGTCGGCGGTCAGCATATCCGACCATGGACCGGCGGGCATCGACTGCAAGCCGGCCAGCGCCTGCTGCGCGTCGCCGCGCTTCCACGCTTCGGCCACCGCGTCGAGCCGCTGGATTACATCTGCCGATGGCAGACGCGTTGCCGCAAGTTGCCGGTATTGCTCCTGAAACGGCGGTGTGCTGAAGCGCGCGGCTTTCATTTGCGAAAGCAGTGAGGTCAATTTGCGAGCTAGCGCGGCTTCGAGCAAAGCGGTGTATTGACGCAGATCGTCGCGTACACGGTCGAGTCCCGCAAGGCGTGGATAGCGTTGCGCGTAATCATCCAGTACAGGCGGCAGCGCCGCTGGTTTATCGCGCGCCAATTCGGTGCGAATGATCCCGTCTAACCGTTCAATTGCCGCGAGATAGACCGAATCGTCGCTCTCCAGCTTGCGCAGATGGCTCAAGGCCTGCGCGTACGGTTCCGAAAAAACGGGTACGTATGTCGCGATCCTGTCGAGAGCACGCTGATGGCTCTTGGGATCGTCGTCCCAACGCTGCAGCAAGCCGCCTATCGTCGCTTCGTCCGCGTACATGCGGATCGGCGCTTCGACGCCGCCTCGCCCCGCCACGAAACGCTCCAGATCGCCCACCCATTGAAGTTCGCCGAGCAACGACGCAGCATCCGCATTGTTCGCGCTCAACGACTTCATGTCGGCAAGCATTGCGTCGGCCTGGTCGAACTGCGCCTTTTGCAGTGCATTGAGCCAGCCAGGAAGCTTCGCCTTCAGCAGCGCTTCGCTCGCAAGCGCGCTGACTTTCGGGTCGGCGGGATGGCTCGCCAGATAGCTCTTGGCCGACTTCACGGCGTTTGTGTAGTCGCCGCTCGCGAGCAGATTTTTGACCTCGCGCTCGGGTGAACCTCGCAGATAGAGTGCCAACGCCGCGGCTGCGAAAAACACGACGGCCACGCCACTCCACGCGGCGACGCGCCTCATGCCCGCACGATCGTCACCTGCAAATGCCTTGCCAAGTTCGCTCGCGACGAGTCGCCAGCGACGCTGCCTGCGCTTGGAGACGCTCACGCTTTGGCTGTTATCCGATCCATTGACGCCGCTGTCGGCATCGCGGCCGCCATTGGCGCCCTTCGCAACGCTCACCGGCGCCCCGCCACCCGGCGACGCGCGCTTTGCTTGCGCCGACGCCGCGTGTGCAGACTCGTTGATCTCGTCCTCGCGTTGCCGCGCAGGGTCCACGCAAAAGATGTCGAGAAACGAATTCGCCGCGCCCACGAACGTTGTCTTGTCGGGGTCCGCGGCTTCGTCGACTGAGGGATTGAGGAGCAATTGCGTCACGGTCGGCTCGTTTTCGGGCGGTTTTTGCAGCGTCACCCTGTAGACGAAGTGGTCTCCGCCAAATGCAACGACGTCGCCGTCCGCCAGCGGCAGCGCTGATTCGTCGAGACGTTTGCCACCGACGAATGTGCCGTTCGTGCTGCCCAGATCTTCGACGTAAAGCTCCGAGCCCTTCAGAAAGATATGCGCGTGTCGTCGGGAAATGTAATTGACCTGATGCGGGTAGCGGTCCTTGTAGCGCGAAAAGACATCATCGGCTTTGCTGACGAGGAACGGGAACGCTTGCACTTCGATCGGCTGAAGATCGAGATCGTCGCGCTGCGGCACAAGCAACAACGCAGGAGCTTGTGCGGTGCTGCCAGCCGCTACGATGCGCGCGCGCGGTTCAATGCTCACGCGATAACACAACTCGCCGCCGAAACACAGTTCGTCGCCTGCCCGCACACGCGCCGGCGTCTGACGCACTGCGATGCCGTTTACCGTCGTGCCATTCTTGCTTTCGAGGTCCGCAACGTAAATGGCGCCGTGCTCGACGAAGACCCGCGCGTGACGGCGCGATAAACGCGCAATCCGCTCAGCAGGGTAATCGGTGAACGGCGCTTCGCTGCGCCCAATTGCGAACAGGTTGTCGACAATCCGGATTGTGTCCAGCGCAGGTCGTTGCGCGGATGCAAGCGGAGACAACAGCACGTCGAAAGCGGCTTCGACAGTCGCGCGTGTCTCTGCAATGGGTGTTTCTCCGTCGGCCATTTTATCCGGATCACTAATCGTTTACCCGCTGCAGCGAGAGTGCAGCGGATTCAGCACGAAGGACGACGGCGAGAAGGTCTTTTATTAGCGAGCCATTGCAAAGCCGGCTCCTCAACGATTGTAAGTCACGCATCGCGAGTGTCAATTCCCTGTCGTTGGTTATGAAGCCAGCGGGCGCCCGGTGTGAAACCCAGATAAGGCTCGCACTCGCCACATTGCGGATTAGCTCAGTGTTCCTTTACTTCTGTTGTGCTGCCTTATTGCTGTTTCACTTGCGCCTGCACATCGACACTGGGCCACCCGCCGCCGAGTGCCTTATAAAGCAGTACTGTGTCGGACAGAATCAATTCATGATTAGCCAGCAAAGATTGCTGCGCTTCGAGCAGCGTCCGCTCGGTTTCGAACACTTCCAGTTGCGACACGAGACCAAGCCTCAGCTGAGACTGAATCTGATCAGCCACGATTTGCAGACGATCCACCTCTTGCTGCAATTCAACTCTCTGCGCCTTATGCGCATTCAGATTGACCAGTGCGTTCTCTACTTCTTCGAATGCGCCCATCACCGTTGCACGATATTGCTGCTCTGCAACTGTCGATTGCGCCTGCGTTACCTTCACATGGGCGCGTACCGAGGGGTCGAGCAGTGGAATGTTGATACTGGGCATGAATCCGTATGTGAACGACTTAAGCAAATCGGTAAGAGCAAAACTCGCCGTGCCGCCGTGGCCAGTCAGGCTGATCGTCGGCAACTGCGCGAGCTTGGCCTCGCCGACGAGGTCGTACGCCTCCAGCACTCTGAACTCAGCGGCCACCACGTCCGGGCGCCGCGCCAGAAGTTGCGCAGGCAGGCCGTCGGGTACGACAGGCAACTGCACGCGCTGCTGCAAATGGCCCTTAGGCAAACGAAACTCGCCTGCAGGTACGCCGATCAGCGTACACAACGCGTTGTTCGCGAGATCGCGCGAGCGTCCCAGTTCGAGCAATTGATTCGTCAGGCGATTGATCTCCGCCTGCTGACGCAGTACCTGCGTCTGCGGGATAAGACCGCTGCGGCGCTGTCCTTCGTAGATCGTCAGGATTTGGCGGTTGGTGACAAGTGTTCTTTGCTGCTGGTCTATCTGGTCGTCGAACTGAAGCAGCTGGAAATAGGTGCTGGATACATTCGACACCAGTTCCAGATAGCCGGCGCGCCAGTCGGCTTCGCTCGCATGAAACTCGGCTTTTTGCGCTTGCACGCCTTTCTCGACCTTGCCCCAGATGTCGATGTCCCAGTTAACCTGCGCCGCAACGTTGTACTGCTTCGTGAAAGTCTGCCCGGTGGTCTTTTGAAAGCTTGCGCCGGCACCGAGGTCCATCGTCGGCAACGCGCCGGCTTTGGCTTCGCCTATTTGTGTGCTGGCCACGTCGATGCGCGCGGCCAGCACCTTGATATCGAAGTTGCCGCTGATGGCTTTGTCGATCAGCGAATCCAGAGTCGAATCGTGGAAGCCCTTCCACCATTCCGGTTCGATGGTGGCCGCTGCGGATATCGGTGAACCTTTCTGATCCGACCACGACGCTTTGGCAGGCGTATCGGGCCGCTTGTAGTCCGGCATGCTGACGTCGACACATGCGCACAATGAAAAGGCGCAAACAGTTGCCGCGCACAGCCCGCGCAACGTCGCGGCGTAGTGATTGAACGAGCGCTGACGGACCAGTGAATCAAGCAACGCTGACACGATTTTCTCCGATGACGCCCACTTCACAGCACGACGCAACGCACGCTTCAAGTAAAGCATCTCCGCCGCCGCTTCACCATCGAAGCAGTGCATGAACATGGGTTCGGGAGATGTGCGGTAACGAGGCGTCGCGTGAAAAGAACGATTAGACGCGCAAACTTTTGAGGATCGATGCCGGCGGGCGCACGGGACGGCAGGCGTCGGCGTCCGCTCGCGCCGCTTACGACATGTAGATGTTGTTGCTCGCCGTCACGTGTGGATCGATTTTGGCCGAGACGTCTGTAACGAAGGCTGCGTTGTTGCAGTTGCCGTTCTGAATATTAATCGTCGTGCTGATCAGTTGAGTCGCATCGACCTTCTTGCTGTGGTCCGGCGCAAAGAACGGTGCGAAGTTCACGTATGACGGCGGATACAAAACGCCGGTGCCGCCGCGCACGGCGCTCATTGCCTCGCTGTCGAGTTGTTCGGTGATGGACAGGTCCTGGATCATCAGCGTGTTCATGGCAGATCTCCTGAAAGGGAAAGTCGCAGTCTTGCGGTTTAGGTTCGAGCAACTTGTCTACTCGAGCGTCACTAATGCATAGGCTGTGCCAGTTTTGCTTTCCGATCCTAAGAGATTTTCCGAGGCGCTTATGGCAAGGCGTTCAGGGGAATCGCGGCCTTGCGATAGTGCTATCCGCAAAGACGCGGCTGCCTCGACATGATGGATTGCAACCAACAACCTGCGTGCGATGGTTGGTCCGCGCGTGACACCACCCGCTCCGTCACCGCGCAATGACGGTTATTTTCTTCGAGTACACCGGCGGGTTGTGCGGAACATGCATGTCGTCGCCCATCAATAGCTGCAACGTATGCTTGCCGGGAGGCAACTGGATCATCGTCTCGGTTTCACCGGCGCCGAAATGCAGGTGATTGCGGTCCGAGGGTATTTCCTGATCCGGCGGCGGCAGGTCGGTGTCGATCAGAAGATGATGGTGTCCTGTGTTCGGATACTTCACGCCCTTTGGCGCCACGCCCATGTAACGCAATCCGAACCACACGCGAAACGGCTTATTGGCTTGCACCACCTGACCATCGTTCGGATAGCCGATATAGGCATAAGCGCCCGCAGGCGCCGGGGTTCCCGCCACGGCAAAATCCGCCGTGCCCCATGTCGCCGACGCCACCAGCGCCGCGACTGCAATGAGTTTGTACATGAACGTCTCTCCGTTCCGAGCGGTCCGCGATGAACGCGCGGCTCGCGCTAGTCTTTTTGCACGGTGATGGTGATCTTTTTCGAGTACACGGGCGGCGTGTGCGGCACGTGATTGTGATCGCCCAGAATCAGTTGCAATGTGTGTTTGCCTGGTGGCAACTCGATACGCGCGTCGGTTTCACCCGCGCCGAAATGCAGATGATTGCGGTCCGATGGAATCTCCTGGTCGAGCGCCGGCAGGTCCGTGTCGATCAGTAGATGATGATGCCCGGTGTTCGGAAACACGACGCCCTTCGGACACACACCCATGTTGCGCAACCCCATGCGGACCCACAGCTTGCCGCCATGAATCACGGCGCCGTCGGGCGGCCAGATGATGTACTCCTCAGCACCTGCGGGCGATGCAGTCGACGCGCCGAATGTGGCGACGGGCAACGCCGCACCGCCGATCATCACGGCGAGCACGGTGCGCAAAACCGCTCGCCATGCACACAGCCGCGTTGCGGCCGTCAGACTCCGGTTGAGAACAGCGGGGACGTTGGTTATTCGCATAGCGCACTCTCCCGAAGAGCGGTCGTGGCCACCTCGACTGCGCGAGGCAGTGCGGGCAATTCTGCTGCGTTCGCGAGCGCGCACGCGATGCGGCGGCCGCGTAGTTAAAACGACCGTGCCGCGTTACTTTGTGAATCAGCTTAGGACGTAACTTGCCAAAAAGATACGCCACACTCGTTAACCGTATAGCGCACTCGGTAGAAGTGTTGGTTGTGACCCGCCAAGTGCGTGCTATGGTTGTTGATACGTTGCAACGTGGATGGTCCAAAGCGCGTCGTGCGTCCCATACGTGTCCGCGGTACGTGCGGCGGCGACGCATAGCGCCGACCGGTGCTGTACGCGAATGCCTATGTTCTGTCCGGAACAAACAGGATCCGAAGATGTGGCGAATATTCCTGCTGATGTGGATGGCCGGGGCCATTCTGGTGGATTGCGGCAATACATTTGCCGCTGCGCCGCGTGAAAGCACCGGTGCGATGGACCGGGCAATCGCGCCGTTCGCATCCGGACACGATTATCCTGGCGCGCCACGTATTGCACTCGTGATAGGCAATGGCGAGTATGGCGACAATTCACGCGACGTCGTCAGGCAAAACGCGCCGCGCGATGCACGAGCCGTCGGCAAAACATTGCGTGCGCTCGGCTTCGACGTGACCGTGCTTTCGAATGCAACGCCAGCTGCAATGCGGCGGTCGATTCGCGAACTACGCGAGCGTTTGTCCGCAGGTGGTATCGGCCTGTTCTATTTCGCCGGTCACGGCATGCGGATCGGCGCGCAGACACTGCTGATCCCGGCCGGATTGGACACGCGCTCGCCGACTTCGCTGCTTCGCCAGGCCGTCGATCTGAATGACGTCTTGCAAGCAATGCATTCACGCGACGGCCAGCTCAACCTCGTAATCCTCGATACCTGTCTCGACAATCCATTCGCCGCCGCTGTTGCACCGGATGCGTCCGCACTTCCGCCGAACACGGTCGTTGCCTATGCGACCGCGCCTGGCGGTTTTGCGGCGGACGGCATACGCCATGGCATTTACACACAGGCATTGCTGCGGACACTCGACGAAGCACCAGCACAGCCTCTAATGAGCCTGCTTGCAAACGTCGCGTCCGAGACTCGCCAGATAACACGTGGCGAGCAGAGCCCGTGGATTGCGTCCTCGCTGGCGGCATCGGCAGATGTAGGAAACAGCGCGGTCAAAGCGCCGGTCGTGAATGCCGAGACCCACGACGATACTGTCGTGACACTGCACAGTCGCGGCATTCTCCCAAAAGACAGCAGTGAACAATACGAAATCACGTTCTGGAATTCGATCAAAGACAGTAACTATCCCGGCGACTACGAAGCGTATTTGAAGGCCTATCCCAACGGGCGCTTCGCCACGCTCGCCCATGCCCGCATAGATCGCTTGCGGGCGGCCGCATCGAACGCACCACCGGCCGCTGCAGCACCCTCCCCCGCGCCGCCCGCCGCGCAACCGGCAACGCCACCTGCTACACCGACACCGCAAGCCGCGCGTCCTTCAACGCCTGCAGCGCCCTCCGCTACCGTGACGCCGGAGCGACAGCGCGCCGTTTCTGCGCCGCCCGCTGCGAGCACTACGGCACCTTCAACGCCGCCTGCCACGTCAACCGCTCAGAAGCCCGCGGCGCATGCGCCGGTCGCAGGCGAAAGCCGCGATTGTGCTGCGTGTCCGATCATGATCGCGTTGCCCACCGGCTCATTCTCAATGGGCAGCAGCAGCGACGATCCATCGGAGAAACCCGTTCATCACGTGACGATCGGGGCACCGTTCGCGATCGGCAAGTACGAGGTGACCGTCGAGCAGTGGAATGCATGCGTCGCCGCGAACGCATGTGCGAAACTCACTCCCGAAACGAATGCGAACAAGACGGCACCCGCACGCGACCTCAGTTGGGATGACGCGCAGCAGTATGTAAAGTGGCTCAGCAAAACAACCGGCAAGCCGTACCGTCTGCCCACTGAAGCGGAGTGGGAATACGCCGACCGTGGCGGCACGACAAGCGCTTACTGGTGGGGAGATCAGATGCGCAAGGGCACCGCAAACTGCAAGGATTGCGGCGAACCGTGGCACAAGGAAGGCCCCGAGCCGGCAGGTTCTTTTGCGCCCAATCCATATGGCTTGCACGACATGAATGGCAGCGTCTGGGAATGGACCGCCGACTGCTGGCACAACTCGTACCAGTCCGCACCCGCGGATGGCCGCGCGTGGGAAAGCCCCACTTGCGACATGCGCGTGATTCGCGGCGGCTCGTGGCGGGAAGGCAGCAGCTACATGCTCAGCGCGACTCGCTTTAAATACAGCTCAGGTGTGCGCCAATCGCAAGATGGCTTTCGCGTAGTCAAAGAATTGAAGTGATGCACTGCTACAACCGCTTTCACGGTTGAGCTGAAGTGCGCGCGCAGTTTATGGCGCGTGAGGCTTCGTGGTGATCGGCGCGAAGTCAGCGACGATCCGCTCCCGGCCATACTTTGCGCCGATCTGGGCGAGGCGCGCGTCGAGTGCCCGAAGATAATCGGTTCGTGATTCCGCTTCGGGCCGCGGCTTGTCGAATAGCGGTGCGGGCGTGATCAGAAGCACGACCATCTCCGAGCCGAACGGCTTGGAAATAACCCAGTCGCCTGCGCTGCCGATCGTCGCCGAATAATGCGGCGGCGCCTGATTGTCCTTCGCGCGCGGGCTTGGCACCATATGAACCACGTTACCGTCGAGTTGGTAATAGTCGAGGTTCACGTATGAGTCATAGCCGGGCGTGCTCACGTCGACAACCAGCGGATCGCCCTCACTCAACTGACCGCTCGGGGGACGCACCTGCAAGCCGGCGATGTGACCGGCCTGCCAATTCTGCGTCCAGTACGGCGCGAGCGGCTTAACGGTATCGCATTTATCGTCCGCGACGGACTGAACGTCGAGTTTCACGTCATCCACGCCGGGAAGCGCCCGCAGCCCATCTTTCAGGCGCGCAGCGCCGTAGCGTTGGGAGACATAGCCGCGCACCGTCAACGTGTGGTCTTGCGTCGATGCAGCTAGCGCCGAACACGGCACTTGCGCGAGCATCGGCGTCACGGCTGCGAGCGTCAATGCGGGCTTTGGAGCCGGGGGTGATGCGGGCGGTGCGGCAGCTGTCGACGCGTTCGTCGGCGCAGTCGTTGGTGCGTTCGTCGAGGCGTTCGTTGACGAACCAGTCGACACCACGCCCGCTGCGCTCGATTGCGTGGACAACGAGACGCCCCGATCGACGCGTCCCTGCGACGAGCCCGCGCCCAACTGCGCCTGGCTTTGACGATTCGGCGCCGACTTCCACGCGTACACGCCCACGGCCGCGGCGCAAATCACCGCGAAGCCCGCAAGCCCCGCCTTCGCCAACGTGCCGGATTTCTCGGCGCGCGCTTCGTTGTCGAACTCCGCGATAAAGCGCGTGACGCTCGGCATGCGCGTCGCGCGGTCGAACGAAAGCGCGGCGCGCAGCGCGCGCCACTGCCTAGTATCTAGATTCGCTGGCCGCTGCAGCTTGAAATCTGCGTTGCGCGCCTGCGTGGCGGACAACCGGTCGAACGGATGATGCCCGGTCAACAGTTCATACGTGATGCAGCCCAGTGCGTAAATGTCGTCACGCGGATCGGGCTCGCGATGCTCGATCATTTCCGGGCTCGCATACGCGGGCGTCAGCGCGCCGAGGCTCCCCGGATCGAAGACCGTTGCATCGCTCTCTTCCTCCGGGCGCTGAAACACGCGGGCAATGCCGAAGTCGATCACTTTGACTTCGGCATTCGTCGTGAGAAAGACGTTGGCGGGTTTGAAATCGCAATGCACGAAACCGCGTTCGTGCGCATACGCGAGCGCGCTGCACATGCCACGCACAATGGGCAACGCTGCGCGTACAGGCATGCCCTGATAGCCCGGCGTGCGCAGCAACTGGCTGAGTGGCTTGCCGGATAAGTACTCCATCGTCAGATAGACGATAGGCCCATCGCGATCGAAGTCGTACACCGTGATGATGTTGCGATGCGCGAGCACCTGCGCCTTGCGTGCCTCGCGCTGCAATGCAACTAGCGAATTCGGATTGCCGCGAAACTGGACGTTGAGAACCTTGATCGCCAGATAGGGCTTTCTGTCCGACGCCTCCAGCTTGCGCAGATCGAGAGCCTTGTAAACAGTACCCATTCCACCGACGCCCAGGCACTCTTCGAGTACAAAGCGGTTGTTCAGTGTGTCGCCGGTGCCTTTGATCTGGTCATGGCCTAACCCGCTGGATGCGTTAGGCGCACTCGCGCCGGTGCCTGCAGGCATTGCGCCTGCCGAGCGCACCGATGGAATTTCAACCGTAGTCTGGATGCCGGTTTCGTCGCCGCCGGCGGCCACATTCGACACACGCAACTGCTCGATACGCCGCCGCACTTCGACATAAATGTCTTCGGGCAGCGGCGCTTTACGATGCGCGGCGCCGAGCATATCCAGCAGCTGCGCGGGACCGAGGCCTTCGGTCACCAACGTGCTGTCGAGTTGAGCGACGAACTCGTCACGGGACAGCTCGCCGTTCTGGAAGTCGTGAATCACACGCGCAAGGCTAGCCATTTTGTGCGAGATGCCGCCGCTGCCATAGACCCCGATCGCGTATGACCGAGGCTCCCGTGGCCGATAGGAAAGCTGTCGTAACCAGTTACATGTGCCGCTTCGATACTAGCTCCAGGCCTGCGCTTTCGCAAACCAGGATTGCCCCGCGCGGTGCATGAGCGGCCGATGTCGGACGCGCTCCAACAGAATCGCGCGCGTTGTCGGGAGAGTGCCACCGCTCGCTGCGACTGCGCTGGCCGCAGCGAAGATCCGTAAATCCGGCGAGTCGGTCTGCAAGCCAAAGTCATAAGGGCGCCGATACTTTTGTTAGGAACCTTTACTAAATCTGGCACACGCCATGCATTAGTGACGCTCGAGCAGACAGGTTGCTCGGATTGAACGCCAACAACGTTGCGAGCAATAACGTCCACGTGCGATAAGCGGCGAGGCGAAGCGGCCGCTTTTTCATGCCGCTTCGCCTCGCGCCGGTCGCTTTTTTGTTCCGCGTCACTTTGGAGAAATACCATGTCATCCCTCATGATTCGCGACGTTCCCGAGTCCGCGAACTCAGCCGCCCACCGAAGGTAAGCGGGTGTCCGGCGGCGCCAGGCTGCTCTCGGCAGGCGGTCTAATCGGCATCGCCAACGTCAACGTCCCGGCGGCAACGAAGGACCGTGTGCCTCCCTACTGTCGCCTGCCCATATCCGCCAGGCAGGCACAAAACAGATTTCCTATACTTGTAGCGCGACGAGACCTCAGCACACTTGACCCCATCCGCGCGCGCAGACGAGACCGGTGAACGGTCGTAGCACGCGGCTTCTTCGGCGAACACACCATGGCCAGACTTCTCATCAACGACCTTACTGACAGCGTCGAACTCGACCGCGAGGCAATGGCCGCCATTGTCGGCGGTGCACGCATCGGCACGCGCCTGACGCGCGCCGCGCCACTCGTGCCGGTTGCCGCGCGGGTCGTCGAGTATCCGCCCGGCTTTCCGGCCGCGCATCAGGCCATCGGAAAAGTAGCTGCTACGCGCGATAAGCGGCGCGGCTAGATTCGCTTTCACATCAGCAGTGCGGCGGCATGCGTCATCGACGCGTGCCGCTTTCGTTTTTGTCGCGCGAGGCGCAGTGCGCGGACCTTTCCGCAGCACTGCCCAACATTGCGGACGTGAAATGTGGGATACGTCCGCACACTTCGCTTCGGTCTTTCGCTCATCGCAATGCGCTTCTTGCGGCCGTGCCGCGCATATCGTTGCCTGGCGCGGCGTCGCCGACGAGATGACAGCTTCCGCGTTCATCGAACGAAAATTGGCATACACCTTGCAAAAATAGAAGCGAGCACCTTGCCGTGCTCGCCCGCCCACTTCGAGGAGTATCGCCATGAAATCCACCGTCATTATCAAGGACCTGCCCCGCGGCGCCGACGCGGCGCGCGAGGAAGCCACGCTCGACGCCGAGCAGATGAAACTCGTGCGCGGGGGCCGTTCCGTCGCCGTCACAGTCGATGGCGGCGCCTCGGGCCACGTCGACGACTTCGACATCAACACTGCCATCTTCGAAGGGCGCATCAAAGGCACCTATCTGTAGGACGCGTGAGATGTCCGCAATTGGAAACCGCCGCGCCGCGCCCTTGCTGGCGGGGCGCGGCGGTCCAGACGCGCGCCGGTTAAATTGCCCTTGCGTTCTGTATCAATCGATATATAATCCCGTTCTATATCGTTCGATACAGAACCCGCCGCACAGGCGGTAAAGGACATGGATCATGGCGCGACCCCGCGGATTCGACGAGCAAGAGGTGCTCGAAGCAGCAAGCGCGACCTTCTGGCTCAAGGGCTACGAGGCCACCTCCACACGCGACCTCGTCAAATCGACGGGTCTCACGCAGCCGAGCCTCTACAACGCATTCGGCGACAAGCGCGGGCTGTATCTGCGCGCGCTCGAGCACTACCTGGACTGCACGCTGCGCGAGCGCATCAGGCGCTTCGAAAGCACGGTGCCGCCGGCTCAAGCCATTACCGGCTTCTTCGACGAGACAATCGAGCGTTCTGTCGCCGATCCGCACAAACGTGGCTGCATGCTGGTTAATTCGGCGCTCGAAATTTCATCGGAGGACGAAGCATTTCGTAAGCTCGTCGCGACCGAAATAGCCGAGATCCGCGAGTTCTTTTATCGCTGCCTTGTCGCCGCGCAGAAGGGCGGCGCAATCGCGGCCACCGTGTCGCCCGCCGACGCGGCCACTCATCTGCTCGCCACAGTACTAGGCATGCGCGTGCTAGCGCGGGTCGATCCGCAACGAGAAGTGCTGACGAGCGCTGCCGCAACCGCTCTCGCGCTGCTCGGCTTGCCAGCGATACCGGCCAAACACGGCGGCGTCTAAGTCACGCGCCTAACGGGCGCACACCATCGCA
Organism: Paraburkholderia sp. 22098; assembly: GCF_052045935.1. Classification (NCBI taxonomy): domain Bacteria; kingdom Pseudomonadati; phylum Pseudomonadota; class Betaproteobacteria; order Burkholderiales; family Burkholderiaceae; genus Paraburkholderia; species Paraburkholderia sp. 22098. Next base: position 300,218 of record NZ_JBQEPV010000006.1, on the reverse strand, counting down.
TTTTTACCCACAGCCGAATCCACGTTCAGCACGTTGGCCGGTAAAGGAATCGTCATGTCTTCAGCGCCCTCATTGACCTCTCCGGGCTCTACATCGCTCGACGCCCGTTCGCTCTACGCGACGCTCGCCGGCTTGTGCGGCAGCCTCGTCGCAATCGGACTCGCGCGCTTTGCGTACACGCCGCTGATTCCGTCACTGATTCAGGCGCACTGGTTCACGTCGTCACAAGCGGTGACACTCGGCGCCGCCAATTTCGCGGGCTATCTGATCGGTGCGTTGATCGGCCGACCGCTTGCGTCGGCGTTATCGAACCGTACCGCATTGCGTCTGCTGATGGCTGTTGTAACCGCAGCCTTCTTCGCCTGCGCATATCCGCTCTCGATCAGCTGGTTCTTCGCGTGGCGTCTGCTTTCGGGCATCTCCGGCGGTGCCATCATGGTGCTCGTCGCGACTTCTATTCTTCCGCACATTCCCGCGCCGCGCCGCGGCTTCGTCAGCGGCATGATCTTTCTCGGACTGGGCCTTGGCATTGCAGCGTCCGGAACGCTGATACCTGAACTGCTGCACTTTGGGCTGAGAACCACATGGCTCGGTCTCGGCGCAGTCGCGCTCGCATTGACCGCGGTGAGCTGGTTCGGTTGGCCGTCGACCAATCCGCCTGCACCGGTCGCAGCAGCCGGCAATCGTCACGCTTCACACGCCAGCAATCTCGGGCTGCGTGTGCTGTATGCGCAATATGCAGCGAACGCGCTCGGTCTCGTGCCGGCAATGATCCTGCTTGTCGATTATGTGGCGCGCGGCCTCGGTCGAGGTGCGGCAATTGGCGCGGACTACTGGGTGCTGTATGGGCTTGCCGCGATCGTCGGACCAGTCATTGCAGGCAACGTTGCGCATCGGATCGGTTACGGCAAGGCTTATCGCGTTGCGCTGCTGCTGCAGGCGGTAGCCGTTGCAATGCTCGCGCTTTCCGGCAATGCATGGGTTCTCGGATTGTCGACTGTGATTCTCGGCGTCTTTACGCCCGGTATCGTTCCGCTCGCGCTCGGTCGCATTCACGAACTCGTGCCGCACGATCACACCGAGCAACGGGCGTCGTGGAGCCGTGCGACCACCGCATTTGCGCTCTTCCAGGCGCTCGGTGGTTATGGCTACTCGTACCTGTTCTCGCACTCGCATAACAACTACGCGCTGATCTTTGCTTGTGGCGCCGTCGCGCTCGCCCTTGCGTTCATCGCGGACATCGTCGCGTCGCGCGTCAGCACCGCGCCTGCAACCGGTATGTGAGCGTAGCCGGCGCGCGTGACCGGCCCCGCGTTTCCACGTTGGGCACGACGCTTGCTCAAGCAGGTTGACGACGCTGCCTGGTCCCACGCACGCCAATCAAGCGTGCGTGAGTCATAGATAGGCAGCTCCATCAACCAAGCGGAGGTCATATATGTTGGGAACTATTCTTCTGGTTGTGCTGATTCTTCTCCTCATTGGCGCGTTGCCGACGTGGCCGCATAGCCGTTCATGGGGCTATGCGCCGACGGGTGGTCTCGGTATCGTGCTCATCGTCGTGATCGTGCTGCTTGTCGCCGGCGTCGTTTAGCCCTGATGCGGTCACATCATCAATAAGTCCACGCAGGCCAGGCCGCCGGATCGCGATGCAGTGAACTGCGCGCAAATCCGGCGGCCTCGCTATATTCGTACTTAGACAAAAGGCACTTTCAACCCCCAAGGAATTGCGATGGAAAAGTTACTCGCCAATCAATTCGCATTGGTCACGGGCGCAAGCTCGGGCATCGGCTATGGCGTTGCAAAGGCGCTCGCCGATGCGGGCGCGTCCGTCGCTCTGAATTATCATTCGCACGCTGAATCGGCCGAGAAGCTCGCCGACGAAATCAATCAATCCGGCGGCGTCGCAATCGCGGTTAAAGCGGATGTGTCGAATCCCGCTGATGTCGACGCGATGTTCGAAGCGTGCCGCGCTCGCTTCGGCACGTTGGATATCGTTGTCGCCAATTCCGGTTTGCAGAAGGACAGCGCTTTTGCGGAAATGACGCTGGAAGATTGGCAAACGGTGTTGGCCACCAATCTCACTGGGCAGTTCCTCACCGCTCAGGCAGCCGTAAAAGAATTTCGCCGACGCGGACCGACGTCGGTATCGAAAGCGGTCGGCAAGATCATCTGCATGAGTTCCGTCCACGAGGTGATTCCGTGGGCCGGACATGTCAACTACGCCGCGTCCAAGGGCGGGATTCAGATGTTCATGAAGTCACTCGCGCAGGAGGTGGCGCCGGAACGCATCCGCGTTAATTCGATTGCGCCCGGCGCGATCCGCACCCAGATTAATCGGGACGCGTGGGACACAAGTGCGGCGCGCGACAAACTATTGCAACTGATCCCTTATGGCCGCGTCGGCGAAGTGGAAGACATTGGCAAGGCTGCCGTCTGGCTTGCATCGGATGAAAGCGACTACGTTGTGGGCACAACGCTGTTTGTCGACGGCGGCATGACGTTGTATCCGGGATTTGCCGACAATGGTTAGACGTCAGTACAGTCGTTGTCGCCGTGACCTTCCAGCAGTTTTTCGAAAAGATCGACCTCGCCCATCTGACCGCCTTTGAGCATTAGCTCGATGCCATCCAGTTGGGGATTGTCGGCGTGGACACGGCACACGCTCACCCCAGCCGACAGCGGCGCAAGATATGACAGACCCCATGCGCCGAGTGCTCGCACAGCGATACTCGATGTGTCACCGCCCGCAATGCCGACACGCTGAAATTTCTCCGCGTCGAGCACTTGCCTCAACAGAACCGCACAAGCGTGAGCAAGCCGAGGTAACGCGCCGGACGATTCAACAGCGCTCGGTTCGCGCCGCGACGTGAAGGCCAGTACATTGCTTCCACTGCGCAACGCGGCGGCGATTGCTGCCACTTGCGCCATTAGATAGCTATGTGCCGATTCGCCCGTCATCTGCAGCGGGTCCAGTTCGATGTGGCGATATGAGCGCGCGGCGCGAATCTGCACCTCGGTCAACGGCGACAGGCTGCCCGCCAGCACAAATACCGGACTGCGCGCACGAGCCAACTGTTCACGCTGCGCCGTTGCTCCACTCGCGGCCGATTGAGCGAGCGCGGAGACATACGCCTGCGCGACACTGCTCGCGCCCACCGCAAGGAGGGGCGCGGCGCTTCTCGCCTGATTCGCCAGCAAACGCCCAATCGTTTGAAGATGCGAATCGTCGAGTACATCGAATAGCACCGCATCGGGCCGCAAAGTGAGCCGGCGTTCCAGCTCTGTTTGCAGCGCGGCGTCGCCTGCCGCATAGCAGCGCCAGTCGATGGATTGCACGTTATCCACGCCCTGCCGCTGCAGATGCACGCGCAGGTCCGCCTCGCTCATCGGCGTAACGGGATGCTGGCTCATGGTCGGATGACGATCGATCCGGTAGATGGACGATTCGCCATCGTCAGCGCCCGCCGCTGCATACAACTCACCAAACACGCAATAGCGCCGCAGACTGGGCTGTCCGCCAATCACGGCGACAAGCGGGTTCTCGCAATACTCGCGCAACGTGCGAATCGCCACGCCGATGCTGCCCGTTCGCGGCGCGCTGTCGAAAGTCGAGCACACCTTGTAGTGCATCACCCGCACGCCGAGTTGGGCAAACGCCTGACCGACACGTGTCAGCTCCGCGCGCTGCTGATCCGGCGACATCGTCCGCGCGGCGCCCGCCACGCCAATCGCATCGAGCGGGCCAAGCTTTCCCAGATGCGTTGGGTCCGGTGGCGCTAACAGCAGCATGGTGCGCAATCCGGCGCGTGCCAGATGCGCGAGCGTATCGGTCGCGCCGGTGAAGTCGTCGCCGTAAAACGCGTATTGAGGGCCGCCAGCGATATCGCCGCTGCTCGTGTCGTCGTTGTGTGTGTTCACCCGCGGCCACCGAAAAACTCGAGCGCGCGCCGCAGTTCCGGCATGCGCTCCGCGTAGACGGGCACAGGCGTGCGCGCTTGCACTGCGGCCCATGCCTGCCTGACACTCGTGACACCGGCCGCAGGGCCATCGGGATGCGCGAGGATGCCGCCGCCGGACATGAACAGCAAGTCGGTGGATTGCACGGCATCGAACGTAGCCTGTGCGGTACCTGCCCACTGTCCTGAAGAAAACGCCGGCAATACCGTGTCGTCGCAGCCGGGAGCGAGCGGCGTCGCGCAGTCGCGTGCGGATTCGATGACTTCGGCATCGCTCTGCGCGAACTTCCCGGCGAGACCATGCACATGCATATGATCGACGCCCGCCAGACGCCACAGCGTCTGATAAGCCTGAAACGATATGCCGAGCGAGGGATCGCGCGACATCATGCCGTAGCCGTTGCGATGTGCGTGCAGCACCAACGGCGTGGCGCGGCGCAGCGTCTGAATAGCGGAAAAGCCGCACCAGTTGATGCTCGCCATCACACACGCGCCGCCCTCTCGCTCCACCAGTTCAGCGTGGCGACGCATCGCGTCGAGGTCGTCGGTGATATTGAAGGCGACCATTACCGGGCGGCCGCTGCGTTCGCGATAGCGACGCACTTCGGCCATGACCGCGCGCACCCGTTCGGCAAGCGGTGCATGCGCGGGGTTGGCGCTTACTTCGTCATCCTTTATAAAATCTACGCCTGCTTCGCACAACTCGCGCACGAGCGCCGCGGTTTCCTGCGCACTCAGACCCACGTTCGGCTTGATGATGGTGCCGATCATCGGCCCGTCGATTACCTGAGTCAACGCACGCGTACCCTTCACACCATGACGCGGCGTCTCAAAGAGTGCGCGATAAGACGCAGGCAAACGCAGCGACAATAACCGCATGCCGGTGACTTCGCCCAGGTCGTATAAATTGCCCGCGACGGTTGCGGCGAGCGTCGGCAAGTTAGCGCCAATGTTGGCAAGCGGAAAAGACAGCGTAACGCGCGCGCGCCGCCAGGGTCCGTGCGCGCCCTGCCGTGCGAGCCATGCGCTATGAAGGCTCGGTTGCGCCGCGGGTTCCAGTTCGTCGATGCGCAGCACGCTTGCGCGGCTTCGCGCGCGCAATGCGTCGGTTTCGTTGGCCACGCGCACGAAAGTGCCGCTAGACTGCTCGCCAGCCATGATTTCGGCGACGCGCGCGGGAGCAAGCGGCGTCTCGATCAGATAATCGGCTTCGAGCGAATCGCGATCGCCGCCATGCGGCTCTTGTGTGCCGGTCATAACGTGCTCAAATCGGGAAAGCGGCGCACCGGCTCACGGCCGTCCCAATCGCGTGAGGCCGCGTAGATCATGTCGAAGAGCTTCCCCTTTGGTCCCGCAATCTCCGAAAGCTCGATCACCGTTCCCGGATGATTCTCAGTATCGAAGTACACGAAGCGGCCATTGCGGCCGACTTCGCCGCTCATCGCAACCTTGAAGCCTTGCTGCTGCAAACGCGCGAGGTCGGCGTCGAACGAAGTTGTCCAGTATGCGTTGTGCTGAAGCCCTGTATTGCCGGCGGTGAGAAAGTCGCGATACATGGAGGGCGCCTCGTTTCTCGTCTGAATCAGCTCGACTTGAAGCGGCCCAGAGTTGGCGAGCGCAACCGAGCTATGAACTTCGTATGATTGCCCGCGATAGGTGTAATTCTCAATGGGCACTCGCTCGTTGTAAAACCACGGTCCCACACCGAGCACGCGGCTCCAGTAATCCATGGCGGCCTCGATATCGCGCACCACGTACCCCGCCTGGCGAATCTCGCCAAAGAATCGACTCATGAAAATCTCCCCACGCAGCAATTATTGATAGACGAGCAACTCCCCGGCGCGGCAGAAAACGCAGCGCCCGAAGGTCGAACGGAAAGACAGCAGTTAGAGAAAGCCGGTTGAAATCCAGGGTATGGCGGCCACGACAATCAGCCCCACGATCAACGCCCCCATATAGCCGACAATAGGACGAATGCCTGCGTCGGGACTGACCTTGCTGATCGCGCACGCCGAGTAATAGCCCACGCCGAACGGCGGCGAGAAGAGGCCCACTCCCATCGAAAGAATCACCACGATCGCGTAGTGAACTTCATGCACGCCCGCAAGCCGCGCGATCGGAAACAGCAGCGGTCCGAACAGCACAATCGCCGGAATGCCTTCGAGTACGCTGCCGAGCATCACGAACACGACGATCGACACCGCGAGAAAACCGTATGCGCCGCCGGGCATTGCACCCATCCATTGGGCAAGATCCTGCGAGAAGCCAGACTGCGTAAGCGCCCATGCCATTGCTGTGGCGCAGCCGATAATGAACAGAATCGCGCCCGACAATGTGGCTGCATCGACAAGCATGCGGGGAAGGCGTCGCCACTCGAAACGCCGATAGATCAGGAGGCCGATCAGCATCGAGTACGCAATACCGATAGTCGACACTTCGGTGGCAGTCGCGACACCTTCGACCACCGCGGCCCGGATCACGAATGGCAACGCCAGTGCCGGCAGCGACACGATGAACAGCCGGCCTATCTGCCGCTTGCTGAAACGTTGCGTGCCGCTCAGATCTTCCTTCCTATAGCGCCACCACACGACGACGCACAAAACGAGCGCAAGCACGGCGCCCGGCAACATGCCTGCAGTAAAGAGCGCGGAAATGGAAAGCCCTGTGACGGAGCCAATCGTAATCAGCACGATGCTCGGCGGAATGGTTTCGCTTTGCGCGCCGGTGGTGGCGAGCAGCGCGACCAGGTCGCCCTCGGACGCGCCGCGCTTTTTCATCTCGGGAAACAACACGGGCGCGATGGCTGCCATATCGGCCACTTTCGATCCGGAGATGCCGGACACAAGATACATCGCGCCGATCAGCACAAACGACAGACCGCCACGCACGTGACCGACAAGACTCGCGAGGAACTGGATCATCGCGCGCGCCATGCCGGTCATTTCGATGAGCAGACCGAGAAAGACGAAGAGCGGCACCGCCAGCAGCACGAGATGCGACATGCCTTCGTCCATGCGCCCCACGACTACTTCCAGCGGAGTGAAGGTCGAAAGGCCTAGATAACCGAACGTGGCCAGCGCGAATGAAAAGCCGATTGGCACGCCGGAGAAGATGCCGATAGCAACCACGCCCACGAAGAAGATGATCAGATTCGACTTGCCGAGCGTCTGGAACCACGGTCCCGCCCATATCGCCGCCGCGCCGAGAAGCGCCGCGATCGCCAGCGCAATAACGACGTCGCGCATCCGGCTAGTCTGCGCAAGCCGCATCAGGCCGACGACCAGCATCAGCGCGGCGCCAATCGGCAATGCAAATGCACGCCACGCATTGCTGATTTGCAAAGCAGGGGTGACGATGGCCGCTTCGCCGGACGCGTAGTTATAAGCGGGCGCGACGAGTAGTGCCAGCAATGCGACCGAGGCGGCGATGGCCAGCGTATCGACAAAGGCGCGACGCTCCGTGGATAACCGGCTGACGAGCGCGGTCATACGCATGTGTTCGCCGCGCCGCAATGCGAGAACAGCGCCCAACATGGCGAGCCAAAGGAACAGGATGCCGGCCAGTTCATCCGACCACACCAGAGGCTGATGCAACGCGTAGCGCGATACCACGCCCGCCAGCATGACCACGATTTCCACAGCAAGCAGCAACGCCGCGCACACTTCGACGACCGAAATCAGACCACGGTCGAGCGCCTTCAGCCACCGGCGCGGCGTGCTCACCGTCGGCAACGGCACAGAGGCTTGCGCTGCGTTCAATGCGTGATTCGACATGCTGCTATCTCCTCGCGGCGGGGCGCCGCGCGTAGTCCGATGCTTGCCCGCGCGATGTTGCATCAGGCCAGTTTGCCGACCGATTGTTCGAGCAGGTCCCACGCCTGATTACCGAATTTGTCTTTCCATTGCGCGTAGAAACCCGCTTGACGCAACGCCGCGCGAAACGAATCAGGCGCGGGCCGGTTAATCGCAAGACCCTTGCTTTGCAGATCGGCAACGGCCGCGTCGTTGAGCTTGCGTACATCTTCGCGCTGCTTCAACGCGCACTGATTAAACGCATCGCTTGCAATGCCTTGCAGGTCTTTCGGTAGACGCTGCCATGCGCGCGGATTGAGTACAAACCAGTAGCCGTCCCACATGTGATTGGTCAGTGAGCAATACTTCTGCACTTCGTAGAGTTTTGCGACCTGCACGATTGGCAACGGATTTTCTTGCGCATCGACAATATGAGTTTGCAGCGACGAATACACTTCGCTGAACTGCAAACTGGTCGGTGCGGCGCCGAGCCCCTTGAACATGTCGATGCTGAGCGGGCTCACCGGTACACGAATCTTCAGACCGCGCATGTTCTGCGCGCTCGTGATCGGCCCGTTGCTGGTGGTCGTCTGACGAAAGCCGTTGTCCCACATCTTTTCAAACGATTCGAGCCCGGCCTTCTGCATCGCCGCGCGCACATAGGCACCGAGCTTGCCGTCCATTGCGGCCCACACCTGGTTGTAGTCGTTGAACGCAAAGCCGACGGCGTTGATCGCGACTGACGGCGCGAGCGTGGATACGACGAGTGCTGAGGGCGTGAACATTTCAATGCCGCCGCTACGCACCTGCGCGAGCATGTCCGTATCGCCGCCAAGCTGGTTGTTGGGGAATATGCGGATCTCCATGCGCCCCTTCGACGCCTCGCGGATCTGATTGGCCGCCTCCTGCGCGCGAACGTTCAGTGGATGCGTAAGCGGCAGGTTATTGCCGTACTTGAACACGAACTCCGGGCCGGATGCAGCACGCACGATCGCCGGAAATCCGAGCGCGCCGGCCACGGGAGCGGCGGCTGCGGCACGCAGCAATGCGCGTCTCGCGAGGTTGGTCATTTGAGTGTCTCCTTGCTTATAATTGATGTGACTGTCCATCCATCAAAACACATCATCACTTGCTGGCAACGTGCTGACTTCCGATCAGGTGCGTTGAGTCGTCGCGTGACAGCTGCAAGACTAGGCGTGCGCGGCAATCGCTGTCAAACCGCGAACTTGATGGTTTTTGATGGACTTCCAACCTGCGAAGGACGGTTATGCCCGATCCGCTTAACTCTGCCGCCGCTGCGCGTGCCCGCATTCCGGACATCGCGCGCGCTGCGGGCGTCTCCACGGCCACAGTGGATCGCGTGCTCAACAGCCGCGAAGGCGTGCGCGCCGTCACTGCACAACGCGTGTTGCAGGCGGCTGCGCAACTCGGCTATCTGCTCACACAAGAAGGGCCTGCCACGCCCGCCTCCAAACCCATGCGCATCGCGTTTCTGCTGCCCGCCGGCACGAATCGCTATCTGCACATGCTGGGCGACTATATCGACTTCGCGCACGATCAATGGAATGCGCTCGACATGAAGTGCCGCGTCCATTACGTCGAAAGTTTCAACCCTAAAGAACTGGCCGACCGTCTGCTGCATTACGGACAACGCGCGGATGGCGTGGTGTTCATGGCGCTCGAGCACCCTGTGGTGCGCGATGCAGTCAATGCGCTGGCCGACCAGGGCGTGCCCGCGATCACGCTGATTTCCGATCTGTCGAATGCGCGGCGGCTGGCTTACGTGGGTATCGACAATCGTTCAGCGGGACGCACAGCCGCATTGTTGCTCGGGCGTTTCATGGGTCCGCGGCCCAGCGGGAAGATCGCGATGCTGGCGGGCAGCCTCAACTATCGCGGACATGAAGAACGTGAGATCGGTTTTCTTCATTTGATCGAATCCACGTTCCCGCAAGTGCGCGTAATCGGACTACGAGAAGGACAGGACGACAGCGAGCGCAATTATGTGCAGACGCGAAGGCTGCTGGAGCAGCATCCGGACCTCGCCGGCATTTACAACAGTGGCGGCGGATCGGATGGCGTGGCGCGCGCAATCGTCGAAGCGCGCTCGGATCAGAAGATTCTTTTCGTAGGACATGGCCTGACGCCGGACACGCGCGCGTTGCTAATCGACGGAACAATGGATGCATTGATCACACAGACTCCGCAGGCAATGGTGGGAAACTGTTTGCGCATTTTCCGCAACGTGCGCGATAAGCGCGATGCAACGAGCGACGTGAAGCCGGTGCAGTTCAGCATCGTGTTACGCGAGAATTTGCCTTGATTTACGGGGCTTTCGCGCGCGCTCGACGCCCACATGCAGCGATCGGAAATAACCCGGGCACGCGCGATGCTCAATCTCCTTCGTGTTCCAACCTTATACGAAAGGAGATACATCATGCCTTACCTACTTGGCTGGCTTCTCGGTGTTCCGGTAATCGTGCTGGTAATTCTGTACCTCATCTTCCATTGATCTCGTGAGACCTGTCCCGTGGCGCGGCCCTTATGTGGCCGCGCGTTTTCTAATGCGGGTCTAGCTGCGGCTCGCGACGCTCGTCGCCATACGTGCGATACATGCTGTACGTGCGATATGTGCGATACATGCATTCGTGCCAGAGCGAGCATTCGCTGCGATACGGTAGCGTCGCAGTTTCTCTCATGCCGCCTTCGGTAAAGGCAGCGATCACCCATAGCAGCTTGTGGCCGCAAGTGGCCCGTTTGCGTCGAGCCTGATGGTTGTCCCGGGCACGAATGCACCCTGAAAATATACCGGCCACCGTGCTGGATAGGCTTCCGAATACGCCACGCGACGTTGCGCCTCTCGGGACGTTCTTCCGATAGAATCAAGGTTAGACGAACAACCTTCCGGGTCGGCCATGAGCCCCAAAAATCGCGCGCTGGACAATCAGGATCGCAGGATCATGCGCGCATTACAAAAGAACGCGCGCTTAAGCAACGCGGAGCTGGCGGAACTGGTCGGCATGTCGACCACGGCATGCTGGAATCGTACACGTCAACTGGAAAACGAAGGCTACATTCGCGGCTATGTCGCGCTGCTAGATCAGCAGAAGCTCGGCTTCGCCGACATCGTGCTGCTCGAAGTGACGCTCGACCGTCACGACGACGATGCACTCGCGCGCTTCGGCGCCGAGCTCGCGACACTCACCGAAGTTCTCGAAGCGTACCTTGTGTCGGGCGATTACGATTACCTGGTCAAGGTCGCCGTCGATGGCACCGCAGGTTATGAGCGCTTCTTGCGCGAGAAGCTATATAAGATCGCGGGCATTCGTCATAGCCGCTCGATGTTTGCGCTGCGCTGCATGAAGAGCATTCCGTCCGTGCAGGTATAAGGCGACACCGCTCCCGGTCAATACACGCATTCAATTCCGACGCAGCGGTCTTTGACATGCGGCGAGCACAGCGCCGCCCGCCAGCAACAGCGCGGAATAGATGAGGCCGCGAGCGAGACCTGCTCCGTCGGACACCCAGCCGATAACCATCGGCCCAACGATCTGCCCAAATGCAAAGACGATCGTGAATGCGCTGATGCCTTTTGCCCAGTGGCTAGTCGGCAGGTTGTGGCGCACGAACGCCGTCGTCGATGCGACGGCGGACAGGAACGTCGCGCCGAACAGCGCGCCCGATACGAACGCGATCCACGGTTGCGTGAATAGCGCGGGCAACAGCGTCGCGACCGCAAGCAACGCATTGAGCACGGCGAGCGCCTGACCGCCGCGCATGCGGTCGAGCAGCCCTGACCACAGGCGCGCGGAAAGCACCGTCGCGACGCCGAGCAACAGATAAAAACCCGTGACGACAGTGGCGCTCATGCCCGCGTTGCGCAACAACGCGACAATGAACGTCATGTAGCCGATATAGCCGACGCCGAACAGCGCATAGCCGCCGAGCGCACGAGCGAAACGCGGCCAGCGCGGGGCGTCGTCTGTATTGCCCAAGTGCGCCGGTGCCGTTGCCGCCACCGCGTGCACGCCCTCGATCTTGCGCGCCGCGCCGATGGCGGCCACGCTGAATGCCGCGCATGCGGCAGCCAACGCAAACCAGGCAAACTGCCAGCCGTGCGCACGGTTGAGAATGGTCAACGGCACCAGTACGGACGAAGCGACAATGCCCCATCCCGTGCCCCCGTAATACAAGCCCAGAACGAGGCCCGCATCGCGCGGACTCGCCGACGCAAGCCGCGCGGCGAGCACGCCACCGCTAATGAAAACCGCAGCGCTGCTCGCGCCAGTGATCACGCGCAGCACAAGCAGCGAATTAGTGTCGGCAAGCAGGCCGCTGGCCGCCATGAGAAACGCGGTGGCTACGCAGCCGGCCACGAACAGTTTGTCTGCCTGCCAGCGACGCGCGAGTCGCGGAAACGCCAGCGCTCCGAGCAGATAGCCGAGCGCATTCGCAGTGTTCATTGCCCCGGCTTCGGCGAAGGTCCAGCCGAGGTCCAGTTTCATCGACGGTAATAGCAGCGCGTAGGCGAAGCGCGCGAGGCCCAGCGCAATTGCGCTCCCCAGCGACAACGCGGCAGCCAGCATCAACATAGGGAGGCGCTGCGCCGCGTGGTCGGCTATGGGAGGTGCGGCAGCGTCGGACGGATGTGTCGGCATGGCCTAGTGTGGATGGAGAAGCATTGCCGCTAAGCGGTTCTGGTGCCCGGCTTTGTCGCGCTTTGTCATCATATCGGGAGGCGGGGTGCGGGGCTGACAGTTAGTTGCATTGAGTTGCATTGTGATGCGCGGCAACGCACGTGCTGACAGTCCGCGTGTTACTGCGCAAGCTACGGCATCGACGCCGACAGCGACCACGCAACGCAAGCGGCATAGCCATGCGGCGCCTCTATCCATTGCGCGGAGATCTCACGCATGTCGTGCGCGATGGCGTTACGCAACATCACGCGATTGCCTTCGCGCGGCAGTACGGCGAGATGCTGCAAGCCTCGCGTGATGCCGACGCCCGTTGTTTTGACGAGCGCTTCCTTCGCCGTCCATGCGTCGTAGAACGCGGTCATCTGTTCGGAAGGATCGAGGCGCTCGATCCACGCCGCTTCATCTGGGTCGAGCGTCAGCGTCATGATGGAACGCCAGTCAAATCTGTCGCTGTGCTGTTCGATATCGACACCGACGCGCCGAACATTCGACATCGCGATCAAAGCAAAGCCTCCCGCATGGGACACATTGAAATCGGGCGCTGTCGAATCCGCGAGCCGTGGCCGCCGGTTTGCGTCCAGTGCGAAGCGCACAGCGTGAGCTTCGACGCCCATGCGTTGCGCGAGCAACTCGCGCAACGCCGCGCGCGTTGAGGCGAAGCGCAGCCCGTCGTCACGCTGGCGGAAGTTGTGCGCTCGTTCGCGCTCGTCGTGACTGAGGCACGCGAAACGTGCGGCATCGAGCGACATGTCGAAACGCAGATCGATCCGCCACAACGAAACGTCGGGCGGCCCTTGATGCTGGAGTGGAAGCGGTTCGATGGTGTCAGACATCGGAAGAACTGAGCGCAGTGGAATTACCGCGACTCTACATGATGATTCCCCTTCTGCACGGCGGGATTTCACGCGCTCTTTGCTTCTTTCGGCACGCCGATTAACAGCGCGACACCGCTCGCGAACAGCAATACCGTCAATATATAAAGCGCGCTATCCATGCTGCCGGTGTGCGCCTTGATCAGCCCGATCACCCACGGGCTGACAATGCCGCTCGTAATACCGATGCTGCTAATCAACGCTATGCCGCCCGCCGCCGCAGCGCCTGATAGGTAACTCGACGGCACGGTCCAGAAGATTGGCAACGCAGAGAAGATCAACAATGTTGCGAGCGACAGAATCGCGAGCATCGCCGGAAAACTGCTTAAATGCAGCGTCAAAAGAGACAGCGCGATGCCCCCGCCAATCGTGCATACCGCGAAATGCCGGCGACGCTCTGCGCGCCGGTCGGAATGACGCGCGATCAGCACGAGACCAACCGCACCGATTGCATTCGGAATGACGCTGTAAAGACTGATTGCGAGAACATCGCGAATGCCGAAGTCGCGAATCATCAACGGCATCCAGAAACTGAGCGTCAACGACGCACACGTCAGCGAAAAATAGATGAACGCAAACAGGTAGACGCGCGGATTGCGCAAAGCCTGCATGAACGAGTGTGATGAATGCGACGATGCGGTGCGGTTCTCATCGCGTTCGGCGATCAGTTGCGCTTTCTCGCCCGCAGTAAGCCATTTTGCGTGCTGCGGTCCGTCGACGAGATAAAACGCGGCGACGAGCCCCAACACTACGGCCGGCGCTCCTTCAATCGCGAACATCCACTGCCAGCCGTACAGACCCAACACGCCGCCCATATCGCGCATGATCCAGCCCGACACCAGGCCGCCGAGCACGCCCGCAACCGCAACGCCCGCGAAGAAAACCGACAGCACGGCCGCGCGTCGGCGCGCCGGATACCAATAGGTCAAATAAAGTACGATGCCCGGAAAAAAGCCGGCTTCGAAGACGCCAAGCATGAAGCGCAGCAGATAGAAGTGCGCGGGCGTCGACACCATCATCATGCCAACCGACGCCACGCCCCACAGCAGCATGATCCGCGTGAACGTGCGGCGTGCGCCGAATCGCGAAAGCAGGAGATTGCTGGGCACTTCGAACAGCACATAGCCGATATAGAACACGGCTGCGCCGAGACCGTACATGGCGTCGCTGAAACCAAGGTCGTGCTTCATCTGCAATTGCGCGAAGCCAATGTTGATTCGATCCAGGAACGACACGACATAACAGAGAAACAGAAACGGCACGATACGCAGCGATACTTTGCGATACAGCAGATCGTCGTGCGCGGCAGTGCTTGAACTCGGGTCGAGCGCGCGGGCAAGTGATTGACTCATCGGTTATCTCCAAACATGAGGCGTGAAGGGTCCTACGGACCCACGGGTCCGGTGTCTTGATGCACCGCGTTGTTGTCTGCTGAAGTGGCGGCGTGCGAATGCGCGGAACCGCCCTACTGTCGCGATGAAGTCCGCGCGACCCAGGGAGCCGGGCGCGCGTTCACGCTACATGCAGCGTGGATCACGCTGCCAGTGGATGAATTTCGCCGCCTTGTGTCGCTGGATCAGCCACGCCTTCGCGTGCGAGACGGATCGCTTCGAGCAGCGTCGCGTGATCGCCGATATGGTTGGCTAGCAGCAGAATGAGTTGCGCATTGGCGGACTGACTGCGCGCGTCGTCGAGGTCGCGATGCATGTCGATCAACGCCTCGTAGAAATCGTCCGGACGCGCGAGATTCGGTTGCGTGTTCAGTGCCATGTCGTGTCTCCAGATTCTATTTATCGCTACGCCTGCGGTGGTTTCAGGCCGTACCTTCCACGCACAACGCGCGTTTCAGCGCGTTCTCCACCGCGCTCGCGTCGAGTCGCCGCCAACGAGCGCATACATGCTGGTCCGGCCGGATCAGATAGAACGTGCCAGGTTGCGCGTCGTAGCGCGCGCTCGCCACGCCTTCCACGTCGCGCACGATCTTCGCGTGCGCTATCGCGGGCGCCGGCGCTTCGCCACGCACGACCACAACGAGTTTCATAGGAATAGCGCCTGTGAGAAGGCTATTCAACGCGGCTTCGGTTTGCGCGTCGATGCCATCTTCGCCACAGAACAGCACGCCGGTGAATTGCTGACCAAGATGAGCGAGCAGCCATGCCGGTTCGCGCGCCGCCTGCACTGGCGCATCCACACAGGCAGCACCCGGGACCATCGCCCCCTCGAAGCTGTTGCTATCCGGCGTATTCAGCGGCGAGCCGCTCAGCACCGCGGGCACCGACAGGCGGCCACTGTTCGCCAGCTGCCGCGCAAACGGATGGTGGCGTGCGAGCTTCAGCACAGCGTCGCGGAACACGCGGCTCACCGGGCTCTTCGGGGTGATGAAATCGGTGGAACGTGTCGAGTTGCGGATGTTTTCGTCGGCGGCAAATTCGCGTTCGCTTGCATACGTGTCGAGCAACGCATCCGACGCCTTGCCTTCGAGCACCATCGCCAGTTTCCATGCGAGGTTCTCCGCGTCCTGCACGCCGCTATTGGCGCCGCGTGCGCCAAACGGCGACACGCCATGTGCGGAATCGCCCGCGAACAGCACGTTGCCGTGCCGGAAGCGCTCCATGCGCAAACACGAAAACGTATAGACGCTGACCCATTCCAGTTCGAACTTTGCATCCGGTCCGAGCAACGCGCGCACACGCGGAATGACGCGCTCCGGCGTTTTTTCCAGCACCGGATCGGCGTCCCATCCAAGCTGGAAATCGATTCGCCACACGTTGTCCGGCTGACGGTGCAGCAGCACCGATTGATTCGGATGAAACGGCGGATCGAACCAGAACCAGCGCTCGGTCGGAAAGTCCGCTTCCATTTTCACGTCGGCGATCAGGAACCGGTCTTTGAACGTGACGCCTTTGCTATCGAGTCCCATCAAATTGCGAATCGGACTACGCGAGCCATCGGCGGCGACCACGTAGCGGCCGCGCAAAGCGTACTGACCGTCGGACGTGTCGACGGTCAACGTCACGGTTGCGTCGCACGTTCCCGGCGTTCCGCTTTGCTCCACACCGACGACTTTGCTTTTCCAGCGAATCTCGATGTTCGGCATTTGCTGCGCGCGTTCGAGCAGAAAGCCTTCGACGTAATACTGCTGCAAGTTGATGAACGCGGGCCGATGGTGGCCCGCTTCCGGCTGCAGATTGAACGAATAGACGAGTTCGTTTTTGAGGAACACTTTGCCGACATTCCAGCTGATGCCCTTGTCCACCATTCGCTGACCGCATCCGAGGCGATCGAAAATATCGAGCGAGCGCTTCGAGAAGCAGATCGCGCGCGAGCCCGTGGACAACGAACAGTCGTCGTCTACAAGTACGACCGGCACGCCCTGCTGCGCGAGGTCGATCGCCGTGGCGAGGCCCACCGGGCCCGCGCCAACCACGATCACCGGGTAGGCCGGCTGCTCCGCGCCGCTGTGCATGTCTTGCGCGCTCTGTTCGCGGCACGGCCGGTATTCGAACGAAAGCCTCTGGTAGTCGATGCTCATCTTGTGTCTCCGTCCTTCTCCGCTTGGCTCTGCTGTGCTTCCCTGCTTTTATTCGCTTCTATTCGTATGCAGATCAGGCTTGCAGTGCGTCCCACATTTCCTTGTCGCGTTGCGCAGTCCAGACGCGCGGATGTGTGATGCCGCTCGCTTCATCGAAAGCACGCGAGACGTCGAACGGCAAGCAATGTTCGTAGATGAACACGTGCCCGAACTTCGGGTCCATTGCTTTACGCGTGTGCGCCATCGCGGCTTTCAGATCGAGCTTCTGTGCGACGGCTTCGCGACCTTGCTGCAACAGCGTGGTGACGAAATCCTTCGTGTAATCGAGGCCCTTGTTAACATCTTCCGGCGTGGTCAGCGCTGGGCCGCGGCCCGGCACCAGCTTCTCCGCATTGAGCGCACGCAGTGCTTCGAGTGTGGCGGGCCACTGTTCGAGCTGGGCGTCGCCGCAATAGCAAGCCGCGTCGTATTCAACGAGATCGCCTGAAAACAGCACCTTCTGCGACGGCAGCCACACCACCGTGTCGCCCTTCGTGTGACCCGCGCCGAGATGCGCGATGCGGACTTCGAGCTTGCCGAGGAACAGCGTCATTTCCTTTTCGAACACGAGCGTCGGCCACGTCAGGCCCGGCACGGTTTCGACGCCGGCAAAGAGACGCGGGAAGCGCTCGATCTCCGACTTCATGTCCGCTTCGCCACGCTCGACGATCATCTCGTACGTGCCGCGACTCGCAATCACTTCCTGCGCGCCTTCCTTGAAATACGCCGACGCGCCGAGCACGCGCACCGCGTGATAGTGCGAAAGCACGACGTATTTGATGGGTTTGTCGGTCACGCTGCGAATCTTCGCAATGAGGTCTTGCGCCATGGCCGGCGTGGCGGTGGTGTCGACGATCAGCACGCCGTCGTCGCCAATGATCACGCCGGAATTCGGATCGCCTTCCGCCGTGTACGCATAGGCGTTCTCGGACAACTGCGTCCACGTGACTT
The DNA here is from genome assembly GCF_052045935.1 of Paraburkholderia sp. 22098. Lineage (NCBI taxonomy): Bacteria > Pseudomonadati > Pseudomonadota > Betaproteobacteria > Burkholderiales > Burkholderiaceae > Paraburkholderia > Paraburkholderia sp. 22098. The sequence goes on along the minus strand of NZ_JBQEPV010000006.1, from coordinate 282,380 downwards.
TCTTGACTTCCAGATCGGCCTGAGATGCGAATGCCTTTGCCATGCTTGTCTCCCTCAAAAGTTGGACGTGAGGCGAGACGGCCGGCGGCGCGCCTTGGCGCGAACTGACGGTATTGGAGGTTGTCTCGCCCCGTTTTTGACTCTATGACTGCGCCGGTGTATCGGGGTGAATGCATCTTATGGCGGCGTTAGTTTATTTGTCAATAGCGAAATCTATCGCTATACGCAAATTATCGAACGTCTAACATGATGGTGTGAACAGGCAGGGTTTGCAGCCGGGCTTCGGTTAACATGGACGCTTTTTCGGACGAACACGGGCGTGGGCAAAGCAGCGAAACCATCTGCGAGCGAAGGCTCGGGCGGCAGCCAGACGACAGACAGCGGCAAGACGCAGCGCGGCATTCAGAGCGTCGAAGTCAGCGGCCGGGTGCTGCTCGCGCTGGCACGGGCGCGCGCGCCGTTGGCACTGTCGGACCTCTCCACCGCCGCCGAGCTCGCGCCGGGGCAGGCGCACGCGTATCTGGTCAGCTTGAGCCGCCTTGGCCTCATCAAGCGGGATGAACTCTCAGGCCGCTACGAGCCCGGTCCGTTGTCGTTGCGCCTGGGGCTCTTGCATCTGGAGAATCAACCGGCATTTCGCGCCGCCGTGCCGCGCGTGGCCGCGTTGGCCGAAGCAATCGGATTTAGCGTCGCGATCTGCATTGCGGGGCCGCAGGGGCCGACCATTGTCCGCTACGAACATGCGGGGTTTCCATTGCATGTGAATCTGCATGTGGGCACGGTCATGTCGCTGCCGGCCACGTCCACGGGACGCGTGTTTTCCGCCTATCTGCCGCGCGAGACGCTCGACACGATGTGGGCGAATCAGTCGGGCGCTGCGCCGGGCATGTCCACCAAACCGGGCGAAGACGCCGCTTTTCAGGCGGCGGTAGACAAGATTCGCGCGCGCGGCTTGGAGTGCAGCGTCGACGCGCCGAGTCCGGGCATCAGCAGCCTGAGCGCGCCAGTGTTCGATCCGGACGGTCATTTAACCTTGGCGTTGACGGTGATCGGCTCGACCGGCGCAATCGACGCGACCGTCGATGGCCCCATCGCTCGCGCGTTGCTCGCAACGGCTCGCGACATCGGCGGTGAACTCGCCGCCGGATCTTCCCTGCTTGCATCGACCGCACCGTGACCGCGCCTACCGACACGTCTTCTCTACCGCCCGCTTCCGCCGATGCGAAGCCGCAGCGCGGCATCCAGTCGCTCGACAGCACCGGCGAGTTGCTGGCGGCACTCGTCGCCGCCGCGCGGCCGTTGACGCTGCGCGATCTCGCCGCCGCGGCCGGGATGCCGCCGGCGAAAGCGTTCCCGCATCTGGTGAGTCTGCTGAAAATCGGCTTGCTGAGCCGCGACGCGTCCGGCTGTTTCGCCGCGGGGCCGCTGGCGCTGGAACTCGGTTTGATCGGCCTGCAGCGACTCTCGCCCACGCGCGAGGCGGAGCCGGAAGTGGTCGAACTCGCGGCATCGACGGCCATGAGCGTCGCGATGGCGGTGCTCGGGCCGCTTGGACCGACAGTCGTGCGGCTGGAAGAATCGGCGCGCCCGTTGCATGTGAGCCTGCGAGTGGGCACGGTGATGTCGCTGGTGAATACGGCGATCGGCCGCGTGTTCGCCGCCTATGTAGCGGACGACGTGCGTGCTGGTCTGCTCGCGCAGGATCATTTGCGGCTGGCGGGCTCGAACGCTGCCGATGCGCTAGCGGACAAGCACGGAGCAAAGCTGAAGGAAGCGTACCGGGAGCGTCTCGCGCAAGTTCGCGCGGGCGGCATGGACAGTGCGCTGAGCCGGCCGGTGCCCGGCATCGACACATTGGCCGCGCCTGTGTTCGACCACACCGGCAGCATCTGCCTCGTGCTCGCGTTGATGGGACCCAGCGGCAGTTTCGACAGCGACGCGACGGGCGAACCCGCGCAAACGCTGTGCGCGGCGACGTTGAGGTTGTCGCGGAGATTTGGGTGGATGGGAGCGGGGTGAGCGCCTAATCGCCGGTCTGCGGCTCATGCGACGACAGCCTCGCCTTCGCATGCCGCATCTTCTCCAGCGTCTTCGGCCCGGCTTTGAGCGCGACGCCGATTGCCAGCGCGTCCATGATGCAAAGATGCACGAGCCGCGAGACGCCGGGCGTATTCGGATCGATCGGGCTCGGCACGCGCAGCAGCAGCGGTATATCCGCGAGCCACGCGAGGCGCGAGCCGACGTTGGTGAGCGCGATTGTGGTCGCGCCGCGCTCTTTCGCGATCTGGATGCTTTCGTTCACTTCCGTGCTGCGTCCGGAATGCGAAATGGCAAAGGCGACGTCGCCCGGCTCCATCATGCCCGCATACAGGCGCTGCAAGTGACCGTCGGTAAAAGCCGTGGCGGCGATGTCGAGGCGCAGGAAGCGCAACGCCGCGTCTTGCGCGACCAGCCCCGAACCCGAGCCGACGCCGAAGAAGAACACGCGCCGTGCGCTCGATAGCGCTCCAATCGCGCTTTCGACCACCGCAGGATCCAGCGCGCCGCGCGCATGCGTGATGCCATCGACGGCGGCTTCGCCCACTTTGTCCATCAAGGTCTGCACGTCGTCGTCGCGCGCGATTGCCGCCGACGCATACGGCAAGCCGCCCGCCACACTCTGCGCCAACTGCATCTTGAAGTCGCGCAGACCGCGCGCGCCGATCGCACGGCAAAACCGCGTGACAGAGGGCTCCGACACGTCCGCTCGCTGCGCAAGTTCAGTGATGCTCGCACGCATCGCGAAGTCGACGTCGCTCAGCACCATGTCCGCGACCTTGCGTTCGGCTGGCCGCAAATTGGCGAGTGCGCTGCGGATGTGGGGAATCAAGTTCGGTGCGGACACCCGGTGTTCCTTAAGGGTTAAATGAATCCGCGTGGGTCGCAGCTTCGATCGGCAACACGCGGCTCAGACCAGTCTGCGCCCACTCTCCGTATCGAACAGGTGAATATGTGCGGCCGGCAAGCGCAGCGTGACGCGCTCACCAGGCTCGACCTTCGAACGTTGACGTGTCGTCACACACCACGTGTCGCCGCCTATCTTCCCGTACAGATGCGTTTCGGCGCCAGTCGGCTCCACGACTTCGACTTGCATTGTCACGTCGGGTGTCTGCGTAATTGTCTCGATGTGTTCGGGCCGCACGCCCAGCGTGATCTTTGCGCCGACCGCCGCCGAAGCAGGCGCGCCTTCGAGCACGATCTCGCCGCCGTCCGCGAGTTTCAATGCGAGTCCCGAACCTTGCGTGCGGTTCACGAGAACGCCTTCGGCAAAGTTCATCGACGGAGAGCCGAGAAAACTTGCGACGAACAGATTCGCGGGGTGATCGTAAAGCTCCAACGGACGCCCGATCTGTTCGATCCGCCCGGCGTTCATCACGACGATGCGATCGGCCATGGTCATGGCCTCGATCTGATCGTGCGTCACGTAAATCACCGTGTTTTTCAGGCGCTGATGCAATGCCTTGATCTCCGTGCGCATTTGCACGCGCAGCTTCGCGTCGAGATTGGACAACGGTTCGTCGAACAGAAACAGCGACGGCTCGCGCACCACCGCGCGGCCCATCGCGACGCGCTGGCGCTGACCGCCCGACAACGCACGCGGCAGGCGATCGAGATAGCCGCCCAGATTGAGCATCTTCGCGGCAGCCTCGATTCGCGGCTTGAAATTGGCCGGCGACTCCTTGCGGATTCGCGGGCCAAAAGCGATGTTTTCGTACACCGACAAATGCGGATACAGCGCGTAGCTCTGGAACACCATCGAGATATTGCGCTGCTGCGGTGCGAGATTATTCGCGCGCGTGCCGCCGATCATCAGGTCACCGCCGCTGATCTCCTCGAGGCCCGCGACCATCCGCATCAACGTGCTCTTGCCGCAGCCCGACGGACCCACGAGCACGACGAACTCGCCGTCGTCGATATGAAGGTCGATGCCGTGCACGACCTGCGTGTCGCCATAGCGTTTGAAGATGCCGCTCAGTTGCACTGCTGCCATGCTTTCCTCATCGTCTTGCGGTTTCTATCAAAGCGATTCGAGCGTCAACTCTTGAGCCATCAGACGGTTGCCGGCCATCAATCCGCCGTCTACAGGCAACGCTACACCGGTGATCACACGCGCCATTGGCGAAGCGAGAAAGAGCACGGCGTCGGCGATATCGTCGGGCGTTGCGAAGTCGCGCAACGGGTACCACTTCTTCAGATCTTCGAAGACCTGCGGATTCTTGTCGACGCGCGCCTGCCATGCCTGCGTCTTCACGGTGCCGGGACAGACGATGTTCGCGCGAATCCCGTAACGGCCCAATTCCACAGCAAGAGCCTTTGTGTAACTGATGAGCCCGGCTTTTGCCGCGCTATACGCGGGATGTCCGAGCGCCGCCAAACCGTTCACGGAACCGATCAGCACTAGCGCTCCGCTCTTGCGTTCGATCATCGACGAACGCACGGCCTCGACAGTGTGATAGGTGCCGTTCAGGTTCAGGTGAATGTCGCGCTGCCAGCTCGCGGCATCGGTCGTGGCCAGCGTCAGACCTTCGGCTGCGCCCGCATTGGCGACGAGCACATCCACCGGTCCGCGTTTTTCCACGGCGGATGCAACGGCTTGCTGCACCGCGGCCGCGTCGCCGAGATCGACCGCTATCGGGCTGACCTGCGTTTCGCCGAGTTGCTTCGTCAAGCGCTCCAGCGCCGCCGCATCGATGTCGAGCGCGAGGACCGTGTCGCCCTGCTCGACGAAACGCTTGCACAACACGCTGCCGATGCCGCCGCAAGCGCCCGTCACCAACACCACACGATTCATGTCCGCCTCGCTTTTCACGCTTGCCGCGTCTATCTAAATCGTCTGTAAATTTATTACAGCATGGAAGCCGCGTCGCACTTCGTCATCCCGAATATTGGGTTTTCGCACTGCATGCAGCGCGCAGAATATGCCTTGCCTACAGGCATCTTATGCACAAAACCATCGCGAACGAAATATCGCAGACCCTACGTGACAATGCATTTTTAGCCGTGTAGGATTTTTTCAAACAATTCAACCACAGCGGCCGGCGACGGCAGCGGACCATCCCACCAATCGTTGATGGGACCTTGGTAAGCGCTAATGCACTCACTAAGGTCGACACAGGAGAGAGAAATGTCGTTGCATGCCCGTGCTTCCCTCGCGCTCGGCAAAGTTGCCGTGGCGCTCGCGTTTGCAGGTATTGCCGTGGCGGCTCACGCCGACACGGTTCGCGTGACCGTCGCGCACTACAGCGATGCAACCGCGCCGTACTTCGAAAAGATGGCTCGCAACTTCGAGAAAGCCAATCCCGGCACCACCATCAAGATCGAAGACGTAAACTGGGACACGCTGCAACAGAAACTCCAGACGGATATTTCCGGCAACGCGAACGCCGATCTCGCGATCGTGGGCACGCGCTGGCTGCTCGACTTCGTGAAGGACGACGTGGCGGAGCCGCTCGACGGCTACATGGATGCAAGCTTCAAAGGCCGCTTCATTGGTCCGTTCCTCGCGCCGGGCGAGATCAACGGCAAGGTCTATGGTCTGCCGATTGCGGCTTCCGCACGAGCGCTCTACTACAACAAGGATCTGCTTGCGAAAGTCGGCTATCCCGACGGCCCTAAAACATGGAACGACGTAATCGAAGCGTCGAAGAAGCTGAAGGCGCAAGGTATTGCCGGCTTCGGCCTGCAGGGCAAAGAAATCGAAACGGACGTCTACTTTTACTATGCACTGTGGACGAACGGCGGCGAAGTAATCGGCAAGGACAACAAGGCGGCGTTCAACTCGCCCGCGGGCATCAAGGCCGCGACGCTCTACAAGTCGATGATCGATCAGGGGCTGACACAGCCTGGCGTCACCGGCTATAGCCGTGAAGACGTGCAGAACCTCTTCAAGCAGGGCCGCGTTGCGATGATGATCTCCGCACCGTTCCTCGCTAAACAGATCAAGAAGGAAGCGCCGAACCTGAAGTACGGTATCGATCCGATTCCGATGGGCACCACTCACGCCACCTACGCGGTCACGGACTCGATCGTGATGTTCAAAAACTCGAAGGTGAAGAAATCCGCATGGAAGTTCCTCGACTATCTGTTCACGAAGGAACCGCGTGTCGAGTTCACGACGACCGAGGGCTTCCTGCCGACCACCAAGGCTGAATCGTCGGACCCGGCGTTCAACGATCCGGATACCAAAGCATTCGTCGCACTGCTGCCCACGGCCCGCTTCGCGCCGACCGTGACAGGTTGGGAAGACACCGCGAAGGCCGTGACCGACGCAATGCAGTCGATCTATCTGGGTAAAGCCAAGCCCGCTGACGCGTTGAATGCGGCGGCCACGCAAGCCAACAAGTCGCTCGGTCATTGAGCGGCGCTACGCGGTGAGGTTGCGGTAATTCGTTGTACACGGGACGCACGCCGCGCGGCTGCAATAGCAGCCGGATAGAAACGCGCGGCGCGCATTCCGACCATCATGCTGGCCGTAATCGACTGTCATCGACCGTTATCGACTATCCGGCCCATTCCGTCGCGCCCGCTCCGTTGTGTAGGCGCGTCTCACGATCGAGCACGTATGAGCCGTTCCGCGTCTTCACGCCTGCAAGCGCCCTGGTTGCTGATTGCGCCGAGCCTCGTGCTGGCGCTTTTTATCATCAGCTATCCGATTTTCAACATTGTCTGGCAATCGCTGCATGAGGTGTCGCGCTTCGGCGCCATTCGCGATTTCACGGGCCTGCAGAACTTTTACACGATCTTCGGCGATCCCGCGTTTCTCGCGGCAGCGAGGCGCACGATAGTCTGGACCGTGTTTGTAGTAGGCGGCACGGTGCTGATTTCCGTGCCCGTTGCGCTCGTGCTGAATCAGGATTTCTATGGACGCGGCGTCGCGCGAACGATCGTCATGCTGCCGTGGTCTGTCTCGTTGACGATGACCGCCGTTGTGTGGCGCTGGGCCTTCAACGACGACTACGGCATGGTCAACGTCACGCTTCAGCGCCTCGGCCTGATCGGCGGACCGATTCACTGGCTCGCGACGCCCGAGTTCGCTTTTCCGGTAGAGATCGCGGTCGGCATTCTCGTATCCATCCCGTTTACTGTGACGATTCTGCTCGGCGGATTGTCATCGGTGCCAGGCGACATCTACGAAGCGGCGCGCATCGACGGCGCCAGCGCATGGCAGCAGTTTCGCAAGCTGACGCTGCCGCTGCTGCGGCCCTTCATCAATATGACCATCTTGTTGAACGTCATTTATGTGTTCAACTCGTTTCCGATTATCTGGGTCATGACGCAAGGCGGACCCGACAACAGCACGCATATTCTCGTCACGTATCTGTATGAACTGGGCTTCAGGCTCGGACGTCCAGGCGAGGCCGCGGCCGTTTCGCTCATCATGCTGGTCATGCTGTTCGTTTTCTCGATGGCGTATCTGCGCTTGCAGCCCGCGAAAGAAGGAGAACCGTCATGACGCTCAGCGCAAAAGCGAAACGCTCGTTGTGGTGCTGGCTCGCATTGTCGCCGCTCGTGGTGGTCGTGCTGTTCCCGTTCGCCGTCATGCTCTTCACCGCATTGAAGCCTGCTTCGGAGATCTTCGTATATCCGGCGCGCTGGCTGCCGGTGCATTGGCAATGGAGCAATTTCGTCGATATGTGGCAAGCCGCGAATTTTGGCGTGGCGTTGCGCAATAGCACGGTAATCAGCTTGCTTTCGACGCTGCTCGCGCTCGCAGTGAGCTTGCCGGCGGCTTACGCATTGGCGCGGTTCCCGTTTCGCGGACGCGGAACGTATCGCCAGTTCCTGCTCGTCACGCAAATGCTGTCGCCTATTCTGCTGGTGGTCGGCCTGTTCAGGCTCGCGGCCATGATTCCTTATGGCGACGGCAATCTCGTCGATTCGAAAATCGGCGTGATCGTTTCTTATGCCGCGTTCAATATTGCATTCGCTGTGTGGATGCTGTCGTCGTATTTCCAAACGGTGCCGCGCGATCTCGAAGAATCAGCGTGGCTCGAAGGATGCGGTCGCACGAAGGCCGTTTTCAAGGTGTTTCTACCGCTTGCCGTGCCCGCCATCGTCGTCACGGCGATCTTCACGTTTATCAACGCCTGGAACGAGTTCGCGGTGGTGTACACGCTGATCCGCTCGCCGGAGAACAAGACGCTCACCGTGCAGGTGACCGATATGGTCGCCGGCAAGTACGTGGTGGAATGGCATCTCGTGATGGCCGCTACGCTTTGCGCGACGTTGCCTGTGTCGATCGTGTTCGCGTGGTTGCAGCGGTATCTGGTGAAAGGGCTGGCGTTGGGCGCGGTGAAATAGGTCTTTGCGGACCGCGCTGTTGTGCCCTGCCCCAAGTGCAGTCACGGCGGTCGAGGTGTCGGCCGCCATAAACAGCACTATTTAGCGCACTCTCAGCGAATTACTCGGCGCCGCGGACGATCCGCAGATCGCGCTCCACCGCATCGCCCAAAGCCGCGAGCGCCTTCTTGTAGTCGTCGCGGTCGTACGCGGCGACTGCGTCTTCATACGACGGGAACTCGATCACCACCGTCCGCTCCTTCAGGCCCTGCTCGTGAACTTCGTCCGCGACACCGCGCACGAGGAACTTGCCGCCGGCAGCGGCGACGGCGGGGCCCGCCAACTGACCGTAGGCAGCCAGCTTCGACGGGTCTTTGATCTTGCGATACGTGGTTACCCAATACCCCTTGCTCATTTGACGCTCCTTCTACGTGTTGGCGATGAGTCGAGCAGCGTAACAGAGAATGCCCAGGGCGCCTCTAACGCCCCGATGTGTTGCGGGTTCTCCGGAAAACCAGCAAAGCGCCGGTAGTCGCCTCTACAAATAGCGCCACACTTCAAAAAAAGATGGCCCGAAACGTTGAATAACGGCGGGTGACAAATAGCCGACTTCTCTAGAAACTCTTCGTACGATCCACGTAATGCGTCGACGCCTGGCCGCTCCTGCATGATTTGCAACCGAGTGCGTCACGGTGAGGCAACGAGTCGTCGTTTATCATGGACCTTACACTGCCTTGAATGAAGCTTCAGTTTAGATATGACGAATACCGGCAAGACGTTGATTATCGGTCTGGTGCTAGCGGACCTGGTGGTCTGCGGCTATTTATTTTATCCGCGTGAGGACAGGAAGTCGGCGCCTCCAGCCGAGGCGGCCTTGACCGCGCCAGACACGACCGAGTCGCGCTCCTACGGCGAAAGCCATGTGATCGCAGGCAGTATCGCGCGTCCTGGTTCGCCGGACGCTAATGCGAACGCGAGCGCTAAATCCAATAGCGGCACGATTGTGAGTGGCGGCGATGTGCGGGCGCCCGCACCGGCCGCACCTATGCCGACGACGCCTGCAGCCACGGCGGCACCTGCTGCCACAGTGGCGAATATCCCAGCGGCGGAGATGCAACCTCAAGCACAAGTCGCCCAGCCCGTACAACCGCAGGCGCAGCAGACGCAGGTGCAGCAGACGCAGGTGCAACCTCAACCTCAATCGCAGCCTCAACAGCAACCGCAGCCTCAGCGCTACAGCGCCAGATCTAAGGCCACGCAGCATGCGGACGACGCGCGGAGCCATGAAGATCTGCGTCGCCATGGTTCCAGCGACGTCGGCGCCTTGATGACGGAGTTGCTCGTCCGCGAATCCGCGAAGCTCGATCCGTCGTTGCCACCGCCGCCCGCGTCTCCGACACCGCCGCCGTCGTCCGTGACGGATCGGGAGCCGATCAATCGGCGCAACTCGAATCCTGTCGCGGCTGCAATGACCGATCAGCTGGTCAAGGAGTCGGCTCGGGTGACGCCCGCTTCAGGCGCTCAGAGGCAACCGGGCACGCAATAGCCACCGACTGCTCGAGCGGATGGCCGCCTGGGCTGCGCCAGCAATCTCGATGTTCGGGCGCGCATCTTCATGTGAAACGGCATCCGGCGGTTTTCTCGCTGGATGCCGTCGACGCTACCTGGTGGCTGCTCAGTCTCCCGACGTTCGGCCTGTCATTCCCCGCAAGACAGCCCCTTTCTCGAGCCATCTCGTTCACGCAGCCTCGTCCTCCAGAATCGGTTCGCGAGCCATGAACCAGTAGAACAGTGCCGCGCATCCGGCAATGGCGCCGCCCGAGATGAAGGCAAGCGCATAGGAACCGGTACGGTCCACGATGAACCCAGCGACGACCGGCGAGAACGCACCGCCAAAATATCCGCCGAAGTTCTGGATCGAACTGACAGACGCGATCATCGACGACGGCGCAATGTCCGCCGCCAGCGCCCACGCCGAACCGACCACGGCCGCAATGAATGCGAGCCCGACGGTGAACAATGCGAGGGTAACGTTCAACGCGTGAGTGAACGGCAACGCAATTGCACACACGGCGGCGCCCACCGCGCAGCACGCAATCAATAACCGTTTCGCGGCAATCGGCGACGCGAATCCACGGTCCGCCATCTTCTTCGCAAGATAACCGACCGCGATCTCGCCGAGGGCGCCGCCCGCCCAGGGAATGCCCGCATACACGCCAAGCTGCGCGAACGAAATATGGAACCGGTCGAGCAGATAGAGCGGCAAGAACACGAGGAAGATATTCCACAGCCAGATCGTGCAGAAGTAGCCGAGAATCATGCCCCACACGCTGCGTCGCGCGAACAGCGACCGCCACCGCAGCTTTGAATTGACGAGCGACCGTTCGTGACCGCCGCCACCTGCTTCGATGTATTCGAGCTCGTCTTTGGAGAGACGCTTACTGTCCATCGGGTTGCGATACAACATCAGGAACAGCAGCGCAAACGCAATGCCGAAAGCGCCCGTCACGTGAAAGAGCGAGCGCCAGCCGAACGCGACCATCAGCGCGACGAGCATGGCCGGCGCGATGGCCGGTCCCCACTTTGAAGACGAATCCCATACGCCCGTCGCAAAGCCGCGCTCTTTCGCCGGAAACCACGCGGCAGTGATCTTCGCCGACGTCGGCCAGCACGGCGCCTCGCCCACCGCGAGCAACGCGCGCATCACGATGAGTCCGGAGATCGAACCGACCACGCCGGTGAGCCACGTCGCGACGCTCCACCAGATCATGGCGAACGCATAAGCGCGTTTCGCGCCGAAGCGGTCGATCACCCAGCCCGCCGGCAATTGCATCACCGCATACGTCCACGCAAAAACGCTGCCTAGCAGGCCGATCTGCGTGCGCGTCAGGCCGAGTTCCTGAATCATGCCCGGCGCTGCAATGGAAAGACTCGCGCGGTCCATGTAGTTGATAATCCCGCCGATCAGCAACCAGATGAGCACATGCCAACGAAAGTTGAACCGGGCGGGACGCACTGCGGCGGCCGTGAGCGAACTGGTGGGCTTGTCCAAAACGTGTCTCCGTCAAGATGGCCGTTGAAGACCATTCGTCGTTGTCGGTATGCATGTGCGGTGCAGCGTGGCGCTGTACTTGTATGCACATGCTGAATGACAAGTGTACGGACGCAAACGCGAGAGCTCCAATGTCGAAACGGTATGTGGCGATAGCGTTTTCGTTATCGTTACCGTCAGAACACCATGGTCGATGCGGCGATCGGTGCGCGGCGTTCATCCGGCGCACCGGTTCCGGATGCCGCCTGTCGCGGCACACTAAACTATCGGGCGACGCGCGCCCATCCTCGTTCGACACAAGTGGAGACAAAGTGAAATTCGACACGACAACCGTCCGGCTGATGCTGACCATTGCGGAAGAAGGCAGCATCTCGCGCGCTGCCGACAAGCTGAGCCTGGCAGTCGCGGCAGCGTCGCGACGCGTGTCGGACCTGGAGGATCAACTTGGCGCGAAGCTCTTCAGGCGCGTGCCGCACGGCGTGGAGATCACCGAGTCAGGCGCGAAGTTGCTGGCGTATGTCCGGCAGATCGACAACCTGATCGACCGCATGGAAGGCGACGCACAGGCGCTCAATCATGGGCTCGACGGACGCATCATCATCGGCGCGCCGAAAGCGGTTGTCATCCAGTTCCTCGCCCGTGAAATCGCCGCGATCCAGCGCAAGTACCCTCGGATCGCGCTGAAAATCGTCGAGGAAAACAGCAAGATCGTGCAGCAACTGCTGCGCGACAAAGTGATCGACGTGGGCATCTACGAGAAGAAAAGCGGCTTCCTGGATCTGGACAAGTTCGCGTACAGGGAGGATCGGCTCGTGCTGGTTTATAGCCGCGCACATTTCACATTCGAGCGGGAGCCCGTGGGCGTGGACGACATTCTCGACCTTCCCATTGTGAGTCTGGGCAAAGGCTCGGCGGTGCTGTCCGCGGTCGAGCGCGCATATCGCAGCCGCGGGCGGCTGTTCCCGAACAACTTCACGGTGAACGGCTTCGACACGATGCTCGCCATGGTGCGCCACGGTCTCGGCGTCGGCTTGATGCCGCCCGATGTTCTACAGAGCTTCCATCCCGAGGATTCGCTCGCTTCGGTCGAGCTCGACGCAGACTGGTCCCGGCGTAGCTACGTGTTGTCCTGCGTCGAAGGACACGCTCAGGAGCAAACGCTGCGCAACGTCGTGGCTCAATTGCTGGAGGGCGGCGCCTAGCCAAACAACGGGCGAAGGTTTCGCGAACCGCGAAACCAGCCATGACGCGGCGATTCTTGCGGCGGCCGTCGCACTCGGCGACAGTGGAGCTACAACACACCACTTATCCGAGGAGGAAGCTCGACATGACGCAATCTGCGCATCTCCCACTGCAAGGCATTCGCGTGCTGGACGTGAGTCAGGTCATGGCGGGCCCGTTCGCCTGCATGATGCTCGCCGACCTCGGCGCGGATGTCATCAAGGTCGAACCGCCAGAAGGCGATCAGACCCGCGGTTCAATGGGCTTCAAGATGAAGGGCCCCGACAGCATGGGCTTTCTTAATCTCAACCGCAACAAACGCTCCGTCACGCTCGACCTGAAGAGCGACGAGGGGCGCGAGCTGTTTTATAAGCTTGCCAAAACGGCCGATGTGATCGTGGAGAATTATCGCCCCGGCGTCGTGCAGCGTTTGCGCATCGACTACGAGTCGATCAAGGCGATCAACCCGAAGATCGTCTACGCGAGCATCTCAGGCTTCGGGCAAAGCGGGCCCTGGGCGTCGCGGCCCGGCTTCGATCTGATGGCGCAAGCCATGTCCGGTGTGATGAGTGTGACGGGCTACAAAGGCGGCAAGCCTGTCAAGGCGGGCGTGCCGGTGGCCGATGTTGGCTGCGCGATGTTTGCAGTGTACGGTCTCCTGTCGGCTTATATCGGTGCGCAGAAGACCGGGCAAGGCCAGCATATCGACGCGTCGCTGTTCGATTCGATCATGGCCTTCTCGATCTGGGACATGTCCGACTACTGGGGCACGGGCGTGCCGCCGACGCCGCTCGGCACGAGCAACAAGATGAGCGCGCCTTATCAGGCGGTGAAGGCCCGGGACGGTTACTTCGTCATGGGCGCGACGAACCAGAAACTGTGGACCAAGCTGTGCCGCGTGCTGGAGCGGCCCGATCTGATCGATCATACCGATTACGCCAACGTGTCGCTGCGTCTGAAAAATCGCGAGGCGATGATCGAAGTGCTGGAGCAGGAATTCGGCAAACGCGACAGCAACGAATGGGTCGACATATTGCTCGCTGCGGGCATACCAGCCGGTCCCATTCTTTCGTATCCCGAAGCGTTTGAAAGCGACCACGCCCGGCATCGCCACATGTGCATGGAAATCGATCATCCGAACGAGGGCAAGGTCAAGAACATCGGCTTCCCCGTCAAGCTGCTCGGCACGCCGCCGACCGTGCGCCGCCATCCGCCGCTGCTCGGTGAACATAACGACGAGATCTTTGCGGAGATCAACGGAGCCGCATCATGAGCGAACTGGTCAGCCTGAGCGTCGACCCTTCGGGCGCGGCGGAGATCCTGATCGACAGACCCGAGCGGCACAACGCGATGACGCTCGACATGTACGAGTCGCTACTCGCACTCGTCGCGCAGTGCGAAGCGGATAGCAGCGTGCGCTGCATTCTGTTGCGGGGGGCCGGCGGCAAGTCTTTTATCTCCGGCACGGACATCGGCTATTTCACGGGCTTCCGCGATGGTCGCGACGGCGTTGCATACGAAGCGTTCGTCGAGCGCGTGATCGGCACGGTCGAGCGAATTGCGAAGCCGACCATCGCGGTGATAGACGGCTGGGCCGTGGGTGGCGGTCTGGCGCTTGCCACGGCCTGCGATTTCTGTGTTTGCAGCGACGCATCGCGCTTTGGTGCGCCGATTGCCAAGACGCTGTCCAATACGCTTTCATCGCGCAACATCGCGCGGCTCCAGGCGGCGTTGGGCGCGCCGCGCGTCAAAAAAATGCTGCTGCTCGCCGACTATCTGACGGCCGACGAAGCGCTGGCCTGCGGATACGTCTATCAGGTCTGCGCGCCTGGCCTGTTGCAGGAAGCGGCGCGTACGCTCGCAGAGCGGTTGATGGCGCTCTCGCCCGTCACGCAGAAAGCCGTGAAGGAGAGCTTGCGCCGCATCGTAGTCGAAAAACGACTCGACGATGACGACCTGATCGAAGAAGTGTATGGCAGCGCCGGCTTCAAGGAAGCGGTGCTCGCGTTTACGTCGGGATCTTCGAAGGCGTAAGTGTCCGGGCCGCACGTGTATTGCCGGTGCGGTCCCGAAGCACTCAGGCGTACCGCTTAGTCGTAATGCCGATGCTTATGATGCTTCTTGCCCGAGCGGTAATCGCGCGAGTAGTCGTCGGCATACGAGTTCGAGCGCGAGATATTGCCGCCGAGCGCGGAGCCCGCGCCGCCGCCTAGCGCCGCGCCGATCAGGCCGCCGCCACGTCCGCCCATGGCGTTGCCGGCCGCGGTGCCCGCACCGCCGCCCAGCGCGCCGCCTACGATGGCGCCCGTGCGCTCGCGGCGGTTCGACGTCACCGCGCCGCCCGCGCCGCCGCCCACGGCGCCGCCGATCACAGCGCCCGTGCTGCCGCCGACCGCGCCGCCCAGTGCCGCACCCGCTACGCCGCCGAGCGCGCCGCCAAGCGCATTGTTCATATCGCCGGCCACAGCCGACAACGACGCCGCGCTCGTGAGCGCTGCAACAGCCACAATTTTCAGGATTCGCTTCGACATAAGAGGTCTTTGGTTTTTATGAGACGGCGCGAGTATAACCGGCGATTCGAAAGGCTTCTGTAACCGCCTCATCGCGTACCGGTAAGACGTGTAACAAAACCTGCCGCGCCGTCTCTTCCCCTTGCTTCTTGCCTCTCCCCGGCTCGCGCGTCAGCGCTTGCGTTTCTTCTTCAGCT
This sequence comes from Paraburkholderia sp. 22098, assembly GCF_052045935.1. Lineage (NCBI taxonomy): Bacteria > Pseudomonadati > Pseudomonadota > Betaproteobacteria > Burkholderiales > Burkholderiaceae > Paraburkholderia > Paraburkholderia sp. 22098. The sequence continues at coordinate 267,081 of NZ_JBQEPV010000006.1, read as the reverse complement.
CGATGGTTTCGAACAGTTCATAGTTCGATGTAGGCGTCTGGTCCGCGCCGGGTGCGTGATAGTAGTTCATCGTGATGGTCGTCTCGCCGCCCGGATGGCCCGGCTCATGATCGAACACGGCGATGCCGTAGCCGGTGCCGGTGTCTCGTTGCGCGGACCAGATTGCGTCTTCCACCGCATCGGCGCTTGCCCGCACGAACGTGCCCGCCGTGCTGCCTGGAACCGGACGGTTAGGCCGCGTGAAAATGCGCGCTTGCGGCAGGCCCGTGCCCGCGTCGAGGCCATACACGTCGAGCGGTGCGCTCGTGCCGCCGCCGCCGAGAATCAGGTGGATCGTGCCGTGGCTCGTATCGAATGTCGACGCCCCAGCGGATATTGCCGACATGACCGGCTTGGGCTGCAATGGATCGACCGGACGACCCGTGGCGATGTCGGTGCCCTTGTTGTGATTGCAGCCGCGCACCGGATAGCTGCGCTCATAGTCGTGATCGTGGCCGCACAGCACGAGGTCCACGCCATAACGATCGAAAAGCGGGAGCCAGGCTTCGCGGATGCCTTTGTCCGAACCGTTGCCCGTCTTCGAAGAACTCAACGCGTCCTGATGCATCTGCACGACGATCCAGTCGACGTCGTCGTCCTGGGCCGCGTGGCGGAGCGTCTTCTCCAGCCAGCGCGTTTGCTCGCCGCCGCTGTAGCCTCGCACATAAAAGGACGTGCCAGGCTCGATCGGCGGATTGCCGGTGCTCGCTGCCGGCACGAGCGGTGCCGGCCCGCCCACGAACGCAGCGGCGTCCTGATAGACGACGTCGTCGGCATCGAGCGAAATGAACAGCACCGAGCTCACGCGGAAGCTGTACCAGCGCCCCTGAAATCGCGTGTGATTGTCAGGCAACGCGTAACGCGCGAGGTACGACGCGAACCCTTGCTCGCCGTTGTGAAACTCGATCTCGTGATTACCGGGGCATGGCATCCACGGTCGATTCGCGGCTGAAGTTTGACAGTTGTTGCCAAAGTCGCGCCACACTTCCGGCTGCTGTGTCGGGTTCAGATTTGCATAACAAAGGTCGCCGTTGAGCAGGTGAAAGAGCGGCTGAAAGCGCTCGACCGCCTGCACGGCGAACCGGCTTTGCGGCGACGAGAGCACCCATCCGGTATTCGGCGTGGCGAGGTCGCCATAACTCGTCCAGCGAAACGGTGCGCGGCCTCGCGGTGCCGTGCGGAAGCTGCCGCTGAAGGGCTGCGCCGCGTTGCTGTCGTTATCGGCCGTGACCTCGTATTCGTAACTCGTGTCCGGCTTGAGATCGCGCAGACGCGCGTGATAGTTGAATACCACTTCGCCGTTGAGGCCGTCGGTGTACGTGGTCTGCACGCCATGTACGATCCGTTTGCCGTCTCCAACCCGGCCAATACACAAATGCGGCTTCACGGCAGCCGCGAGCGACGCCCACGATACCGTGACTTCATTGGATGGATCGTTGCCCCAGGTTAGGTGTACCTGCTCCGGTGTGCCGTCCGGCGTTGTGCCTGCGGCGCGCGCCGTTGACAGCGCGTTGGCTGCACTAGCGAGACTCGATGCGCCGGCGAACTTCAGGAACCCGCGACGCGAAACGATGGAAGCGCCCTGATCGGCTGGCGAAGCCTTAGCGTTTTTTGTGTTCGACATGTCTATGTTTTGTGGGTAGGAAGGACTGGCGGCTTGACCAGTGATCCTAGTCGCGAAACAGTGACAGTTGAATGAAACGGATCAAACGCTAACGACTGGGAGGCTGCGGGTTGCTGGCAGGATTCGTATCGAACTTCCAAATGCGCTCGATACCGCTTTCAACACCGCCGGATGCGCCGCTCTCACCGCATAGCGCTAATAGTTCGGTCTCCATTGCATCGGCGGTTTGCTTGTCGTAGATCTGTTCGCCATTCACGTAGACCGTGAACGAGCGCAGGTACTTCGCTTTCTTCTCCGGGTTTTCGATCGTCTCGCGCGTCCACTGATAGAGCGGATATTTTTCGATGCCGAGCCGCTCCGCCTCGCTCACATAATCCGCGAATGCGTCGTACTGACAAATTACGGTCGCGTTATGGTGGTGCAAAATCCGTTGAAGCGGGACATGCGCCGCGCCGGAAGAATCGGCGCGCAATGCGCTGGCAAGTTCTGGCGAGACGGTGAGCCGTAGCTGGAATTTGAGTGTCGAGTCCACGTGTTCCTCACTGTCGGATAAAGGCGCCGCATTGCGCCGCGGTCACGAAACCGCCTAGGCCGGATTCACCGACTGCGCCGGCAGCTTTTCGTCGATGCGCGCGATCTCGCAGCCTTGCACCGGTCTGCCGAGTAAAAAACCCTGCGCATGTGTGCAGCCGGAACGGCGCACGAAGTCGAGTTGCTCTTCAGTTTCGATGCCTTCCGCCGTGGTCGGCATACCGATTTCGCGCGCCAATGCGACGATCCCTCGCACGACCGCAGCAGATTCGCGCCGATGCACCGACTCCTTGACGAACGAACTGTCGATCTTCAGCTTGTCGAATGTGAAACGCACGAGCGTCGACATCGTCGAGAAGCCCGTGCCGAAATCGTCGAGTGCAAGGCCGATACCCAATGCACGCAACCGCGAAATATTGCGCCGGGTCACGACGTCGTCGTTCAGCAGTACCGTCTCCGTCACCTCGATGTTAAGACGCTCGGGCGGAAGACGCGTCTTGCGAAGCACGCCCGCAACGATCGACGCAAACGTCTCTTCACGTAATTGCACCGGCGATACATTGACCGCAACCGGAACCTTGTCGCGCCACATGACCGCTTCCTTGCACGACTGCAATAGCGCCCATTCGCCGAGCGCGAGGATCAGGCCGGTGCGCTCCGCAGTCGGAATGAAGGCCGAGGGCGACAGCTCGCCGCGTGTCGGATGCTTCCAGCGAATCAGCGCCTCGCGGCCCGTCACAAAGCCGCTGGCCACATCGACAATCGGCTGATACTCCATGCGCAGTCCGCTGAACGAACGCAGCGCCCCTTCAAGGTCACTGCGCAGCAGGCTCAGGTTTTCGTCGGATACATGTTGCTCCGCGTCGAAAATGACGTACGCGCTCTTGCCGCTGCGCTTGACCGCATACAACGCGCGGTCGGCGCAGATCAGCAATTGCGGCCCGGTCGTCGCGTGCTCGGGACACAGCGCGACGCCCACACTCGCGCCAATATGCACGAGCGCCTCACTCAACGCGAAGGGCCGGGCCAAGGTTTTGACGATTCTGTCCGCGAGCACGCGGACATCGCGGGACGGGTCGGGTGCTTCTGAAATGACCACGAATTCATCGCCTGCAAGGCGTCCGACGATGTCGGCGGCAGGCAGCACTTCGCGCAAGCGGACCGCGGCCTCTTGGAGAATCTGGTCGCCGGCGGCATGACCCAGGCTGTCGTTGATTGCCTTGAAGCCGTCCAGGTCGATCAATAGAACGGCGAACAATGGCTCGCGATGCGACGAGCCTACCGCCGTGCGCTCCAGCAGCAGTTCGTTAATGCGCGCCCGATTCGGCAAGCCCGTCAGGCTATCGTGATGCGCAAGCCGCTGACTGTTTTCGCGCGCGAGCAGCAGCGCGACCGTATCGCGATTACTGCGCAGCGCAACGGTCAGAAAACCGGCGGCACAGAACGGCGCCTGAAACAGCAGCACGAGTTTTCCTGAGCCGGGCGACAGCGCGGCGCCGACTCCCAGTAAACCGAGAATAAAGAGGATCTGCAGCATGACCAGCCGCGGCGTGGCCGCATTGCGTCCGGCCAGCCCGCCGACAACGCCGACGGCGCAAACATTGCCAAGCAGAAAGAGCGTCGCGTCGCCGCTGATATTGCACAGCAAACTACCGAAGCCAAACAACGCGCTCCACAGAATACTTGCGAACACAAACGCGGAGGTAGGCGTGGGCAAATCCCGCGCACTACAGCGGCGACACAGCCAGATAAGCCAGAGACGCACCATGAGCAGCGCAACAACGGCGCCTGTCCAACTCGCATATAGCAGGTTTGGATACAGATAGTAGGCCGTGGCGCAGACGCTGATTTCGCAGATCGACGCGAACACGATTGACCACGTTCGCGTGAAAAGATTGGCGAGAAGTATTTGCCGGTTCTCGGTGCTCAGGTTTTGAGCCGAAGAGACGATCCACCTGAAAAATGGAGACCTTGGTTCGCTAAAAGCCATGACCTGCGCATTTTTAATGGTTAGTGAATCGAAACGGCAGCGTGGCCGATTATTACGTAAACCTAAGTCGAAAGGTTAAATCGGACAGGGAAGCGGCGTAAATCGCCTTCCCAATTGTTGGGCATCCAGAGCAAACCGAAGGCTGCTGGTCGTGCTTACGAACACCCAAATCGACTAGGTTCTCTATTTCCGCCTTTCGTAAGGTTAACCCCGATTTAAACGCAAACCAACAAAAGGGACATTCTGTTTGCTGCGTGTAATCAGAGTGCAAACCAATTGACGCCTCCGCGAAGCTCCGGCTCCGCGGCTGGCGCAGACACCCAGACATATCTCGCGCCCGAAAGGAGAGCAATTTGGTCCTGGAACTGGAGCAAGTGAGTGTCGTTTCTGGCGGGCAACCGTATCTGTACGGCGTGAATTTGCGTCTCGTGCCAGGCGCCATCAATGTGTTGCTCGGTCCTACCCAGGCCGGCAAGACAACGCTAATGCGCGTCATGGCGGGACTGGACAGGCCAAGCGCGGGCCGCGTGCTCGTAGACGGCCAGGACGTGACAGGCGTGAGTGTGCGCCGGCGCAACCTTGCAATGGTTTATCAGCAGTTCATCAATTACCCGGCGATGACGGTGTTTCAGAACATCGCCTCGCCGCTCCAGCTTCAGAAGACCGACCCCGCCGAAATTCGCCGGCGCGTGCAGGAAGTCGCGGCAAAACTGCATATCGAGCATCTGCTGGAGCGGCGGCCGAGCGAACTGTCAGGCGGCCAGCAGCAGCGGTGCGCGCTGGCGCGCGCACTCGTGAAGCGCACATCGCTTGTATTGCTCGACGAACCGCTCGTCAATCTCGACTACAAGCTGCGCGAAGAATTGCGCATGGAACTCGCCACGCTTTTCGCGGACGGCAAGACGACCGTGGTGTACGCGACCACGGAGCCTCTTGAAGCATTGCTGCTGGGCGGCTATACGGCAATCGTGGATAAAGGCCGCGTGCTGCAATTCGGCCCGACGCTCGACGTCTACAACGCACCGGTCGACGTGGACGCCGCGGCCGTCTTCAACGATCCGCCTATGAACATGCTCACGAGCGAACTGAACGGTAACGGCAGCGCGAGACTGCCGATCGGCATCGACGTGCCGATCCGTCGCGGCACCGCTGCGAACGGCACATGCCGCATCGGTATCCGGCCGGGGCACTTGCGTCTTGCGGCGAAGACATCGCATGCGATTGCCGTTCCATGCCGGCTCGAACTCGCCGAACTGAGCGGTTCGGAAACCTATCTGCATCTGCACACGCTCAACGGCGGCATCGATCTCGTCGCGCAGTTGCAAGGCGTGCATCAGATCGAACTCGGCACGCAACTCGACATATTCATCGACCCCGACGAACTGTTTGTGTTCGGCGCGGATACGAAGCTCGTGTCCAGTCCGGAGGCCGCCTATGGCGCGCATTGAGTTTCAGAATCTCGCGCACGCGTATCGTCCGAATCCGGCGACGCTCGACGACTACGCGCTGCAACCCATGAGCATGGTCTGGGAAGACGGCGGCGCTTACGCGTTACTCGGACCATCCGGTTGCGGCAAGACCACGCTGCTGAACATCGTCTCCGGTCTCGTCAAGCCTTCCGAGGGCAAGGTGCTGTTCGACGGACGCGACGTGACCGCGCTAGGCGCACGCGAGCGCAACATCGCGCAAGTGTTCCAGTTCCCGGTGATCTACGACACCATGAGCGTGTTCGACAACCTCGCGTTCCCGCTGCGCAACCGCAAAATACCGGCAGCCGAAGTCAGGAAGCGCGTGCACGAAGTCGCCGAAATTCTCGACATGACGCGGGATCTGCCGCATAAGGCGAGCAACCTCGCAGCGGACGCGAAGCAAAAGATTTCGCTGGGACGCGGCCTTGTGCGTCAGGACGTCGCAGCGATCCTATTCGACGAGCCGCTGACCGTGATCGATCCGGCCATGAAATGGATGCTGCGCCGACAACTGAAGAAGATCCATCAGCAACTCAAGCTCACGCTCATTTACGTTACGCACGATCAGGTCGAGGCACTCACCTTCGCCGACGAAGTCGTGGTCATGACAAACGGTCGCGTGGTTCAGAAGGGCGGCGCCGATGCGCTTTTTCTACGGCCGGATCACGCGTTCGTCGGCTACTTCATCGGCAGTCCCGGCATGAATCTTTGCCCAATCGAGCTTGACGCGGAAGGCGTGAAGATCGGCGCCCAACGGCTTGCTCTGGACACTGACACACTCGCCACGCTAAGACACGCGCATGAGCATGCAAACGGCTCGCTCACACTCGGCATTCGCCCCGAGTTCGTGCGGCTCGCACAGGAAGGCGAAGCGGGTGCGGTCAAGGCGCAGGTACTGCGCGCGCAACAGCTCGGCAACTATCAACTCGTCACCGCGCAATGCGACGGCCATCTGTTCAACGCCAAGCTCGAGCCGCATGTGCGGGTGGTCGACGGACCGGCCTGGCTGCGCCTCGCCGCGCCTGAAACAGTGTTCTTCTGCAACGACGAAAGAATCGACGCACGCATCTCCGAAGGGGCCGCGCGATGAATAAGCCCGTCAATCAGAAAGCGTGGCTGCTGGTCGTGCCCGTGTTTATCTGCGTCGCGTTCTCCGCGATCCTGCCGCTGATGACAGTGGTCAATTATTCGGTGCAGGACATTATCAGCCCGACACAGCATGTGTTCGTCGGCACCGAGTGGTTTCGCAACATCATGACCGATCCCGACCTGCGCGACGCGCTCGGCAGGCAGATCATATTTTCCGCTTGCGTGTTGCTGTTCGAAATTCCGCTCGGCGTGGGCCTCGCGCTTGCGATGCCGGCTTCGGGTTGGCGCGCATCCGCGGCGCTCGTCATACTCGCCATGCCGCTGCTGATTCCATGGAACGTGGTCGGCACGATCTGGCAGATCTTTGGACGCCCGGATATCGGTCTGCTCGGTTATTGGCTCAATAGCCTCGGCTTCGACTACAACTACACGGCGAGCCCCACGGCCGCGTGGCTCACCGTACTCGTGATGGACATCTGGCACTGGACGCCGCTCGTCGCACTGCTGTGCTATGCGGGCCTGCGCGCGATTCCAGACGCGTTCTATCAGGCCGCCGAAATCGACGGCGCAAGCCGCTTTGCCGTGTTCCGCTACATCGAATTACCGAAGATGCGCGGCGTGCTGATGATCGCCGTGCTGCTGCGCTTCATGGACAGCTTCATGATCTACACCGAGCCGTTTGTATTGACAGGCGGCGGTCCCGGCGATTCCACGACGTTCCTCAGCCAGTACCTGACACAGAAAGCCGTCGGCCAATTCGACCTCGGCCCAGCCGCCGCATTTTCGCTGATCTATTTCCTCATCATTCTGCTGCTGTGCTTCATTCTCTATAACTGGATGAGCCGTGTAGGCAAAGGCGGCCCCGCTGCGGAAGGAGACGAACATGCAGGATAAGCGCCGCTGGATGCGCACGTTGGTGCTCGTCGTTTATATGTTGTTCGCGCTGATTCCGCTGTACTGGATGCTCTCGATCTCGTTGCGCACGAACGAAGAAACTATGTCGACGTTCGCCACACTGCCGCAGCATGTGACGTTCGAGAACTACAAGATCATTTTCACCGATCCGTCCTGGTACTGGGGCTACATCAATTCGATCATCTACGTGTTGATGAATACGGTGATGTCGGTGCTCGTCGCGCTGCCTGCCGCTTATGCGTTCTCACGCTACCGCTTTCTCGGCGACAAGCACATGTTCTTCTGGCTGCTCACCAACCGGATGACGCCGCCCGCCGTGTTCCTGCTGCCGTTTTTCCAGCTCTATTCGAGCGTCGGGTTGACCGACACGTACATTGCCGTTGCGCTTGCGCACATGCTGTTCAACGTGCCGCTCGCGGTGTGGATTCTCGAAGGCTTCATGTCGGGCGTATCGCGCGAAATCGACGAAACAGCGTATATCGACGGCTATACGTTCCCCGCTTTCTTCGTGAAGATTTTCCTGCCGCTGATCAAGTCGGGCGTCGGCGTGACGGCTTTCTTCTGCTTCATGTTCAGCTGGGTCGAACTGCTGCTCGCACGCACGCTGACCTCCGTGAACGCGAAGCCGATTGCAGCGGTGATGACACGCACGGTGTCGGCGGCCGGCATGGACTGGGGCGTGTTGTCCGCGGCGGGCGTGCTGACCATCGTTCCTGGTGCGCTAGTGATCTACTTCGTGCGCAACTACATCGCGAAGGGCTTTGCGATGGGGAGAGTCTGATGTTCACGTGGATGTACTGGACGCCCGAAGTGGCGCTCTTCTTCGGCTGCATTGTCGTAATGCTGGCCGGCATGACGATGTGGGAACTGCGCTCGCCGACGACTGAACGCAAGGGCTTTCTGCCCATCTCGACCACGCGTGGCGACCGCCTGTTCATCGGTCTTCTCGCGGCGGCGTATGTGAACCTCGCATGGATCGGCATCAGCGCCGAAGGCTCGAATTCGTGGCCGGGATTCGTGGCTTCGGTGCTCGTTCTGCTCGCGATCATGTGGAAAGGCTAGCGAGTCGACACATGCAATGAAGGCTGGCAACTCCCGGTTCCGCTGATGCCCCGAGCGGGCTCCGGCCAGATTTAAGGGGCACGAAAGACACAGGAGAAGACCATGCAACAGAGGAGACGGATCGTCGCGCTCGCAGTGGCAGGCATCGTGTCGGGTGCCCTTGCGAACCAGGCGCAAGCGGGCATGCCCGAAGCGCAAAAATGGGTCGATAGCGAATTTCAGCCAAGCACGCTTTCGAAACAGCAGCAGATGGACGAAATGAAATGGTTCGTCGACACGTCTGCCAAACTGAAGTCGCAAGGCGTCAAGGAGATACACGTGGTGTCGGAAACTATCGACACGCACATCTATGAATCGAAAACACTCGCGAAAGCGTTCACCGAAATCACCGGTATTCAGGTAAAGCACGACATCATTCAGGAAGGCGATGTCGTCGAAAAATTGCAGACGTCGATGCAATCCGGGCAAAGTATTTACGACGGCTGGATTTCCGACTCCGACCTGATCGGCACGCACTATCGCTACGGCGTGATCGTGCCGCTGTCCGACTACATGACAGGCGAAGGCAAGGACTATACGAACCCTGGCCTCGACATCAAAGACTTCATTGGCACGAGTTTCACGACCGCGCCAGACAAGAAGCTCTATCAACTGCCCGACCAGCAGTTCGCCAACCTTTACTGGTTCCGCGCCGACTGGTTCGCGCGCAAGGACTTGCAGGACAAGTTCAAGGCGAAGTACGGCTACGAGTTGGGCGTGCCGGTGAACTGGTCCGCGTATGAAGACATTGCCGAGTTCTTTACCAACGACGTGAAGAACATCGACGGTGAAAAAGTCTACGGTCATATGGACTACGGCAAGAAAGACCCGTCGCTCGGCTGGCGCTTCACGGACGCATGGCTTTCAATGGCGGGCGAAGCTGACAAGGGCATCCCGAACGGCATGCCGGTCGACGAATGGGGCATACGCGTGACGCCGGACGGCTGTCATCCGGTGGGCGCGTCGGTGTCGCGCGGCGGCGGCACCAACAGTCCCGCAGCGGTCTATGCGACGACCAAGTACATCGACTGGCTCAAGAAATACGCGCCGCCCGAGGCCTCGGGCATGACCTTCAGCGAGGCGGGCCCGGTGCCTGCACAAGGCAAGATCGCGCAACAGGTCTTCTGGTACACGGCGTTTACCGCGTCGATGCTCAAGCCCGGCAATGTCACGAATCCGGACGGCACGCCGAAGTGGCGCATGGCGCCGTCGCCGCACGGCGCATACTGGAAAGACGGCATGCAGAACGGCTACCAGGACGTTGGCTCGTGGACCTTCTTCAAGTCGACGCCGCCCAATCAGCGCGCCGCAGCCTGGCTCTATGCGCAGTTCGTAACGGCAAAGAGCGTGTCGCTGAAGAAGTCGATTGTCGGTCTCACGTTCATTCGCGACTCCGACATTCATAGCGACTACTTCACGAAGAACGCGGACAAGTACGGCGGTCTGATCGAGTTCTATCGCAGCCCGGCACGCGTCGCGTGGACGCCGACCGGCAACAACGTGCCCGACTATCCGAAGATGGCACAGCTGTGGTGGAAGAACGTCGGCACGGCAGTCGCCGGTGAAAAGTCGCCGCAGGCCGCAATGGATAACCTCGCGAAGGAAATGGACCAGGTGTTGTCCCGTTTGCAACGCGCCGGCATGAAAGTGTGTGCGCCGGAGCTGAATGCGCAAAGCGATCCGTCGAAGTGGTTGTCCGATCAACACGCGCCGTGGAAGAAGCTCGCCAACGAGAAGCCGAAGGGCGAGACGGTCAAGTACGAGCAGTTGCTGTCGGCGTGGAAGGCGGGCAAGGTGCGCTAGGCGGCTGATCTGGAAATTGGCAGTTAATAGAAGGGCGGCACCATGCGTGCCGCCCTTTTTCATGCCGCCGATGCCGCCGATGCCGCCGATGCCACCGATGCCGCAACCTGCATGCGCTATTCGTTCGCCATGTCTACCAGCTTCGCAACCGTGTTCATGTTGCGTGCGGTTCCCGTTCTGGCGGCCGGGATTTTCAGCTTCGTGTCTGCCATTCCGTTGTTGTAATGCACGTAGATTTCTCGCGCGCCGAGCGCCATTTCTTCTTCGCGCTGGCCGCTTGCGTGAGTCAGCGCGTCGGCGGGCGGCGGTGTGTCGAGAAAAATCGCGACCGTCCGATTCGGCGCGGCGGACTTGAATGGATTGGCGGTCAGCACCTGCGCAAGTTCCTCACGCGTTCGCACCGCAACACCCACCGGCTTGCCCGCGTACTCTTCAAGGCAACGCTCGAGCCGGCTTTTCACCGATGCCTCGGCAAGCTTGCTGTCGAACACGACGTTGCCGCTTGCAATGTATGTGCGCACATTGGTGAAGCCAACGGCTTCGCACATGGTTCGCAATTCAGCCATTGGAAGCCTGCCGGTGCCGCCAACATTCACAGCGCGCAGAAAAGCAACGTATCGGGTCATCGAGTGAGTTCTTTTGATGTCGAATACAAGTCTTTACACGAGCAAGGCGGCTCGCACGATCATAAACAAGCCAGCGCCGATCACCACAAATCCAATGCCCCGCGCGAAGAATTCGCCGTGTGGCGCCACGCGTTCGAGCGTAATAGCGGCCGTGACCGCCACCATTGCACGCAGATCCATCACGCCGGCCACGGCAAGCACCGCAGTCAAGCTTGCGCAGCACACACAGCAATGGAGGCCTAGCCGCACACCATATCTTATCGCGGCGACCGCGCGCGCAGGCAGTGCATGAAGGCCGGATTGAGCCGCGTGACGGCAACAGCGAAGATAACGCGCCTTCAGCGCCGTGAGTTGCAACGCGCCCGCGCTGAGCACGATTACGCCGGCCACAATGGGAACAACGCGAGAATCCGCGGGCATGCGCATCACAAGCGCCGCTAACGTCGCGCCGAACACAAACAGCGCTGTACCCAACGCGGCCCACACAGCGAAATAGCCCACGCCGGCAAGCAACGTCATAAGTGCTGCGCGCGCGCGCCCTGCTCTGCGAAGCGCCTCGTCATATCGCCACAACACGGGTGCGAGCGACGGCAGCATCATAGCGATCATCATGACGACCCACATGCCGACGAACCTTGCCGCCACGCCCGGCCACGTGCGGCCGCACATGGGCATCCACGTCATCGACATGGCCCAGCCGCCGGGCATGGGCATGTCGTCCATGGTCGACATGGACCCGCATGCAACGACAGTTGCCGCCGCGCAGACTGCGAACAGCAACGCACAGACACCGTAAAAGAATGCGCGCGAACGAGGAGCGCGCATGTCGAGGTATTGCGTCGGGAAGTCGCCGCATCGGCTTACGTGCACGGGCTTCATCATGCACCTCAGCCCATTGCGTACTCGTCGTGACGGCGCCACCAGATGCCCGTTTCGTTGCGGCCCTTCGGCGCGCGGTCGAGCCATTGGTACATGCCCCACAGGCCGTCGAGTCCACGCGCGTAGGTGGAATACGTGTGGTACACCGCGCCGTCTTCCAGAACGAAGGCGCTTAGTCCTGGCCGGTCGCGCGCGTAAGTGGATGCGTCGGTACCGCAAGTCGCCGCGAATTGCGCGACGGGCTCCGGCGCCGGTACCGCGTCCATTGCATGACGGCCGCGCTGATAGTTGTATTCGACGGTGCCCTCGCGCTGTTGCTCCTCGGTAAAGGAGATGTTGAAGTCGAAGTTGAAGTCACTGCCCGCCGACGAAGCCCACGGAAACGTCCACCCCATGCGCCGCTTGTACTCCTGCAGCTTCGCGAGCGGCGCACGGGATATGGCTGTCAGCGCCACGTCGTGATTGGCCAGATGAATCGCGATGCCGTCGAAACCATCCGCGATCGACGAGCATGACGGGCATCCTGCCTTGTAGTCCGGCCCGAACATGAAGTGATAGACGAGAAGCTGCGAGCGTCCGCCAAACAGGTCGGCAAGCGATGCGACGCCCTGCTCCGTCTCGAACCGGTATGTCTTGTCGATGCGGACCCAAGGCAATTCCTGGCGTCGGCGCGCCAGTTCGTCGCTGCGCCGCGTGAGCTCTTTTTCAGCGTTGAGCAGATCGATGCGCGCTGCCAGCCACTGCTCGCGTGTTCCGGTCGTATGTGTCGTCGTCATGATTCTCTCCGTTCTGTTTTCCTCGTCGCTCGATCGCTTTCGATGCGACGTACTGGTTGGCGGTCGTGCTAGATTAGTGTCGGGATTCCGGACGGTGGGAGTGACAAGTGTGGCGCGATTTCAATCAGCATGGACCCGCTAATCCAGGCCGCCGCTCAGGCGCTCGCAGCGGGTGATCCGCTCGGCGCATTGAAGCGCGTCGCGTTACGCGGCGACGCGCCGGCGCTCGCGCTTCGCGGCATCGCGATGGCGCAACTGGGCGATTTCATCCGGGCCAAGGCGCTCGTGCGAAGCGCGGCGCGCGCGTTCGGTTCGAAGCAAGCCGTGGCCCGCGCGAGGTGTGTCGTGGCGGAGGCAGAGATCGCGCTGGCGTCGCGCGATCTTGCGTGGCCGGCGAAAGCGCTGGGCGCTGCGCGCGCGACGCTCGAAGCACACGGCGACCGTGCCAATGCCGCACATGCGGGCTATCTGGAAGTTCGCAGGCTTGTTCTGATCGGACATATCGACGAGGCCGAGCGCATGCTCGGCACATTCGATTCCGCGACTTTGCCGCCCATGCTCCGAGCGGCACACCAGCTCATGGTGGCGAGCATCGCGCTACGGCGTTTGCAGGCCAACAAGGCTCGCGCCGCCTTCACACGAGCCAGACGTGCGGCACGAGCTGCCGAGATTCCCGCGCTGATCGCCGAGGTTGAGAGCGCATCGAATACGTTGAACGTGCCGGCCGCGCGCCTGATCGAAAGAGGCGAACAGCGGCTGTTGCTGCTCGATGAAGTCGAAGCACTGTTAATGTCGAACGCGTTCGTGGTCGACGCCTGTCGCAATGTCGTGCAGAAATCCGGTACGGCTGTCTCGCTGGCAAGGCGTCCGGTACTGTTCAATCTCGCGTACCAGCTTGCCGAAGCATGGCCCGCCGATGTATCGCGCGACACGCTGATCGCACGCGCATTCAGAACGAAAGATGCCGATGACTCGCACCGCGCGCGTCTGCGAGTGGAAATCGGCCGCCTCCGCATGGTGCTTGGCACGTTGGCCGATATAAGCGCGACGCCGCATGGCTTTGCATTGGCGCCGCGCGACGGGCAAGAGGTTCGGGTACTCGCGCGGCCCGTCGACGAGACTCATGCGGCCATGCTCGCGCTGCTCGCGGATGGCGAGTCGTGGTCGAGTTCTGCGCTCGCGCTCGCACTCGGCGCAAGTCAGCGTACCGTACAGCGCGCACTCGATTCGCTCGCCGCCGTTGGCAAGGCCCAGTCGTTCGGCAGAGGCCGCGCGCGCCGCTGGATGGCCCCGCCAGCGTCTGGATTCGCGACAACGTTGTTACTCCCCTCGCCCGTCACGCTCAATTAGGATGGCAGCATGAATCGATCGAACGCCACTATCATCCGCGAATACGGTCCGTTCCCGGACGTGCAGCAAGTGGCTGGCGTCACCTACGACGGCCAGCAGGTCTGGATTGCAACGGGCAAGACGTTGAACGCATTCGATCCCGCGAGCGGGGAGACTCTGCGCGCAATCGAAATCGCCGCCGATGCGGGCACAGCCTTCGACGGCCAGCATCTGTTTCAGATTGCCGCGGGCCGCATCCACAAGATCGACCCGTCAACCGGCCACGTGCTTTCGAGCCTCCCTGCGCCGGGAGGCAATGGCGCGTCGGGACTCGCATGGGCCGAGGGATCGTTGTGGGTCGGCGAGTATCGCGAGCGCAAGATCCATCAGGTCGATCCCGAGACCGGCGTCGTGCTTTCGAGCATCGAGTCGAACCGTTTTGTGACGGGCGTCACGTGGGTAGACGGCGAGCTTTGGCACGGCACCTGGGAAGACGATGCAAGCGAGTTGAGGCACGTCGACCCACGTACCGGCGAGGTACTGGAAAGCCTTGAGATGCCCGAGGGCGTGGGCGTGTCAGGTCTCGAATCCGATGGCAGCGGGCAGTTCTTTTGCGGCGGCGGAAACAGCGGGAAGGTGCGCGCAGTGCGCCGTCCGCAACGCGAGACGGGCGACGTCAGCTGATTCGCTCTGCTTTTGCGCCGCGAACCACGGTCTTTTTCACGCTGCACTACGCACTTCGCGACGCACCGCCTGCGGCGGCACGCCAAACCCGCGTATGAACGCCTCGCGCAAATGGCGGCGGTCGCGAAAGCCAGTCTCTTTCGCAATGACGTCGAGCGGATGCCGGCTTTGCTCGATCATCAGGCGCGCGGCTTCGAGGCGAAGGCTTTCAATAGCACGCGCGGGCGATTGCCCCGTTTCTAGCGTGAACACACGACTGAACTGCCGCGGACTCAGGTTCGCTTTATCGGCCAGTTCATCGACGGTAAGTGGCCGGCTCAGGTTCTCACGCGCGTAGTTCAACGCGCTCTGAATGCGGTCAGACTTGGGCGCAAGGTTGAGCATTTCCGAATGCTGCGATTGGCCACCCGAGCGCCGCTGATGCATGACGAGCTTGTGCGCAACGGAACGCGCCACTTCGGCGCCCAGATCTTTTTCGACCATCGCAAGCGCGAGATCGAGCCCGGCAGTCATTCCGGCCGACGTCCAGATCGGACCGTCGACGATATAAATGCGGTCGTCTTCCACGCGAACGTCGGGAAAGCGCTTCTGCATTTCACGCGCGTAAGCCCAGTGTGTCGTGGCGCGACGCTGCGATAACAGACCCGCCTCAGCGACCACGAAGCCGCCTGTGCAAATACCGCCGATGCGCCGCGCGCGCGGCCCGGTCTTGCGCAGGAACGCGAGCACGTCTTGGGGCGCCGGCGATGCCAGCGGATCGTTAACGCCTGCAACGATCCACGTATCCGTTTGACGGCGCGATTTGAGCGGACTCGTGCTCATGGTCATACCTAGCGACGAACGCACCTCGCCGCCCGCAGGCGAAAAATTCTCCACCTGATAGAACGGCTCGCCCACTACGAGGTTTGCGTATTCGAAAACAGCTTGCGTGGCGATCGCCATGACCTGAAAGCCGTCGCTCAGCAAATATCCCACGCGGTGCATATCCGTTCTCCGTCCAAGTGGATGTCCTGAAACCTAACCATATATGTCATTTGCGTCGCCGTCAAAACGGGACAGAATTCGTTCACACCATCAACGGTTGATTGCAAAGGAGTGACATCATGACTGAAGCACACAAGGGCACTGCACTGATTACGGGCGCGTCGTCGGGCATCGGTGCAATCTACGCGGACCGCCTCGCGCGGCGCGGCTACGATCTCGTCCTGGTCGCCCGTAACCGCGAGCGCCTCGCCGCGCTGTCCAGTCGAATCACGACCGAAACGCGCCGCAGCGTCGAGATACTGGACGCCGATCTGGGCGACAAAGCTGGGCTCGCAGCGGTAGAAGCGAAACTGAAACAGGACGCGAGCATTACGCTTCTGGTCAATAACGCCGGTGTCGGCACGCATACGCCGCTCGTCGACAGCGACGTCGATGCAATGCAGCGCATGATCGACCTGAATGTGAGCGCGCTGACGCGGCTCACGTATGCGGCCGTGCCCGGCTTCGTCGCGCGTGGCAAGGGGGCGTTGATCAACATTGCGTCCATCGTGGCCATTGCGCCGGAGGTTCTCAACGGCGTGTATGGCGGCAGCAAGGCGTTCGTGCTGGCCTTCAGCCAGTCGCTGAAGCACGAACTGGCCGACAAGGGGGTTCAGGTGCAAGCGGTTCTGCCGGGCGCAACCGCCACCGAGTTCTGGCAAACGGGTGGCCTGCCGCTCGAAAACCTCGACAAGGCAATCGTGATGTCCGCCGACGACATGGTCGACGCAGCACTGGTCGGCTTCGATCGCGGCGAGCTGATCACCATTCCGTCACTGCATGCGGTTGAAAAGTGGGAAGACTACGAGGCTGCGCGCCGCGCGATGTTCTCGCTGTTGTCGACCAATGCGCCGGCGCCGCGCTACAAGGTAGCTTGACCCGCGACAGTGGAAAGTGGCGGCGGATCGCGGCGAATTCGTGCAAATTGCATCGGCAGCGCAATTCGCCGGGTCGCCGCAAGTTGCATTGATTCGGCGCCCGCAGGCCATCGCATCAGGCGAGAGGTCCTTCGGGCGCTTTGCGGCGCACCGCGACCGCAATGGCGCTGCCCACGATCATCAATATGCCCGCCACCGACAGAAGCTCTAGCGTTTCGCCCCACAGCACATAGCCGAAAAGCGCCGCCCAGACGATGCTCGTGTAGTTATACGGAGCCAGCGCGCCTGCGTCCGCGCGGCGGAAGGCCACCGTCATCAGCATTTGGCCCGCGGTCGCGAAGACGCCGAGGGCAGCCATCACGAGGAGTGCGTCCACCGAAGGCGTGCGCCATTTGAAGAGCAACGTGCAACCCATGACCACGGTGCCCATTGCCGTGAAGAAGAGAACGGTGGTCGCGGAGTCGTCGGTCGGCCGAATGCGTTTGATCTGGACGATGGAGAGCGCGCCGCAAAACGCGCTTGCCAGCAGGATCACGGGCCCTAGCCAGGACGTCTGCGCGCCGCCGGGCCGTACCACGAGCAGTACGCCGAGAAAACCCACAATTGCGGCTGCGGCGCCGCGTGGCGTCAAGCGCTCGTTGAGCATTAGCGGGGCCAGCACGATGACGATCAGCGTCTCCGAATAGGCAAGCGCGACTGCTTCGCTGAGCGGCACATAAGGCAGGCCGGCAAAGAACAGAGCCGAGGCGCCGAGGAGTGCGATCGCGCGCGTGGTCTGCCCTTTAACGTCGATATTCCGCAAGCGGTCGGACAGCGGCCGGCTTCCTCCGCAACACAGCAAAATGGCGGGAAACAGGCCGAAAAGCATGCGGAAAAACGTGACCTCGTTGGCCGGATATTGCAGCGCAACCGACTTGGCCAGCGCATCGACCACTGCAAAGCAGAACATCGAGGCAAGGATGGTGCCGACGCTGCCAAGCGAAAGTGAACTACCGTGGGTGGACGCGGAAGTCGGCATGTGAGAACGCTATCCGTATGGGGATTTGCATGATCTCACAGACGCACGGGTTGGCGCTTCACACTACGTGGTGTCGGAAACCGGCAGCGCAGCAACGGCTTCGCCGGCGGCAAAGCGCGAGTTACACGATGCGGCGGGCTTTGCCGCGCCGCACCTGACAGTCAGGCGTGACGATGACCGTGCCCCCGGTCGCCCATCGAGCGCGGCTCGTCGTATTCCTGCGAAATGTCCTTGTTCGTGTAGTCGCCGAGTCGCGAAGCGGCGAACAGGCTGAGCACTCCGCAAACGAACACGTAAACCGCGATTGCGTAGCCGGAATGATAGTAAGCGAATAGTGCAGTCGCGATCAGCGGCGCAGGACCGCCCGCGATTACCGAGGCCAGTTGATAACCGAGCGACGCCCCGCTGTACCGCAGGCGCCCCGTGAACGACTCTGCGATCAGTGCGGCCTGAGGCCCGTACATCATCGAATGCGGCACTAGCGAGAGTACGATCGCGAGGAAAATCAACGTCGGATTGCGGGTGTCGACCATGGCGAAATAGACGAAACCGAACAAGCCCGCTGCGGCGGCTCCGATCATATACATGCGGCGACGTCCGATAAGATCGGAAATATGGCCGAACAGCGGAATGGTGCCGAATTCCAGCACCGAAGCCGCCAGCACCGCTGTCAACAATAGATCGCGCGACGCCCCGAGTGTCGTCACGCCATACGTGAAGACGAAGGCCGTGAAAATGTAGAACGGCGCTTGCTCCGCCATACGCGCCACGGCCGAAAGAAGAATGTCTTTCGGCTGGCGGCGCAGGACTTCGAGCATCGGTGTCTTTTCGATCTTGCGCTCAGCGAGAAGCTTCGCGAAGATCGGCGTCTCCAGGATGTTCAGCCGGATATAAAGCCCGATACCAACCAGCAGGATGCTCAGAAAGAAAGGCACACGCCAGCCCCAGGTGACGAAGGCGTCGCCCGAAATCGCGCTCATTGCCAGCACGGCGAGATTAGCGAGGAACAGCCCCGCGGGTACGCCAAACTGCGGCCACGATGCGACGAAGCCACGATGCGCGTTGGTGCGGGCCCATTCCATCGACATCAACACGGAACCGCCCCACTCGCCACCCACGCCGACGCCTTGAATGAAGCGCAGCACGGTAAGCAGCACGGCGCCCCAGATGCCGATCGACGCGTACGTCGGAACAAATGCCACGGCGAATGTGGCGAGTCCCATCAGCAGGAGCGTGACGATCAGGGTAGCCTTGCGCCCTATTCGATCGCCATAGTGTCCAAAAATGGCAGCACCGACCGGCCTCGCGATGAAGCCGACCGCGTAGATCAAGAAAGCTTGAAGTGTGCCGACCAATGGATCCGATTGCGGGAAGTACAGCTTCGCGAAAACGAGACCCGTAACCGTACTGTAGAGAAAGAAGTCATACCATTCGATCGTAGTACCGATCGTACTGGCGACGACGGCGCGACGCAGCTGCCGCCGCGCGTCCTCTTCGGAGAGGGGCGCAGCCCCCGGTTGAGTGACAGTCATTTGGCATCCCCTGATAAAAGGGCGACATTTCATATTGACCGCGGGGACGCGCAGAGGTTCCGGCTATGCCGCTGTTTGATCAGATATGCTTACTAACGGCGTGGCATTGCTAATGCTCATGGGCTTTGAGCGAACGCGAACGCGCTTGAGGCCTGATCGGCGCACCGCGCGCTATCGTTTATCGTGTGAAGATTCGGCGCGTCCTGCCCGTCACGGGCCCGTTCTACACAAAAACGGCCGCGAGTCTCGTGAACTCGCGGCGGTTTTCTGCCACCCGTCATTGCAATCTATACGACGACGATCGATAGTCAGTTATCGATCAGTAGTCCCACTGAACCGGCACAAAACGGAAGCCGTCGCCGTTCTTTGCGATATGACCAATCGACGGGAACGCGACATGCGCTGCGGCCACCAGAGCGCCGGTTCTGGCGGCGTCGTTCAGCAGCGACATGCGCACGTCCACAGCTCCTTCAGGATCGTGTTCGAAGCCGTTTTGCCATTGCGGATTATCGAAGTTGACTTCGAAAATCGCGTCGCCGACGAACGTCAGCTTCTCGCCGTTCGATGCGACGTCCACGACGCAGTGCCCCGGCGTGTGGCCACCCGTCACGCGTGCCGATACGCCCGCCGCCACTTCCACGGTCTGATCGAACTGTACGATGTTTTCGCTGTATAGCTTGACGAACTTTGCAGCGGCCTTGCGCAGCGCGGGAGGAACCGTTTCCGGCATCACCGTCTTGCTGAAGTCCGGATTTTTCCAGAACTCCACTTCGGCGCGCGATACGTGAATGCGCACGTCCGGGCGCAGCCTGGCTTTGACGCCGTCGACATTCAGTCCGCCGACGTGATCCATATGCATGTGCGTAATCACGATATCGGTGATTGCAGCCAGGTCGATGCCAGCCGATTCCAGGCGCATCACCGACCGGCCGGCGCGAGAAAAGTATTCGAAACCATCGCCCACGCCGGAGTCGATCAGGATCAGGCGTTCGCCGCTGCGCACGAGTGCGACGTTCAGTGCCCAGTCGAACATGTCACGTTGCAGGAAGCGGCCATCGAACCATTCGTTGCGGTCCGCTTCGCTCACGTTGGTGGACATGGTCGAGGTCGGCAGCGGCAGAACGCCGTCGCTGATCAGCACGACGTCGACAGCGCCCACGCGCACGGCATAGCGGGAAGACACGAGTTCGCCTGCACCCTCTTTACCAAGGCCGGCGATCACGGACTGCACATTGCGGGTTGTTTCGCTCATCTTCAATAGTCCTGTTGATTAAGTGGGGTAAGCCGCACGGTGCGGCTCACGAGCACGACCACGAATCTCGCGCGCTTCGGTTGCTCGCCTTTCGACCGAGCCTGCGACGCATTGTAGGTAGGGCCCGCGAACGCCACTAGCACTGCGAAGGTGTTCACCATGTTGTCTCGATGACAACAATCGGCGATGAGCGGGCGATTAGAGCGACGCGAGTAGCAGGCTTATTGAGGAGCAGTTACAGAGGACACGCGCGGCCTTGCGGTGGATGACCGCGCCACGCGATCTGGAGCAGTCGGACGATGCCGTGGGCAGGCATCGTCCGTTCCGAATCGGGAGCTAACGTTGACGGCGAGCTAGAAAAGCCACTACTCCACTTCGCTCACAGTGAGGCTGCCGCCTTCGTCGAGCCATCCGGTGATCCCGCCAATCATTACTTTCACCGGCCGCCCCAGCAAAGCAAGCCGTATTGCACCACGCGTAGCGCCGTTGCAATGGGGACCCGCGCAGTACGTGACGAAGACCGTTTCAGGCGGATAGTTCACCAACTTGGACTCGACTATTTTGCCGTGTGGCAGATTGACCGCGCCCGGCACATGACCCCGCGCGAAGAGCGTCGGGCTGCGCACATCGAGCAGCACGAATCCGGGCGTGCCGCCAGCGAGCGCGCTGGCGACATCGGAGCAATCGGTCTCGAATTGCAGCGTCGCGCGGAAGTGGGCAAGCGCGACTGCGCTGTCCGCTGGGGGCACGGCGGTGACGGCGTTGGTAGTCGACATGTTTGAACTCTGCATAAATCCTCGGATGAACATAGCGCCTGGCGATTTGATCCAGGAGCCCCATTCTGGCGTCGAGCGGCGATCCGGATAAGTGGCGCAATCGTCAATCTTCGGTAACATCACGCCATGGACAGTCATCTCGTCGTTGCGCTGGCTTACGACCGGCTTTGTACTTTCGAATTCGGCTGCGTGACCGAACTGTTCGCGCTCGAGCGTCCAGAGCTCGGTGTCGACTGGTATCGATTCGCGGTTTGCGCGAGCGAGCCAGGCCCGCTCCGCGCCGCGGGCGGCATCACGGTCGCTGCGCCCTACACGCTCAAGGTGCTGGATCGCGCAGATACCATCGTGGTGCCAGGTTGGCGCGATGCGGACGAATTGCCGCCCGAGGCACTGCTTAAGAAGATTCGCAATGCTTACCGCCGTGGAGCGCGTCTTTGCTCGATCTGCTCCGGCGTGTTCGTGCTGGCAGCGGCCGGCGTGCTCGACGGCAAGACTGTGACGACCCACTGGCGATACGCCGCGAAACTGCAGGAGCGCTACCCGCAAATTCGCGTGCAGCCGGATGCGTTGTATGTGGACGAAGGACAGATCATCACGTCGGCGGGCTCCGCTGCGGGGCTGGACATGCTGCTCCATCTGGTGCGACGCGATTACGGTGGAGCGGTGGCAAATCGGGTTGCACAGAGGCTCGTGGTGCCGCCTCATCGGGAGGGTGGACAGGCGCAGTTCGTCCCGCGTCCAATGCCGCAGGACGACAGCGGGCGTCTCGCGAAATTGATGGATTGGGTGCGCCAGTATCCCGCTTTGCCGCATACGCTGCGCTCGCTTGCAGAACGGGCTGCAATGAGTCCGCGCACGTTGCAGCGGCAATTTCATGACGCCACCGGCATGGCGCCATACGAATGGCTCGTGCGTGAACGCGTGACTGTGGCCCGTGAGATGCTTGAGGCACAGTCAGCATTACCCATTGGCCGCGTCGCCGAGTTAGCAGGGTTTGGCTCGGAGGAGTCAATGCGCCGGCATTTCCGACGTATCGCGCTCACGAGTCCGGCCGCATACCGGGCAAAGTTTGGCCATGGCGCGAGGGCCCAGAAACCTGGTTCTGGAATCGGGGGACGGTCGGGCGGAATTCGGGTTGACGCGCAGCTGGACTGATCGCAAATGCAATGCGCAGAAAGTCGGTTGCGATACAAGGCCGACGCCGGGAAGAACGGTTAGAGGTTTTTCAACGCGGCCCGCACGAATGGGACGAATCGTGATGT
Organism: Paraburkholderia sp. 22098; assembly: GCF_052045935.1. Taxonomy (NCBI): domain Bacteria; kingdom Pseudomonadati; phylum Pseudomonadota; class Betaproteobacteria; order Burkholderiales; family Burkholderiaceae; genus Paraburkholderia; species Paraburkholderia sp. 22098. The sequence continues at coordinate 244,485 of NZ_JBQEPV010000006.1, read as the reverse complement.
AACCGGGTTTTTCTGGGCATCCGCCCACACAAGCCCTACACGCCACTTCGCGTGCGCTCCGCGCAGCGGCAGGACGGTAGCGTTCCGGAGCAAATGCTGCGCACGTGACGGCACAAATGCCACGCCGACGCCTGCGGCAACAGATGCCAATACGGACTGCACATCATCGGCTTGTTGCGTCACATTGGGTACGAAGCCCTGTTCGCGACACCAGGCGTCGACTTGAGCAGCGAGTCCGGGCCCGCGCCCACGCCGCAACGCCAGGAAACCCATTTCGTTCAGCTTGCCGAAATCGGCAGGCAAACGCACTCGCTCAAAACTGGGGGGCAACGCCAAGGCCAATGTTTCGTCAATCACGCGAACCGACGAAAGACCCTCGACCGACAGCACCCGCATGAACCCCACATCCAGCTTCCCCGACAGAATGCGGCGAGATTGCTCATCGGAAGACAGATCGCTCAATGCAATCGCAACACCCGGATATTGCTGGCGGAAGTCGGCGATGATCTGCGGCGCAATTGTCAGCACCGACAGGCAAATACCAATTCGCAATTGCCCACGCCTGCCGCTGCCTGCCTCTCTCGCACGAGCGAGAATCTCGTCCGCATCGTCGACGAGCGCGCGTGCGTCGGGCAAAAAGGTTTCTCCGAACCGCGTCAACTCTGCGCCGTGACGACCCCGTTCGAACAGCTTCGCGCCCAGACTCGCCTCGAGTGCGCCAACCTGCTTGCTCAACGCCGGCTGGCTGATGTGCAGAGCGTCCGCCGCCCGCCCGAAATGACGCAGTTCGACGACGGACAAAAACGTCCTTAAGAGCTTCAGTTCCATTCTCTGCCGTTATCGTATTGATCAAATCATTCATTTTACTAATCGATGGCCGAGTTGTTCAATGCGAGTACGTCTTTCAGCGAGCGACTATCAAATGGCTTCGACAAACTCCAGGCGTCAATCACACGGGCCTATGCCTGCAGATGTCACGGCAGGTGACGACACGGGAGAACCTGATTCGACGCCGCGCTGTTCGGCCGATCACGAGCGCCGCTCCCGTCGCTCTCGCCTCGCTGACCTTATAGAGGCGGAGGAAAGCCACGCTAAAGGAGGGGCGATCGCGGTGAGCTTCGCCGTCGTCTCCAGGAAGCGATGGCCGCGGTAATGGAGACCTCCCAACCGCGATGAACGTCGTCGTCAGTCGAGGCTCGGCTTGCGGCATGACATGGGCTACTGACGAGGCAGCAGACCGTCATCGTCCGCATGTGTGGGTCGCACGTTCCAGACGCGCGTTCAACTGGCCCTCGACGTGACGGCTGTCCGGCTTTCGTCGTCCCGATCCCATGGCGGCGTCCCGCCGAATGCATCGACCAGGAAATCGATCATCACCCGCACCCTGGCGCTCAGGTGTCGACGGCTCGGATACATGGCGAGTATGTCGATCTCAGGCAGACAATACTCGGGCAACACGCGAACGAGCGTGCCGGCACGTAGGTCGTTGCCGATCAGGAATGTGGGTTGCCAGATCACTCCTTGCCCGGCGAGTGCTGCTGCGCGCGCTGTATCGCCGTTATTCGTATGCAAGTGACAGTCGACCTTCACCGTGTGGGTCTTGCGGCCAGCATCGATCAGTTGCCACTCATCGCCGGTGGCTGCATACGTGTACCCGATGCAGCGATGTTCCATCAGGTCCGCTGGCGTCGCCGGCACTCCCGCGCGAGCCAGATAGTCCGGCGACGCGCACAGAATGTTCTGCGATGTCGCCAGTTTGCGGGCTGCATGGTTCGATGAACCGGCACGCGAAATGCGAATGGCGAGATCGTAGCCTTCATCGACGATATCGACGATGCGGTCGATCAGTCCAACGTCGATTTCGATGCCGGGATATTTCCGCATGAACTCCGGCCATAGCGGCGCCAAATATTGAATGCCGAAGCTCACAGGCGCGTTGATACGCAGGCGTCCGCGTGGCTGCACCGACGCCGACGACACCAGCCCTTCTGTATCGGCGACATCGTCGAGAATGGATTTGCAGCGGGCGTACAGCGTCTCGCCGCCCTCGGTTAGAGAAAGCGTGCGGGACGTGCGATTCAACAGGCGCGTGCCCAGGTGTGTTTCCAGTTCGTTCACATAGCGGGTCACGTTGGCAGGCGACGTGCCTAGTACTTCCGCCGCGCGCCCAAAGCCGCCACGGCTCACCACGGTCACGAAAACTTCAAAGGCGCGCAAGCGGTCCATCTCGACTCCGATCATTCACAAAAGCTGACTGATACGACCATGTTTTTGGCCTTTCCGCTATCGGGACTGAAGCCTATATTGCTTCCACGGGCCAAGGCATAGGGCACTGGCCGAATGCATCAGGAGAGAGAACATGCAACGCTTGACCGGAAAAGTCGCTATCGTGACAGGTGCCAGTGCAGGTATTGGCCGCGCTACTGCAAAGTTGTTCGCGAAGGAGGGCGCCAACGTCGTCATTGCCGCCCGGCGCGCGGCGGAACTCGAAGCGCTGGCTGCGGAGATCGCAAGCGAAGGTGGCGAAGCCGCATATCTGGCGGGCGACGTGCAATCGGAAGAGTTTGCGAAGGCGCTGGTGGAACTTGCCGTTGGGCGCTTTGGCCGTCTGGATATCGCCTACAACAACGCCGGTACGCTGGGCGAGATGGGCCCGAGCACCGGCATTTCCGAAGCCGGCTGGAACGCCGCGCTTGCGACCAATCTAACGAGTGCGTTCCTCGGAGCGAAACACCAGATACCTGAAATGCTCAAGCAAGGTGGCGGATCGATCATCTTCACGTCGACGTTCGTCGGTTACTCGTTCGCGTTTCCGGGTACCGCGGCTTACGCGGCGAGCAAGGCCGGACTGATTGGCCTGACGCAGGCGCTCGCCGCCGAATACGGCGCGCAAGGCGTGCGCGTCAACGCGGTGTTGCCGGGCGCCGTGGATACGGAGATGTATCGCGGCATGAACGACAGCGACGAATCGCAGGCATTCGTGACCGGGCTGCACGCGCTGAAGCGCGTCGCCAAGCCGGAAGAACTGGCGCGGTCGGTGCTCTATCTCGCCTCGGACGATTCGTCCTTCGTGACCGGTACCGCCTCACTGGTCGATGGTGGCGCATCCATTACACGTACGTGAACCCTTTGGCGGCATCCGGCATCAAAGCTTCGACGCCGCCGTACTTACTTCAACCACGGAAAGGAATTCACTCATGGACTTGAATCTCACAGGCAAACTCGCACTCGTAAGCGGCAGTACAGCCGGCATCGGTTTCGCTATCGCGAGCACGTTGGCGCAGGAAGGCGCACGTGTGATCGTGAACGGCCGCTCGCAGTCATCCGTGGATGACGTGGTCGCACAGCTGAAAGCGGAGACCGGCACCGACGTGCAGGGATTCGCGGGCGACCTCAGTACGGCCGCTTCGGCAGAAGAACTCGCACGACGCTATCCGAACGTGGAAATCCTCGTGAACAATCTGGGCATCTTCGAGCCGAAGCCGTTTGAAGAGATTCCCGACGCGGACTGGCAGCGTTTCTTCGACGTCAACGTCCTGAGCGGCGTACGTCTCGCTCGCCTGTTTTTGCCCGCGATGAAAAAGGCCGACTGGGGCCGCATTATTTTCATTTCGAGCGAAAGCGGGGTGCAGATTCCCGCAGAGATGATCCACTACGGGATGACGAAAACCGCGCAACTGGCGGTTGCGCGCGGACTCGCGGAGGCAGTTGCGGGCACGGGCATTACGGTGAACAGCGTGCTGCCCGGACCGACGAAGTCGCGGGGCGTGGGCGATTTTGTGGAGTCTCTTGCCAAGGCCGACGGCAAGTCGTTCGAAGCGTTTGAGAAGGAGTTCTTCGAGAAGGTGCGTCCCACATCGCTCATCAAGCGATTCGGCACGCCGCAGGAAGTCGCCTCGCTCGTGGCCTATGTCGCCAGTCCGCTTGCGTCGGCCACGACGGGAGCTGCGTTGCGGGCCGACGGAGGGGTCATAAAGAGCGCATTTTAAGGGGGCGCTCGGGTTGGTGCCGGGCTCTCTGCGTGTTTGGTGGGTCGCTTTTTTGGACGCAGTGGGCCCGGTTGATGCGTTTTCTTTTGATGCGGGACGAAGCGGCATTGTCGAATGCGCATCGCCAGATTCACCTAGTCGCTCGTGCTTCGCATTTCGCTCAAGCAAGCCGATACACTGTGGATGCCGTCCCGCCGAAGAGCGCAGCACGTTCACCAACGCTGGCTTGCGCAGTCAGCCGCTTGAAGGCGTTCCAGCCATTGCTGTACGGGTACGAGCCTTTGTCGACAGGAAAATTGCTCTCAAACATGCAACGGCTCGCACCAAATGCCTCGATGCATGTATGCATCCACGGCTTCCAGGTTTCGGCCAGTTCAACAGAGGATGGCGGTCGCTCACCCTTTTCAAAGTCGAAGCCGTTGATCCGCATCCCCATGCCGCCAACCTTGACATAGACATTCGGCAACTGTGCCAGTTGACGCATGGACCGCGACCAGCTTTCGAACACCTCGTTTCGCTTGTCCGCGTAGCTGGCGATGCGCACGATTCCGCCACAATGGTTAATGATGATCGGCAGGTCAGGGAAAGTCTTTGCGAGGTCGTATAGTTCCGGAATTTGTGGAAAGAACAGCCACGCGTCGTATGACAGGCCGCGTGGCGCCAGCTGCGCGACACCTTCACGATATTTTGGGTCAAGCAACAGACCGCGCGGAACCGCAGACAGCGGATTGACCAGCGTTTGATCCGCGTCCCAGGTGACCAGATGCCGAACGCCCCGGAAGCGCCCTTTGCCTGCCTCAATATGGGCGTCCAGAACGCTTTGCACGGCAGCGCCGCGACGAAGGTCCGCGTAACCCACGATGCCCTTTGCGACCTGTGGCGAACCGGCGGGCAGCGCCCCAACGGCGTTCGCGACATACTCCGTTTCTCCCACGGGTCTTAGCTCCTCCGGCCCCGTCTGACGGTAGCGAGTGAGCCCCTGCATGAATACGGACGCCGTAATGTTGTGTCCGGAGCGAACGTCTACCAGATAGTCGTCGAGCAGGTAGATCCAGCCGGGACGCTCATAGAAATGATGGTGCGCGTCGATAATCGGCATCTCCGGCTCAATCGCGGCTTCAGTTCCTGACGCGAGCCATTCCGGGCGTACCGGGAGATAGTTGCTGGTCGTCTTCATGTTGCGCGTGTCCTCTGCGGCGAACGCATACCTGGTGTCGATGGCGGAGGCCGCAACCGATGCAGCGGCAACCGCGAGGAACCTGCGTCTGCCTCGTGAATGGATCATGTCCATAGTCATTTCTCGCGGTTGAACGCATACAGCGATAGGGTCAAGAGAGTCGTGATGCCGAGCACGATCGCAAGCCCCATCATTCCGGCCGTGAAGGTGCCGTAACTGTCTTTGAGGTAGCCGACCAGGTATGGTCCGGCGAAGCCTCCCAATGCGCCAATCGAATTGATCAGGGCGAAGCCACCAGCCGCTGCCTGTCCCGATAGAAAACGAGCGGGCAATGTGTAGAAGATTGTTCGTCCGGCAATCGTGCCAATGAGTGCCAGGGTTACGCCGACCATTGCAGGCCCGAGTTGGTGGAAATGGGTCGATACACCAAGTGCCACGCCACCAATAAGCAGGCCGGCAGCAAGGTTCGCAATGGCGCCTCCGCGGCGATCCACACGTTTGGCCCACCACAGCAGTGCGATCGTGGCAAAGAAATAAGGCACCGCAGAGAGCCATCCGGTCTGAGCGACGGTCATCCCGTGCGCCTTGAGCATCTGGGGCAGCCAGATGCCGATCCCATACGATCCCATCGTAAAACCGAAGGAGATCAGCGCGAGAATGTAGACACGCACATCCCTGAGTGCGGCACCGAAGTGCTTTTCCTTCCGGCTAGAAGACCCTTCCCTGTCAAACGCGCCCTGAAGAGCGTCGCGCTCCGCGGGTGACAGCCATTTGGCATCTGCAGGTCGGTCTGCGAGCATCTTGAGCACGAGAAAGCCGACTACGCACGCGGGCAATCCTTCGATGATGAACATCCACCTCCAGCCTGCCAGCCCCAACACGCCATCCAAATGGAGCAGCCACGTCGAAAGCGGTGCCCCGATCAGAGAAGAAAGCGGCGTGGAGACGGTGAACCACGCCAGCACGCGGGTGCGATATTGAGCGGGAAACCACAGGGCCAGGAAGAAGATCACGCCAGGAAAGAAGCCCGCTTCACCAATTCCCAACAGCAGCCGAATCACATAGAAGCTGTTCGGTCCCACAGCAAAGGAGGTCGCTGCAGCCATGAGGCCCCACGTGATCATGATGCGGGCAAGCCAGCGTCGCGCGCCGAAGCGATAGAGGGCGAGGTTGCTCGGGACTTCACAGATGCAATATCCCGCGAACATGATGCCGGCGCCCCAGCCGAATTGGGTCGCCGTGAGCCCCAGATCCTTGTTCATGGTCAGAGCGGCGAAGCCAACGCTGGTACGGTCGAGATAGTTGAAAAAGTATGCGAGCGCGAGCAGTGGAATAAAGCGCCACGCTGCTTTGCGCACCGCCTGCTGTTCGATCGAACTGGCGTTGAGGCTGTCGGAAACCATGCCGGGGGAAATTGATGTCATTGTCGTCTCCATAACTTCGCCGGTCCGCTGCAAGAATTGGCGCGGCCGGGTGATTTCTTGCGCTCAGCGGCTTCAGGCGCTGGCAAGCTCGTTTGCGGATGGGCTCGCCTGATCGCCCGGCTGCCATTCCTGACAGCGGACAACGCCGGCTTCAGCCAACTGCCTCAGGTCGTCGGCCGTGTATCCGAGCTCCTCGAGAAGCGCCTGCGTGTTCTGCCCGAGCGCCGGCGGCGCAGCGCGCAAACGCAGCCGTTCGCCGGCAAGGGTCAAGGGCAACAATGCGGTTCTCGTATTAACAGGCTCTCCGGCTCCGCTTGCATCCGGCGGCAACGTGACGTCCGCGAGTCCGCCGGTGGCGAGCAGGTGCGGATCGTCAAACAAATCCTGGGGTTTGGTGATCGGAGCGTAAGGCAGTCCAATCCGCTCGAAAATCTGGCTGATCTGCGCCGCGCTGAACCCTTCCATGTGCTTGCGCAACCGGGGCAGCAACCACTCCCGCGCCTGGACTCGCTGGTTGTTGGTGGCGATCCGCTCGTCCGCTTTGAGGTCATCCAGCCCGAGCGCATCGCAGAAGAGCGCCCACTGGGTGTCAGACACCACTGCAAGAAATATCTGCTCTCCATTCTTGACCGAGAACACGTCATAGACGGCCCATGCCGAGATGCGGCTTGGCATCGGCGCAGCGGCTTTGCCAGTGACTGCAAACTGCATCATGTGCTGCGCGACGAGAAACACGTTGTTTTCGAACAGCGCGCTCTGCACTTCCTGACCATGGCCCGTGCGTTCACGCTGAGCGAGTGCGGCCATCGCACCGATGGCGCCGAACATGCCGCCCATGATGTCGTTGACACTCGTCCCAGCGCGCAGCGGACGTCCTTCGGGGCCCGTCATATATGCGAGGCCGCCCATCATTTGCACGACCTCGTCCAGTGCCGTGCGATGGTCGTAAGGCCCCGGGAGAAATCCTTTGTGCGAGACGTAGATAAGGCGTGGATTGAGCTTCGACAGCGCGGCGTAACCAAGCCCCAGCTTGTTCATCGTTCCGGACTTGAAGTTTTCGCTGAAGATGTCGGCGCTGCCCAGAAGCTTGTGCACGATTTCCAGCCCACGTGGATCTTTTACGTCGACGGCGATGCTTTTCTTGTTGCGGTTGAAAGTGCTGAAGAAGCCTGCGCCGGAACCTCGGAGGGCACGCGTGCTGTCGCCAGCAATAGGCTCCACCTTGATCACCTCTGCTCCGAGATCTGCGAGCACCATCCCGCACGTAGGACCCATCACCATGTGGGTCATCTCGATCACACGGACGCCGCTATACGGCAGCGATTGATTCTGCTGCAGATCATTCATTGCGCAACTCCCTTCAGACAGCCGTCGGGCTGCACAGCGCTCGGGCTACGGCCGTCGGCATACTTGAATCCCTTAGGAAGGCCGGCGTCCTGAACGTGTCCGTATAAAGCTTCTCCGGGCAGGGCTTCGGTCAGGATCGAGCGCGCTGCTACGAGAGCATCAATGTCAATCCCGGTGTCGTGTCCCATGGATTCAAGGAGAAACGCGAGGTCTTCGGTCACGATGTTGCCGGTCGCCCCTGGAGCATATGGACATCCGCCAAGACCGGCCTGGCTGGAGTCGATCGTCTTCACTCCCGCCTCGAGTGCCGCCACTACATTGGCCAAGCCTTGCCCGCGTGTGTTGTGAAAGTGGGCACCACCCGCCTTGCTGCCGAACTCACTTTGCAGACGGCGGAACAGACGACGCACCTGCGTAGGGTTTGCGTAGCCGCTGGTGTCCGACAGGCCGATTTCATCGACACCGCACTCCGCCATCGCCGCACACATGCGGATCGTCTCATCGTCGCTAACCGCGCCCGCGATCGTGCAGCCGAAGGCCACTGAAACGCCGGCTTCGATTGCAATGCCCGGAAACTCACCATCTCGCAACGCGACGATCTGCCGGACCTCTTCGATCATCTGGCCGGTCGTCTTGCGGATGTTGGCCATCGAATGCTCGTTGGTTACCGATACCGGCAAGGTCACTTTGTGGACACTGGATTCGAACGCCGCCCGGCAACCGCGAAGATTCGGTGCAAGGACGGCAACGTGCAGACCGGGAATAGTCAGGGCGTGTGCCACGACCTCCCGTATGTCAGCCATCTGGGGCAGCAGTCTTGCTGGCACGAACGAACCCACTTCTATTTCTTTCAGCCCCGCTGCCGCGAGTGCCGAGATCCACCGCAACTTCGCCTGCGTTGGCATGACGCTTTTGATGCTCTGAAGGCCGTCGCGCGGACCAACCTCGCTGATCAGCACTGGAAAAGAGGGAGAGACATCCACGATATGCTCCTTTTCGTTCTGCCTAAGAGAACGCCGTTCTGTTGTTGAAAACTATACGGTTGAGGCGTGGGCTGATCAAGCGGGTAAACCCGCCAGATTGATCTGTTTAACGGAATATTGTTCTGTTAGACAGAACGATGGCGAGGGATTTAGCGCGTTTCTGGATCCATCGATCCGTAGGTGCCAATCGAGCCTGCCGGTATGACGCCGGCCGAGCGCCGCTGTTGGCCGTGACTTGCTGCTGATGGCTTGCAAGGTTTCACCCGTGACGCTTCCGTAATTGACGCGCGGCAAGCGAGTGTCTAGGATGGTTCTGTCTAACAGAACGGTATTCGGAATGCCCTCGAACGATGACGAAAAAGGCGGCGTGGCGGCACTCGACCGGGCGTTTGCCATTCTCGGAGTTTTCCAACCGGGCGAACGTGCGCTTTCCCTTGCGGAAATCGCTCGACGCACTGGCTTCTACAAAAGCACTATCTTGCGATTAATAGGTTCACTGGAACGTGGCGGTTTTATCCGCAGACTCGAGGACGGCAACTACTCGATTGGTCCTGAACCGCTCAGACTCGCGCAGATATTCCAGGAGTCGTTTCACATCCGCGAGGTCATTGAGCCGGTACTCCGGCAACTTTCTGCGGACTCCGGAGAGACGTCATCGTTCTATGTACGTCAAGGTGACTATCGCGTCGTTTTACATCGGGTCGAGCCGTCGCGGTCGGTACGTGTGTCGATCCGCGAAGGCGAGCGTTTTCCAATCGATCGCGGTGCGTCAGGAAAGATTCTCATCGCGTTTTCGAAACCCTCCCGGGCAAGTCACGATGCCGTGCGCGAAAGGTTGTGGGCTTTGTCTTATGGAGAACGGGATCCCGACACCGCGGCCGTGTCGGCTCCTGTGCTCGGTCCAAATAACGAACTTGCGGGCGCCTTGACCTTGTCCGGTCCGAAGGATCGCCTCGGAGCCACTGAGACAATGCGAGCTGCCTGCAACCTGTTGCTGACCGCTGCAGCAAGGGCGACCGCTGCCTTGGGAGGAGATCATCGAATCTTCGCATATGGAATGGCACTCGCCGCGCAGTTCGACTTTCCGCCGCCCACCGAAGTCCAGAAAGCCTGAGTGTGCAGTGACGGCTTATCGCGCGAAAACGGGTACCGGGGTGGCGATACCGCGTTCATCGTGACTGGCCGTTCATGGCCGACCACTGCCTGGCGCGATCGCGCGGCCCATGCCAGCTGCCACGTTGGCGATGCTTGCTTATCGTGATCGTCATGGGCACATTGACGCGCAACTATCCGATACCGGATCTGATGAGCGAACCGGTTTGAGGCGGCTCAACTCACGATTGATTGGCGCTGCCGGTCGCCGGCATCGGCAAGAAACGGTGCGATGTTCGCCATCGCGCGCTCGACGTAGATCTCCTTTTCACCCACGGGCGCCACGTAGTGAATCGCGTTGCGCGCAGCCTCAACGCCCTCCAGACGCGCAATCACCCACGCCGCCAGGTATTGCGACGACAAACATCCTCCCGCCGTTGCCACGTTCCGGTTTGCCACGAACGGCCGATCGAGCACCGCGACGCCGGCCTCCTCGACCCACGGCTTCGTGGTTGAGTCCGTACAGGCAGGCACGCCGTCGAGCAGCCCGAGCTTCGCGAGAATCAGCGTCCCCGAGCATTGCGCGCCCAACAGTTGGCGTTGCGGATCGAACGCGAGCCGCGACATCAGCCCCGTATCCGCCGCCACATCCCGCGTCCGGACGCCGCTGCCCACCAGCACGGCCTGCGCGTCCCTTGCCTCCTCCAGCGACGCTTGCGCTTCGACAACCACACCGTTCATCGACCGGACATGCGACGACGGGCTCGCTATCGACACCCGCCAGCCAGGCCTTTTGACCCGATTCAGAATGTTGAGCGCAATCAGCGAGTCGAGCTCGTTGAACCCGTCGAAGGTCAGAATGGCGATGTGCATGGCTTGCTCGCTGAACAGGGGTGAATTTGCATCGTAGATCCGGGTATCAATACAATCAAATAATTGTCATGGATACATTTCGATGCCCGAGCTCCGCTACAAACATCTCGTCGATCGATTGGCGGCCGAGATCCGCGCAGGCCGCTTGCAGCCCGGAACAAGATTGCCCACCCACCGCGAACTCGCCGCGCGCGAAGGCATCGCGTTGGTGACGGCCACGCGCGTCTACGCCGAGCTTCAGTCGATCGGCCTCGTGAGCGGCGAAACGGGGCGCGGTACGTTCGTGAAAGAGCCGCTGCCCCGTGGCGAAGGGATCGACTTGCATGCGTGGGACGCCGACACCGTCGATCTGAGCTTCAACTATCCGGCGAGTGCCGGTCAGGTTGCCTCGTTCAGGACGGCACTGCGCGACCTCGCGGGCGCCGGCGACCTGGCGGCGCTGCTGCGCTACCAGCCCCACGGCGGCCGCGAGCACCAACGCGCGACCGTCGCACGCCACCTCGCCGGAGCGGGATTGAGCGCCACGCCCGACACCGTCCTGCTCGTGAGCGGCGCACAGCATGGACTGGCGACGACCACGCTGGCGTTGCTGGAGCCCGGCGACGTGGTGGCCGTGGACTCACTGACCTATCCGGGATTCAAACTGGCCGCCGAGATCAACCGGCTGGAGCTCGTCGCGGTCCCGGCGGCGGGAAACGGTCCGGACCTCGACGCGCTGGCGGCGCTTTGCAAGCGTCGGCGTGTACGCGCTGTCTACACGATGCCGACGTTGCACAACCCGCTCGGCTGGGTGATGAGCGCGACGCGCCGGCGTGAGCTGGTCGCGATTGCGCGGCGGCACGGACTACTGATCATCGAGGACGCCGCTTACGCGTTCCTTGTCGAAAACGCGCCACTGCCGCTGGCATCGCTCGCGCCTGAGTTGACCGTCTACGTGTCGAGCCTGTCGAAAAGCGTCGCGACCGGGCTTCGTGTCGGATTCATTCATGCACCGGCCAGCTTCGTTCCAAAGCTCGAGCGAACCATCCGGGCAACCACCTGGAACACACCGGCGACCCTCACGGCGATCGCATGCGGCTGGCTCGAAGACGGCACGGTCGACCTGTTCGCGGCCGACAAACGCCGCGACGCCGCGGTGCGCCAGGCGATGGCCACTCGTTTGCTGAGCGGCGTGAAGCGGATCGGTCATCCGGTCTCGTACTTTCTATGGCTTCCGCTTGCCCAGGAAGTGCGCGCGGACGCGATTGCCATGGCCTTGAGGCGCGAGAAGATCGCCGTTTCGACTGCGCACCCGTTCGCCACGTCGCCGCATGTGCCGCATGCGATCCGGCTTGCGCTCGGCTCGGTCGGCTTGACGACGCTCGAACAGTCGCTGCAGACGGTTGCAGGGGTCATCGCCGATCAGACCTACTGACCGACGACAGTGCGACGCCGCGCTCGTCATCCCAGCGCGGCCGATCGCGCGTTGCGGCGTTTTGCCTGTGCCGGTTGCCAGAACGCCCGGGTAAACGCATCCACACATTTGCTTGACACCTAAACTATCTAGGCCTAAATTAACTCCACGAGCAAGTTCACAGTGGGGAGCAGCATGCGCATTGTCTGTATCGGCGGCGGCCCGGCCGGGCTGTACTTCGGCTTGTTGATGAAAAGCCGCGACCCGGCGCACGAGGTCATCGTCGTGGAACGCAATCGCCCGTACGATACTTTCGGCTGGGGCGTAGTGTTCTCGGATCAGACGCTGGGCAACCTGCGCGCCGCCGACGCCCCCAGCGCAAACGCCATACTCGACGCGTTCAATCATTGGGACGACATCGAAATCAATTTCCGCGGACGCCAGGTGCGTTCGTCCGGCCACGGGTTTTGCGGCATCGGTCGCAAGCGTCTGCTGAACATCTTGCAGGCCCGTTGCGAGGAACTGGGCGTAAAGCTCGTGTTCGAAACGCAGGTCACCGACGACACCGAATATCAGGCCGATCTCATCGTCGCGTGCGACGGAGCGAACAGCGCGATTCGTCAAAAGTACGCGTCGACCTATAAGCCCGACCTGGACATGCGCGATTGCCGCTTCGTCTGGCTCGGCACGCGAAAGCTATTCGACGCTTTCACGTTCGCGTTCGAAGAAACGCAGTTCGGCTGGTTTCAGGCGCACGCCTACCGTTTCGACGATCAAACGTCCACGTTCATTGTCGAAACTCCGGAGCGTGTGTGGCGCGCCGCCGGACTCGACGAAATGAGCAAGGAAGAGAGCATTGCATTCTGCGAAAAGCTCTTCGCGAAGTACCTGGACGGCAACGCGCTATTGTCGAACGCCGCGCATTTGCGCGGCTCGTCGCAATGGATTCGTTTCCCGCGCGTCGTCAACCAGGAATGGGTGCATTGGCGCAGCAATACCGACGGCACGCAAACGCCAGTCGTGCTGATGGGCGACGCCGCGCACACCGCGCATTTTTCAATCGGCTCGGGCACCAAGCTCGCGCTCGAAGATTCGATTGAACTCGCCAACAGCATCGGCGCGCATCCTGGCGATTTGCATGCTGCGTTGAAGCATTACACCGACGTGCGCAGCGTCGACGTATTGCGCATTCAGAACGCCGCCCGCAATTCGACCGAATGGTTCGAACACGTGGACCGCTACACATCGTTCGAGCCGGATCAGTTCGCTTATTCGCTGCTCACGCGCTCGCAGCGCATCTCGCACGAGAATCTGCGCGAGCGCGACGCGCGCTATGTGTCCAGCTTCGAAGATTGGCTCGCACGGCGTTCAGGCGTAGAACGCGCGCCGCAAAAACATTCGATTCCGCCAATGTTCACCCCATTCACATTGCGCGGCGTCACGTTGAAAAACCGTGTTGTCGTTTCGCCGATGGCCCAGTACTCAGCCGTCGACGGAATCGCTGGCGACTATCATCTGATGCATCTCGGCGCACGCGCAATGGGCGGTGCGGCGCTCGTCATGACCGAGATGACATGCGTGTCACCCGAAGCGCGCATCACGCCGGGATGCCCAGGCATGTATGCGCCGGAGCACCTCGCCGCATGGAAGCGAATTGTCGATCTCGTGCACGGGCAGTCCGACGCCAGGATCGGCATTCAGCTCGGACATTCCGGCGCAAAAGGATCGACGCGCGTGGCTTGGGAAGGCATCGATCAGCCGCTCACCGAAGGCAACTGGCCACTCATCTCGGCATCGCCGCAGCAGTATCTGCCGGGCATCAGCCAGCATTCGCGCGAAGCGACACACGAGGAGCTCCGCGAAATAGAAGCGCAGTTCGTGCGCGCGACGCAAATGTCGGCCGAAGCGGGTTTCGACTGGCTCGAATTGCACTGCGCTCATGGCTATTTCTTATCGAGCTTCCTCTCGCCGCTAACCAACCATCGCACCGATGAATACGGCGGCTCGCTGGAGAATCGTCTGCGTTATCCGCTACAGGTCTTCAAGGCGATTCGCGCAGTGTGGTCGCAAGACAAGCCCATTTCCGTGCGCATTTCAGCGAACGATTGGGTCGAAGGCGGCACCACGCCCGACGACGCCGTGCAGATCGCACGCGCGTTCAAGGCCGCGGGCGCAGACATGATCGACGTGTCGTCGGGCCAGGTCAGCAAGAACGAAAAGCCCGTATACGGCCGCATGTTTCAGACGCCGTTCGCCGATCGCGTGCGAAACGAAGCCGGCATCGCGACTATTGCGGTGGGCGCGATTTCGGAGGCGGATCACGTGAACAGCATTATCGCGGCCGGTCGCGCCGATCTGTGCGCGATCGCGCGTCCGCATCTCGCGAATCCATCGTGGACTTTGAACGAGGCCGCGAAGATCGGCTACTTCGACGTGACATGGCCGAATCAGTACACCGCCGCAAAGTCGCAACTCGAACGCAATCTGGAACGTGAACGCGCGCAGGTTGCGACAAATGCCGGCCTCTCGGCGCAAGAGCGCGCGCAGCGCGCGGAAGGAACCACGTGAACTCGATTCAATCTCCCCTTGCGGGACAACATGCCGTTGTTACAGGCGGCGGAAGCGGCATCGGCGCGGCCATTGCAGAGGCGCTGCTGCACGCCGGCGCGCGCGTTACGCTGATGGGCCGCAATTCGGCGCGGCTAGAGGCTCAGCGTGAAAAATGCCGCGCATGGGGCGACGTTGCATGCATTACCGTCGATGTCACGCAAGAAGAGTCCGTTGCACAAGCGTTCAACGAAGCTGGCGCCGTCGACATACTCATCAACAACGCGGGGCAGGCACAGGCCGCGCCGTTCACGCATACCGACATGCCGCTATGGCAGCGCATGCTCGACGTGAACCTCACCGGCGTTTTCCTCGGCACGCGCGCCGTGCTGCCGGGCATGCTCGAACGCAGACATGGGCGCATCGTCAACGTGGCGAGTACGGCGGGACAAATTGGCTACGCGTATGTCGCCGCATATTGCGCGGCAAAGCACGGCGTGATCGGTCTCACGCGCTCTCTCGCGCTCGAAGTTGCCACGAAAGGCGTGACGGTCAACGCCGTTTGCCCCGGCTATACCGAGACCGAACTGCTGCACGCGTCGCTGCAGCAGATCACCAGCAAGACGTCGCGCACGGAGGAGCAGGCTCGCGAAAGCCTGCTTCGCTCGAATCCGCAACATCGCTTTGTGAGTCCAGAACAGGTTGCCAATGCCGTGCTGTGGCTGTGTCAACCGGGTTCCGATGCAATCACGGGGCAATCCGTTTCCATCTCCGGTGGAGAAGTAATGTGACCAGGCCAGCCAACGTCAAGAGGATTGCAGCAAGCGATGCGAAGGCAGCAGAAACGAAAGCGCAGCGCAAAGGCGTTGCGAAGCCTGCGGAGAACGTCGTGGATCTGGAAATGAGCACTGGCGCGGACAGCCACATGGGCTTGCGCTTGTGGCTGCGCATGTTGACTACGACGAACCTCGTACAAGCCGAATTGCGCAAACGTCTGCGTAACGAATTCGACACTACGTTGCCGCGTTTCGACCTGATGGCCCAACTCGAACGTCATCCAGAAGGACTCAAGATGACGGAACTGTCGCGACGTCTGATGGTGACGGGCGGCAACGTGACCGGCATTACTGATCAACTGGAGAAAGAAGGGTTGGTCTCTCGCGATACCGACCCTAACGACCGCCGCTCAATCAGCGTGTGCCTTACTCCCGCAGGCCGCAAAGCGTTCGACAGAATGGCGGTCGCGCATGAGCAATGGGTCGTTGAATTATTTGGCGGACTCAGTCTCGAGGAAAAGTCGCGCACGCACCAGCGGCTCGGCAAATTGAAGAAACATCTGCTGGACAGTTTGAAAGACTAACGCCCAGCGACAGGAGACACGAACATGCCACATTCAAACGCCGACGCGCTGTTGGCCGGTAATCGCCTGACACTCGCAGGTTACGAAGCGCAGCACTTCGGCTGGTCGGTCGCGAACAAAGTCGCGACCATTACGTTGAACCGGCCCGAGCGCAAAAATCCGCTTACCTTTGAATCGTATGCCGAGCTGCGCGATCTGTTTCGCCAGCTCACGTATGCGACCGATGTGAAGGCCGTCGTGATCCACGGCGCGGGCGAAAACTTCTGCTCGGGCGGCGACGTGCACGACATCATCGCACCGCTGATCGATCTGCCGATGCCTGAACTGCTTCTCTTCACACGCATGACGGGCGACCTCGTCAAAGCCATGCGCCATTGTCCGCAGCCGGTGATTGCAGCGGTCGACGGCGTTTGCGCCGGCGCAGGCGCGATTCTCGCGATGGCCTCGGACATGCGTCTCGGCACTGCACGCAGCAAGCTCGCGTTTCTGTTTTCGCGCGTCGGCCTGGCGGGTTGCGATATGGGCGCGTGCTCGATCCTGCCGCGCATCATCGGTCAAGGGCGAGCGGCCGAACTGCTCTTCACGGGGCGCTCTGCCAGCGGCGACGAAGGCTACGCGTGGGGCTTCTATAACCGACTTTGCGAGCCTTCTGCACTTCTTGAGGACGCGCAACAGCTCGCCGCCGATCTCGTCGCCGGTCCGACATTCGCGCACGGCATCACGAAGAAGATGCTGCACCAGGAATGGAGCATGAGCATCGACGAAGCGATTGAATCCGAAGCACAGGCTCAAGCCATTTGCATGAGCACTCGCGATTTCGGGCGCGCTTATCAGGCGTTCGCCGCGAAGGCGCGCCCCGTCTTCGAGGGAGACTGAGGTGAGCGCAGAAAGAGACGTTGATCTGCACAGTGCGCTCGCGTGGCCTTTTTTCGAGCCACGGCATCGCGAACTGGCTGCCGGTATAGAAGCATGGTGCCGCTCGAATCTGTCGCACATCGAACACGGCGATGTCGATTCGACCTGTCGTCAACTGGTGCGCGAACTCGGCGCCGCCGGCTGGTTGAAATATGGCGTGGGCGGCGTGGCCTATGGCGGCCACGGTGACACGATCGACACGCGCGCCGTCTGTCTGCTGCGCGAAACGCTAGCCAGGCATTCGGGTCTCGCCGACTTCGCTCTCGCGATGCAAGGGCTTGGCTCCGGTGCGATCTCGCTCGGCGGCACGCACGAACAGAAAACGCGCTACTTGCCGCGCGTGGCGAACGGCACCGCCATTGCGGCGTTCGCGTTGTCAGAACCGGAAGCCGGATCGGACGTCGCAGCAATGTCGCTCGCTGCACGCGAAGACGGTGACGCCTACGTGCTTGACGGCGACAAAACGTGGATCTCTAACGGTGGCATCGCCGATTTCTATGTGGTCTTTGCGCGCACCGGAGAAGCGCCCGGCGCGCGCGGCATCAGCGCGTTCATTGTCGATGCGGATACGCCGGGACTGGAAATCGCCGAACGCATCGACGTGATCGCGCCGCATCCGCTGGCGCGCCTGCATTTCGCAGGCGCGCGCGTGCCGCGCAGCCAGATGCTCGGCGCACCCGGCGAAGGTTTCAAGCTCGCAATGCGCACGCTCGACATTTTCCGCACGTCCGTGGCGGCTGCCTCGCTCGGCTTCGCACGACATGCGATGGCAGAAGGACTGACGCGAGCCGCATCGCGCAAGATGTTCGGTCAGACCTTGGGCGATTTTCAACTCACGCAAGCGAAGCTCGCACAAATGGCGTTGACCATAGATAGCAGTGCGCTGCTCGTGTATCGCGCGGCATGGTTGCGCGACCAGGGTGAAAACGTGACTCGCGAAGCAGCCATGGCCAAGTGGCACGCGAGCGAAGGCGCACAGCAGGTGATCGACGCCGCCGTTCAGCTTTACGGCGGCATGGGTGTGCAAAGCGGCGTCGCGGTCGAGCTGCTGTACCGCGAGATTCGCGCACTGCGCATTTACGAAGGTGCGACGGAAGTGCAGCAATTGATTGTGGGCCGCGATCTGTTGAAAGAGCATGCGGCGACAAGCGCTGGAGAACGCGCGAAATGACCACGCACTTCGAAAGGCCGGTACGTATCCGCTTCTCGCACTGCGATCCTGCGGGCATCGTATTCTTTCCGCAATATCTGGTGATGACCAATGCCCTTGTGGAAGACTGGTTCAACGAGGGTTTGCACGTCGACTACGCGCAAATGATCGGCCAGCGCCGCCTCGGCCTGCCGATCGTCAAACTGGACTGCGAGTTTTCGCGCCCGAGTCAGATGGGCGAAACAATCATGCTGACGCTAACCGTTGCCGCAATCGGCCGGCGCTCGATCACCATCGATATTCTCGGTAACTGCAACGGCGAGGCGCGGTTTAGAGCAAAGCAGGTGCTCGTCACAACCTCGCTCGAAAGCGGCCGCTCGATCGACATTCCCACCGACATCGCCGGCTCACTGGCGAAGTTCGCCCCACAGCCTGAACTCAGCGAGGCGCAACGCACATGAAACAAGCTCTTCTCCCCGCCGGCTGGGTCAAGCCGCGCGGTTATGCGAATGGCGTCGCGGCAGTCGGCACGCAAGTTTTCATTGCAGGCCAGATCGGCTGGAATGAAGAAGCGCGCTTTCAAACCTCGGACTTCGCCGGCCAGGCTATCCAGGCACTCAAGAATGTACTGGCCGTGCTGCACGAAGCGGGCGGCAGGCCAGAGCATCTTGTGCGCCTGACGTGGTACGTCACGGATAAGCGCGAGTACCTCGCTTCGTTAAAAGAAATAGGCCGTGCGTTTCGCGAGTTGATCGGCGACTACGACATCGCAATGAGTGCGGTGCAAGTGGTCGCGCTGATCGAAGACGAAGCCAAGGTCGAAATCGAAGCAACGGCAGTCATTCCGCAGTAAGGACACGCAGCCCTCGTCAACCGAAGCGCATAGAGCCGGCTTGAAACCGGGGAGACCACGATGGAACCGTCAGCACACGTCGATACTTTCGCGCGCGACAATCTTCCGCCGCAGGATCAATGGCCTGGATTTCTGCTGGACAATCCGGATGTCGCTTATCCGGCGCGTTTCAACTGCGCGACGGAACTTCTGGATAGGACGATCGAAGCGGGTCATGGCGAGCGTGCGGCTATCTGGTCGCTGGTTGACAACGAGCCGCGTGCTACGAGCTACAAAGAATTGCTTGCGATGGTCAATCGCAGCGCGCACGTACTCGTCGATGAAATGGGTTTGCAACCGGGCAATCGCATTCTGTTGCGAGGGCCAAATACATTGCAAATGGCGGTTGCTGCACTCGCCGCGCTGAAAGTGGGCCTGGTTGCCGTGCCGACCATGCCGCTGCTGCGCGCGAAGGAGTTGAAGCAGATCATTGCAAAGGCGCAAGTGAGTGCGGCGCTCTGCGATGCGCGCCTGACCGAAGAACTCGCGCGTTGCAGCGATCCGCAAGACGAATTTTATTGTGCTGAGCTAAAGCAAACGCTGCTGTTTCATGACGATGCAGTGGATTCACTCGACACGCTTGCGATCAACAAACCCGTTGACTTCGACGCATGCGATACGGCAGCCGACGACGTGTGTCTGATCGCCTTCACGAGCGGCACGACGGGCGCGCCGAAAGGCTGCATGCATTTTCATCGCGACGTGCTCGCCATGTGCGATCTGTTTCCGCGTCATGTGCTGAAGCCTTCGGCGAGCGACATATTTTGCGGCACGCCGCCGCTCGCTTTCACCTTCGGGCTCGGCGGCTTGCTGTGTTTTCCGTTGCGCGTGGGCGCGTCGACGGTATTGATCGAGAAGCTCACGCCCGAGACGTTATTGCAGACCGTCGAGCGCTTTCACGCGACCATCATGTTCACGGCGCCCACTTTCTATCGGCAGATGGCACCGCTCGTCGCGCGTCACGATGTGTCGAGCTTGCAGAAAACCGTGTCGGCCGGCGAGGCGTTGCCCGATTCGACACGGCGGCTGTGGCGCGACGCTACTGGCATCGACATGATCGACGGTATCGGCGGCACTGAGTTGATTCACATTTTTGTTTCGGCGCAGGGCGACGAGATTCGCCCCCATGCAATTGGACGCGCGGTGCCGGGCTACATCGTGCAAGCCGTGGACGACGCAATGCAACCCGTTGCGCCCGGCACGATAGGCAAGCTAGCCGTGCGCGGGCCGACAGGTTGCCGTTATCTCGCAGACGAACGGCAAATGAAATTCGTGCGCGACGGCTGGAATTTGCCGGGCGATTCGGTATATCTCGACGCGGACGGCTATGTTTTCTATCAGGCACGCGCCGACGACATGATCGTCTCAGCCGGCTACAACATTTCGGGTCCTGAGGTAGAAAGCGTTTTGCTGCAACATGAAGCGGTGGCCGAATGCGGCGTAATCGGCGTGCCGGATGAAACGCGCGGGCAAATCGTGAAGGCCTTCGTGGTGCTGAACCCCGGCTACAGCCGCGACGACAATCTCGTCGCGCAACTGCAGGACTTCGTGAAAAATACGGTGGCGCCTTACAAGTATCCACGCGTGGTCGCTTTTGTCGATTCACTGCCTCGCACGGAAACAGGCAAACTCAAGCGCTTCGAATTGCGTACGATGGCGTAGGCTCTTCCCCGCTTCCTCGCTATTACTCGCAAACTTCAGGAGACAAACGCATGGCCGGCTCTTTCATTGAAGTTGTCGCCCAGGACGGCGGCCGTTTCAACGCGTACGTTGCTCGTCCCGCGCAAGGCTCGGGCCCTGGGCTCGTTCTGTTGCAGGAAATCTTCGGCGTCAACGACACCATGAAGGCGACGGCCGACCGCTTCGCCGAGGAAGGCTACGTGGTGCTGGTGCCCGATCTCTTCTGGCGGATAAAGCCAGGCATCGAACTGGGTTATGACGAAGCCGACATGAAGCAGGCGCTCGCCTACCTGAATCAGTTCGACACTAATCTGGCGGTGGACGATATCGCGGCCACCATTGCCGCACTGCGCGCGATGCCCGAGCAGGCCGGCAAGGTCGGCGCAGTCGGGTACTGCCTGGGCGGCAAGCTCGCGTTCCTGAGCGCGGCGCGCACCGACGTTGATTGCGCAGTGAGCTACTACGGCGTGGGTCTCGATGCCTATCTGGACGAAGTGCCGGCCGTGCGCTGCCCTATGGTGTTTCATTTCCCCGAAAACGACGCGCTCTGTCCGCCGGAAACTCGCGAACGAATCAGCGCCGCATTGCGCGCACGTCCGCAAATCGAGCAGTATGTGTACCCCGGTTGCGACCATGCGTTTGCGGCACCGGCGCGTCCACAATACGACAAGCCCGCAGCAATGATGGCGTATTCGCGAACGCTTGCGCTACTGCGCAAAGTGCTGGGACCGGTCTACGATCTGAACGCGCTGTGGGAGGCGCATTGCTATCACGAGTTCGCCACGCGCGACGTGGAAGCGGTCATGCCCACAATGGTCGCGCAGCCTTACGTCAATCACGTGCCGACCATGACAGGCGGTGTCGGCCACGACAACCTCAAGCGGTTCTATACGCATCACTTCGTCAACTCGAATCCGGCTGATACAAAGCTGATTCCGATTTCGCGGACCATCGGCGCAGATCGCATCGTCGACGAATTCATTTTCAGCTGCACGCATGACTGTGAAATCGACTGGCTGTTGCCAGGCGTTGCGCCAACGGGAAAATATTTCGAGGTGCCGATGCTCGCGGTCGTGTGCTTCCGCGGCGACAAGCTTTATAACGAGCACATCTATTGGGATCAGGCTAGCGTGCTCGTGCAGGTGGGCCTGCTCGATCCGAAAGGACTGCCCGTGGCCGGCATTGAAAGCGCGCGCAAATTGCTGGACGAAACGTTACCTTCGAACGAATTAATGGGAAGCAAGTCGCGAGTATGACCAGGTCGGCAAGCTGCTAGAGGCCTGCCTCTGCGCAATATCCTTATGATGTGACGTTCCATTGGCCACCATCTATCGACCCATGCCGACCGTCCATCATTTGAATAACTCCCGCTCGCAACGCGTCTTGTGGCTGCTCGAAGAACTCGGCGTGCCGTACGAGGTGAAGCGTTACGAGCGCGATCCAAAAACCATGCTCGCGCCGCCCGAGTTACGCGCGGTGCATCCGCTCGGCAAATCGCCCGTCATTACCGATGACGGGCAGACCATTGCAGAGTCAGGCGCGATTGTCGAGTATCTGGTGGAGAAGTATGGGCAGGGGCGTTTCGCGCCCGCGCAAGGCACGCCTGAGCGTTTGCGTTACACGTACTGGCTGCATTACGCGGAAGGCTCGGCAATGCCGCCGTTGCTGCTCAAGCTGATTGCAGGGCGCATCGCGAGTGCGCCGATGCCTTTCTTTGCGAAGCCGATTGCGCGCAAGATCGCGGCTACGCTGCAAACAGGTTTTGTCGACCCGCAATTGAAGCTGCATTTTGGGTATATCGAGAAGGAATTGACAAAGAGCCCGTGGTTCGCCGGCAGTGAGTTCACGGCCGCCGACGTACAGATGAGTTTCCCGCTCGAAGCGGCTACTGCGCGCGGCGGAATGGCATGGCCGGCGGTCACCGCGTTCTTGCAGCGGATCCATGCGCGGCCCGCATATCAGCGGGCGCTGGAGCGCGGTGGGGAGTATGGGATTGTGGGTGGGGGATGAGCGGGTGACGCCTCGGCGGGATCGATAGAAGGAGGGGCCAAGTTGTTCTTGGCCCCTCCCAGTCCGCGTGGTTTCAAGTCATCCTATTCGCGGCTACTTGCGGCTATTCGATTGGATCTTTAGTAATGTTCATGTATTGCTCGATAGCGGGTTGACCAAGTGCGATCAGAGCCAGCATTGCCGCACCGAGCCGTCGCGCGAATGCATCGTCAAGGTTAAATTTGTGCTCGTCGAGCAGAACAGGAATTTCGAGCGAGCCTGCCACGACAGACGTTAGTTTGGCTCGATCAATGGCCTGTAAGGAGAACTCTTGACGGTCTTCGAGGTAGGTCAGCACTACAGAATATGGTGGATGGTTAGCCATTAATAACCTCTACATTCTTGATAGATTTGACATGCCTTTTGCTTGCACAGAGCGATGGCTCGCGCTCCTCCCATGTACGGCGCTATCGCATTGCACATTGACATGTGAGCATCATACTGCGCGAAGCACTCGCTTTCATGAGCTTCTCTCCCACTACATTTAACCATCCCCCGCCGTCGCCTCCGGCCGCGAACAGCGCACTATAAGGCGGCGACCGCTTAGCAGAAGCCGACAAGTCCGGCACTAGGCTTGGATTGTTATGGCCGGTGTCGACGTAGCAACTGTTAAGGAGATTTGAATATGTTTACATCCGACAACTCTTAAGACTACGGTCAGCTTGCACTCGATTGGAACCAGCCCGCCATTCACCCCTTCTCTGCGTGAGAAGTTGCGTGCGTACCTGTCGTGATTCCCGGCAACGTTAGGAAAATTGCAGAATCGGCGACTTGTGTCTGAGTCCATCTCAAGGCAGCGTGGACATCAAAAGAAAGTCCACCCGCCCAGGAATTCGTAGTTGTGACGCAAAACTCGCGAGTGCTAAACTAAAAAACCCCTCGCCCTCGACAACTTGCCAATTGCTTGATCAACATCGGGTTGATCAACATCGCGCCGGGCCGTGGGCCCGTCCGGCATCGCATTGAAACGGCCCACCTATGCTCGAAGCCGCCGGCAATTTCAAACGACCGCGGCTCAGGAGTTCTCGCATGACCCATTCCATTCACGGCAACAAACGCTGGCTCGCGCTGATCGTGCTGTGCCTCGGTGTGCTGATGATCGTGCTGGATACGACAATCGTAAACGTCGCGTTGCCGTCCATCGCTGCGGATCTCGGCTTCACGGAAACGTCGCTCGTGTGGGTCGTCAACGCGTACATGCTGACCTTCGGCGGCTGTCTGCTGTTGGGCGGACGGCTCGGCGATCTGTACGGTCATCGCAGACTGTTTCTCGGCGGCATCACGCTGTTCACCGTGGCATCCCTCGCGTGCGGCCTCGCAAACTCGCAGATTTTGCTCGTGTGCGCGCGCGCCGTACAAGGGTTGGGCGGCGCTATCGTGTCCGCGGTGTCGCTGTCGCTCATCATGAATCTGTTCACCGAGCCCGGCGAACGCGCGAAGGCGATGGGCGTCTATGGCTTCGTCTGCGCGGGCGGCGGCAGCATCGGCGTGTTGCTCGGCGGTCTGCTGACCAATCTGCTCAGCTGGCATTGGATCTTTCTCGTCAATCTGCCGATCGGCGTTGCCGTGTACGCGTTGTGCGTCGCGCTGCTGCCTTCCGAGCGGGGTCACGCGCACGGCGAGCGGCTCGACGTGGCCGGCGCGGTCACGGTCACCGTTTCGCTGATGCTAGCCGTGTACGCAGTGGTCAACGGCAATGAAGCCGGCTGGACTTCGGGTCAAACGCTTGGCTTGCTGCTCGTTGCGCTCGCGTTGCTTGCGGCGTTTCTCATCATCGAATCACGCGTTCAACATCCGCTGATGCCGCTCGGCCTGTTCCGTCTGCGTAACGTAGCCACCGCGAATGTCGTCGGCGTACTGTGGGCGGCCGCGATGTTCGCGTGGTTCTTCATTTCCGCGCTTTACTTGCAGCGCGTGCTTGGCTATCGACCGCTGCAAGTCGGGCTCGCATTTTTGCCCGCCAATCTCATCATGGCGTTCTTCTCGCTGGGCCTGTCGGCGCGTGTGGTGATGCGCTTCGGTTTGCGTATTCCTCTCGCGGTGGGCCTGCTTGTTGCCGCGTGCGGTCTCGCGCTGTTCGCGCGCGCACCTGTGGGCGGCAGCTTCGTGCTCGATGTGCTGCCGGGCATGATGCTGCTTGGCTTCGGCGCGGGCATCGCCTTCAACCCGATGCTGCTCGCCGCAATGAGCGACGTCGATCCCGCCGACTCGGGACTCGCGTCGGGCATCGTCAATACGTCGTTCATGATGGGCGGCGCACTCGGCCTCGCGGTACTCGCGAGTCTCGCGGCCGCACGCAGCGGTGACTTGCTGGCGACGCAAAACGCGCTCGCCGCGCTCAACAGCGGCTATCACGTGGCGTTTGCCTTCGGCGCCATTTTCGCGGCGGCGGCAGGCGCGATCGGCGGTGCGATGTTGCGCGCGGGACGGCCAGGCGGTGCGGACGCCACTACACATACGGACGCGGAGGAAGCGCACGGCGCGTCCTCCGTCGGGCGGCCTCGTCCTACGGGCAATACGGCGGCGACGGAGAACGTCTGATCGACATGCGCGCGCGGCGCTGGCTGTTAGTGTGGACTGGTCGCTTTGCACGCGCTCGTGGCATCGGTCACGCAGCCTGCGTCGAGTAGTCGTTTGCATCGATTGCGAAACCGCAAGCACGATCAAATGCCCGCGTTTGCGGCTGGCTATGCTGGTTTCATGCTGACATGAGAGCTGCTATGAATCCGGTTGGAAAAGCGCTGTGGTTTATCGAAAGCCACTTTGCCGACGAACTCACGCTCGACGACATCGCGCACTGTGCATGCGTGTCGCGCTTTCACCTTGCGCGTGCTTTCGAAGCAGCGACCGGCGCGCCGGTCATGCGCTACGTGCGCGGGCGTCGCCTGAGCGAGGCCGCCCGGCGACTCGCGAATGGTGCGCCGGACATACTGACGGTTGCTGTCGACGCTGGCTACGGTTCTCACGAAGCATTCACGCGCGCGTTTCGCGAGCAATTCGGGCTCACGCCCGAGGCGCTGCGCGCGCGTGGTCATCTCGACAATCTTGTCATCGTGGAGCCGATCAAAATGGACGAAACCCTTCTTACGCGTCTGGAGCCGCCGCGCTTTGAGGACGGCAGGGCGTTTCTCGTCGCGGGTCTGAGCGCGCGCTATACGTGCGAGAGCGCGGCCGCGATTCCATCGCAATGGCAACGCTTTAACGCGTATTTCGGCAAAGTGCCGGGCCAGGTGGGCAACGTCGCGTATGGCGTCTGCTACAACGCGGACGACGCCGGCAACATCGACTACCTGTGCGGCGTGGAAGTCAGCGACTTCGCTTCATTGCCCGGCGAGTTCAGTCGTTTGCGCATTGCGGCGAACAGGTATGCGGTGTTCAGTCATCGCGAGCATGTGTCGACGGTGCGGCGCACCTGGAACACAATCTGGAACAAGTGGCTGCCGGCGTCGGGACACCTTCCCGCCGATGCGCCCAACTTCGAGCGCTACGACGAGAAGTTTGATCCGGTTAGTGGAATGGGCGGGTTTGAGATATGGTTGCCTTTGAAGGGGTGATCGAAGTCGCTCCGTAAATGGAGCGCGTCATGCGGGCTTTGTGTTCCTGCCCGCCTTTGCCTTTTGCGGCGCGGCCGCTGGCGGACTCGCAAGCTCTACTATCAACGTTGCGGCGTTTTTCACGCATGATGGCTTGCGGCATTCTCCGTCTGCCGCGGCCTCGGACGCGCCGCCTTTCTGCGATGCGTCCGCCAGCAGGTTCGCCGCATGGCGCGCAGTCGTGCGCCTCTGCGGGACGCCCTGCGCATCCAATGCGATAACCTCGAACAGCTCGCGGTCGCACTCAAGTTCACGCTGATATCGCTCTGCTGTGCCCCCCAACAATCCGGGTAGCTCCTGGCGACGCTGACGCTCGTCCCGCGCTATTGCAGGATTTCCACATATTGCGGGACGCAAGTGTGATCGGTGTGTCCGATTGAGTCAGACGTCTGCCTTTTTCCCGCACTTTTCGTAGACCGAACGACTTCCCGCGAGACCCAAAGCCATTTTTGGACTTGTCGGATTTTCATGCCTTCAAATCCCTTATAGCCTGCTTGCGCTTCCCACCACTGACCAAAAAAAGGAAAACGATGAAAAACTGCTGGGATACGCTTGGGCTCGCCGGCATAAGAGCTCGCCTGGTGGCTGCATTCATAATGCTCATGGTCGCAACGGGAGCAAGCGCAGATGGCGGCGATGGAGTCTGTGCTCCTCTCTATGTCAGATCTGGCGCCATACAAGGGTCTTCGACATGTTTTGCCAACGCGTGGGGCAACACCCCCATCAATCTCTCAAATCACTATTGCGTTAACGAGCCGTCCCGGATCACCAGGTGGTGCGGCACGCCGCCCGACGACGCAAGTGGAGACAATAGCTGCCCGGTAGCCGATCCGGTCTATCCGAGTTCGGGTTCGACAACCATCAAAGAAGTCGACTTCCACAGCGGGGACGACAGACCCTTTGTCCTCAGCAGGACCTACCGAGCTCGTCCTGTTATGCGAACGGATTCCGGCTTCGGCTCACTTTGGGTTCATAACTGGCAGCGTCAGTTGAATGTCGCAGATGCTAACGGTACTACCCCCAAGGTCACTGCCTACCGCGGCGATGCGAACCCTCTGGCTTTCAACAAAGTCTCCGGCGGATGGCGTTCCGTAGACGGAATGCCGCTATCACTGATCCAGGGTTCCTCATCGTGGACGCTCCAGGACTTGACCAACGGTTCCCGCGAGGTTTATTCGTCGCAAGGTGTCTTGTTGTCTGTAACGGAACACGACGGCAGGACGACAACACTTACGTATAGCGATGCCAATACCTCGGCATCTATTGCGCCGGCCAATGGCCTATTGGTCGCGATTTCAGATCATGCACCAGGGTCGAATCCGTACTATGACCTTGTCATTCGTTTGACCTACGATCCGAAGTGGCGCATTGCTCAAATCACGGATCCAAACGGCAACGTTACACAATATAGCTACGATGGCTACAACAACCTTGTATCTGTGAGTTGGCCGGATGGAACCGTCCGCCGCTATGCTTATGAAGACCCTCGCTTCACGAGCGCTCTAAATGGTGTGTTAGACGAAACAGGCACGCGTGTAGCAACTTGGACGTACGACCCGACGGGGCGTGCGACCTCTGTAACGCACACGAATGCGCAGCGGAACGTGGCTTTCTCGTATGGCCAGAATGCGTCGACGATCACTACCAGTCAGCGCGCGACGATGTTGAACTTTGCCACATTCGGCGGAATGCTACGCGCGACAGGGAGCGACGCCGGATACAGCATGGGCTGGGATGCCGGGGGAAAGCTGGCCAACGAGGCCGCGCCTTACGGCAAGAATGTTCTGTACAAGTACGATGACAACTATCGTCCTATCCAGTCCGTGTCAACCAGCAGCGCTGGCGGAATATCCATTACTTCAGTGACCTACGCCGACCCGGTCAGTCTGCGCCCCTATATGGTCGCAACCCCGGGATGGCTACGTACGTTTGTATACGACGCGAACGGGAATCTTACCGGGCTCAGCGAAAGGCCGACCACTGATGCGACAGGGGAGGCCGGATTCTCGGCAAGCTTGGCCGAAGGGTCCACACTGACGTACGGCATGGCGTACGACACGTCAAATCGGTTGATCTTCGCTCAACGCTATGACAACGGTGAGCGGACAGGAGAATGGGGAATAACGCAAGATGCCACCGGAAACCTTCGCTCGATAAACGATAGGATTACCGGAAACATACTAGCGATCACTCTTAGAGATTCAGCACACCGGGTCATTCAGTTCAGTAGCCCAAGCTTTGTTGCGAATCCTTATTACGATGCTCGCGGACGATTGGTCGGGTTCAATTACTATGAGGACGCTAGTCCAAGCAACGATAACGTCAAACGTGCGCTGAGGGTAGGCTATAGCTATGCGGCGGACGGCGCGCTAACCGCACGCACGGGCACTGTGTCGACCAACCTCGGCCCCGACCTGGCGATCAGTGATGATGAAATTGATTCGTGGTTGGAACGCCTGGAATCGGGCATTTTGCCTGCTTCGCCGACGCCAACCGTTCTCAGCATTGTCAAACGTTTGGGCTACGAGCAGGAGATTGGACTGCAGCCGGTATGCCCTGAATGCATCATGTTTTCTGGGGCGCGTTTCGCTTGGGATCTCTTTCAACTTGCCCGCGACCCAATGTGGGTCAACAAGCAAGGTATCCCGCGGGCGACTGAGGCGAAACAATGTAAACCAACCGGCGCCACCGAAGCTGGCGCCATAGTATCAAAAGGCAGCACTATATAAAACGCGCAGTCAGGGACGGTATGAACCTTGACCATGCGGAGGCACAGGTCGCCGACGAAATCAGTGCGATGAGATCAGATTTAGTCCCTGATACAAACACAATCAAGCAGATTACCGTCGATGGTCTACCTGTAGAATTTAGAGCTTACATGCGAGCCGACGGTCAGATCAGTGTTGGAACAATCTTTGTGGTGCATTGATGCTTCGAGAACTAACCGAGAACGAAAAAACCTTCATCAGGCTTATTGCCGCTCGGCTCCCGCCCGCGGAAAGAATGGAGCTTCTTTCCGACATGGCGAACGTTCACGCGGAGCCGCAGCTTGAGGACGAGTCTCTGATCCTGTTCCACATCGACGGCTACGAACGGCCTCCTCATATCGGTCAGCACACTTTCCCATTTGAGGGAAGGCTGGCTGATGCGGATGGCGAACCTGTCTGCGTCTTGCTGTTTGCGGACCCGGCGAACCGGCTCTTGGAGCTTGAGTTCATCCGTTGGGCGGACGGCGAATTGCAAGGCCCAGACTGGACCACATTGCAAATAGTCGAAAAGCCTTCACCGGTCAAAGGGTAGCCGCGAGCCTCGGACTTTGGTGCACGTTTCACCTTAGTCCGAGCCCGCCGAGCAAAATTGCTTGGCCGGGCGGTTTGTCGAATGTGGGGTAATTGGTAAGACTGTGAATGGGTTAGGACGCGCTCAATCCGCGGACTACGCATCCCGGCTAAACTTCAACTTTCTGACCCAAACAGCCGCATCCGCGCACCCACCCTTGACCATCCGAATCCGCCCCGCCATCGCCGCCGACGCCCCGCTCATCCTCAACTTCATCACCGAACTCGCGATATACGAAAAGGCTGAGCACGAAGTCGTCGCCACCGTGCAAGACATCGAAGCGAGCCTCTTCTCCCCCGCAGCCACGGCCACCGCGCTGATCTGCGAAATGAACGGCGAGCCGATCGGCTTTTGCGTCTATTTCTTCTCCTACTCGACGTGGCTCGGCAAAAAAGGCCTGTATCTGGAAGACCTGTACGTATCGCCGAAATCGCGCGGCAGCGGCGCCGGCAAACAGATGCTGCGCCACCTCGCGCGCATCGCATGCGAGACCGGCTGTGGCCGCTTCGAATGGAGCGTGCTCGACTGGAATGCGCCCGCAATCGGCTTCTATGAATCGATCGGCGCGAGCGCGCAAAGCGAATGGGTTCGTTACCGGCTCGCCGGCGACGCGCTCAGAGCATTTGCCGAAGGTGAAACTTCGAACGCGTCGCCCGTGGCGAAAAACGTCCCGCCGGCGACGTAATGGCAGGTGCGAAGATCGGGATCGTCGCCGAAATGCCAACGGTTGTTCGAGTACACACGGCTGTCGGCATAGGCGGCCACCACTTCGCCGATAATCAGATCGTGCCGCTGGCTATCGTCGGGAATCACCTTGCATTCCATCCACGTGATGCAACCGGCCAGCATCGGCACGTCGATTTTTTCCGCAGAGAACGTTTCGAGTTCGAAGGCCGAAAACTTGTCGAGTTCCAGCCCAGCGTTGGTGCCGACGGCAAGCGTCTGCGCGGCGAACTTGCGGCTCGGCAGTTGTAGACCGAACACACCGCTTGCTTCGATCAATTGCCGGGTCAGCGTGCGGCTGTCCACCACGACCACTACCTTCGGCGGATCGAAGTCGAGCGGCATCGCCCATGAAGCCGCCATGACGTTCGAGCGGCCCTCGTGCGCGCTCGTGATAATGGTGACCGGTCCATGATTGAGTAACTGCGTGGCGCGTGGCAATGCCACCGGTTCCCGCGTAACTTTCATACTTTGTTTTGCCCGAAGGTCTGATCTGTCAGGGCGGCAACCCATGAGCCGCCGCCCTCGCATGCATCAATGCGGCGCTTTTCCGTTGGGAACGGCGTCCACCGGTTTGTGCTGCTCTTCGCCGAGCCCCGGGAAGAACGCGTTCCATGCGGCTCGTACGCCGTTCGCCGCGGTGGCCTCGGCGTCGATGTGTTCGTCTGCGCCTTTGGCGTCGGCATCACCGGCGGCTTCGTCCCCGTCGGTCACTGCTTTGGCCTCGTCTTCTGCGCCCTCACCCGCCTGCGATGGATCGGCGGAAAGCCCGCGCCAGTGCGTGAACTCATCGTCCGGCTTCTCGGTCCACTCGCCCTTGCCGAATTTGGCAAATGCCGTGTCCCCGCTCGCCAATTGCACCTCGTACCAGCCGTCGCGCGCGGGCAAGTCAGCGGCCAGTTCAAACCACGGGGTCGGTTCGATTTCCTTCATGTCATCTCCAATCGGATAAATCGTCATAGAAAACCACACCAAAGGGATGCTTCATGCCCGGACTGCGCAGCCGTCCGGCGACGCGCACCAGACGGCGCGCGGAACATGATGCGGGCGCTCCGTCGATATCGCCTCGTCGCAACCGCCACGCATAAACGACACGATAGCGCGACATGGGCCGCGCGGACAAACGCTAAAACTCAGGCCCGGCGCCGACGCGGTTTTTCCATGCCGGCAGCAAGCTCGGACAGGGTCCGCACGGCCGGTGCGAGTTCCTCCGCGGAGGTATTGCCATAGCCGATCACAAGGCCGTTCGTGCCGGCGTGCGGCTCGAGCGCGAATCCGGACAGCGCACGCGGACTTAGCCCATTCGCGAGTGCGCGTGGGATAAGCGCCTGATCGTCGATGCCCGGCGGCATACGAAGTGTCAAATGCATGCCGCAATCGCCGCCCAATATCTCCGACGACGCGAAGTGTTCGCTAAGCGCTTCGCGCAGTGCCTGCTGCCGCTCACGATATAGCCGTCGCATGCGGCCAAGATGCCGCCCGAATTCGCCGCTCTCCATGAAATGCGCGAGCGCAAGCTGTTCCAGCCGATGCCCGCCACGCAGCATTTCACACAAGGCTCCCTCGACGTGCGCGGCAATCGCCGGCGGCAACACGACGAAGCCGATGCGCAGCGCCGGGAACATCGTCTTGCTGAACGAGCCGACGTAGAGAACCGGCGCGTCGTCGACGAGTCCCTGCATGCTCGCAATCGGTTCCCCGGCGTAGCGGAACTCGCCGTCGTAATCGTCCTCGATCACCCACGCGCCGCAGCGGCGCGCCTCGGCGATTAATTCCAGCCGCCGCGCTACCGACAACACCGCGCCCGTCGGATACTGGTGTGCGGGCGACGTATAGATCAGTTTCGGCGGATGCGCGCGCCAGGCGCCGGACGGCACGCACATGCCTTCCGCGTCGACGGGCATGGGCACCGTTGCCAGATCGCCCTGGTTGAACGCCGCCTTCGCGCCGCGATAACCGGGGTCCTCGATCCACGCGACATCGCCGGGATTCGTGAAGAGGCGCACGCAAAGGTTCAGCGCTTCCTGCGCGCCTTCGGTGATCACTACCTGCGAGCCTTCGCAGCGCACCCCGCGCGCCATCCGCAAATGCGCGGCGATGGCGTCGCGCAACGCAGGCTCACCCGCTGGCGTACCGTAGCCGAGCGCGAGCGGCAACGCGCGCTCCATCGAACGTTCTAGCGCGCGCCGCCATGCGGCCAACGGGAAGCGGTCCAGCGCCGGTGTACCGGGCGTGAGCGGCAACGCAGCATCCACAGGCGTGCGCGTCGCCGTGAACTGGCCTACGCGGGCCGCGTAGGCGACTTTCGGCGGAGCAGATCGTGCGGGCGGCTCGGCACGCGCGGCGCGGCTCGACAGCGGGCTTACCCGCGTGCCCTTCTTGTCCGCCACCACATAACCCACTGCCGCCAGGTGCTCATAGGCAATGACCACGGTGTTGCGCGACACGCCCATTTCCGCCGAAAGCAGTCGCGACGACGGCAGCAGCGACCCGGCCGGCAAGCGCCCGCCGAGAATCGCCTGCTGCAAACGCTCGATCAACTGCTTCTGCAGCGGCGCGGGCTTCTGCGCGTCGCCGATACCGGCGCCAGCCGCGAGCCCGCGGTTCGGGGCTGTGTGAGCAAGCGGGCCAATAATCTCGATCATGGACGGCTGGACCTATCAGATACGGTTCTTGTGGATCTTTTTAACATACCACGATTGCCGTATCGTTCATCATGTTCTTTGTGACCAACGATTAACCCCAGACGCCAGGAGTGCAGACATGGAACCCCGACGTAACGCGTTCGAACAACCGATCGGAGCGCCGCTGCCCGACTGGAACGGCGCGAAGCCGCCCGCGCGGACGCCGCTAGCCGGCCGCTATTGCCGGATCGAACCGGTCAACGTCGAAGCTCACGCGGCGGATCTCTTCGACGCCTACCGCTCGGCACCTGACGCCCGCGACTGGACGTATCTCGCAATAGGCCCATTCGAAACCGTCGACGCCTATCGTGAGCACCTGACGCGCATCGCGGCGTCGGCTGATCCGCTGCACTACGCAGTGATCGACGCCGCAAGCGGGAAGGCGGTCGGCACGCTGGCGCTGATGCGCATCGATCCGGCTAACGGCGTGATCGAAGTCGGGCATGTCACCTATTCGCCGCGTCTTAAGCGAACGCGCGTGGCGACCGAAGCCATGTTTCTGCTCATGCAATACGTGTTCGACGAGCTTGGCTACCGGCGTTTCGAGTGGAAGTGCGATTCGCTGAACGAGCCGTCGCGCGCTGCGGCGTTGCGCTATGGCTTTACGTTCGAGGGAATCTTCCGCCAGGCGATTGTTTATCGTCAGCGCAGCCGCGACACCGCATGGTTTTCAGTTATCGACAGCGAATGGCCTGCGCTGCGTCCGAGCTACACACGTTGGCTCGACAACTCGAACTTCGACGCCGAAGGCCGGCAAGTCGAGCGGCTAGCGGATCTCATCGCGCGATAAAAAGCAGCGTCTCACGAAGGTCAGTGACGGCCTATCTAAGGGTGAATAAGCCAGCTTCGCGCTGGCTTATTTCGCCGCACGAGGTGCGCGCCGAAGCATGATGGTCGGCTGCCCCTTGTATATGGTGCGAAGGTGCTCGCGATAGCCGACCTTGTGCGCGACTCGCAGCGAAGCTTCATTCTCCGGCGCAATGATGCAAGCGGTCTCTGCGTCTGGCCATTTTTCGTCTGCCCAATCCAACACGGCACGCACGGCTTCCGTCGCATAGCCGTGGCCATGCAGTGCAGGGCTCAAAGCCCAGCCCATTTCCGGCGTGCCCGCCAGCGAGGGCTCGATATCGCGCTGATAATCGGCCAAGCCCACTTCGCCAATGAAACGCCCGCTGTCTTTCTCGCGGACGACCCAATATCCGTAGCCGAGCATCGTCCAATGACCGGCGTAGCGCAGCAAACGCGCCCAGACTTCTTCGCGTGTGGAAGGCTTGCCACCGATATACCGGATCACCTCGGGATCGGACCACATCGCGTGGCTGTCGAGGAAGTCGTCGCGCGTGTGGGCGCGTAGGATCAGGCGGGCGGTGGTGAGAACAGGCGGCTGTGTCGGCATTGAAAGATCAGCGGAAAGGCAAGGTTAGCTAAGGCGCGTGCTTTCGATGATCGCAGATTCCTCGCTGAAAAAAATTGCGCTTGCGTTTGCACTTGCGTTCGCACTTGCGTACTTCGAACTCAAGCCAACTCCAGGAACCGCGCCAGACACGGATTCCGGTTCGCCGGCGACCAGGCCAGCACCTGCTCGATCAACGGCGCGTCCACCAGCGGCTTGAACACCACGCCCGCAAGCTGGGCCTTGCGCATGGACGCGGGCACGAGTGCAACGCCCACGCCTTCATCGACAAGGCTCAACACGGTCTGTTGCAGCTGCACTTCAAAGCGAATGTCCGGTTCAAAGCCGCCTGAGCGGCAATGATCGAGAATCGTCGCGCGTAACGTGGGCGCCACTTCCGCGGATGCCAGCACGAACGGCTCGCCGGCTAGTTGCGCGATCTTGAGCCGCCGGGCGCGAGCCCGCGGGTGACCTCGGGATAACGCGACGCACAGCGGCTCGCGCAAGATGGTGCGCGTGGCGAGTCCCTTATCGGGCACGTGAGGAAACATGATGGCGGCGTCGATGTGCCCAGCCACCACCTGCGCCGCCAGGTCGTTCGACACCACTTCGCGCAGATTCAGCGCGACCTCGGGGTACGCCGCGCCGAACGCCCGCGCATAGCCGGGCACGACGTTATAGGCGGCGCACATCGTGAAGCCAATCGCGAGCTTGCCCGCGTCGCCCGACGCCGCTGCCTGCGCATTGCTCACCGCCTGTTCGACCGACGCGAGAATCGCCTTTGCATCCGCGTAAAAGCGCTCGCCCGCGGCGGTCAGCGTGACGCTGCGCGGGCTGCGCTCGACAAGCATCACGCCGAGGCTCGCTTCCAGCGCCGCCAGTTGACGGCTCAACGGGGGCTGTGACAAGTTCAGGCGCGCCGCCGCCCGCCCGAAATGGCGCGTCTCGGCAAGCGTCACGAAATAGCGCAGCGGCTTGATGTCGATCACGTGTCCACCTGAGTTAACCGACGATGCATAAAAGGTATCGTCCAGCGTAAAAAACGGTATTTGATTGTATCAACGCAAGTCACTACGCTGACGGGTTGCCCTCTTACACGCCGTATAGCTCGCGCGTTTCCCACCGATGTTAGCCACCCTCGAGATCCTGCTTCCCGTTTTCGGCCTCATATTCGCGGGCTTTGCCTGTCGGCGACGCGGCGTGCTCGGGCCGAACTCGGCGTCGGAACTCAATCGCTTCGTGGTCTGGCTCGCGTTGCCCGCGCTGCTGTTCGACACCATGGCGCGCGCCACATGGGAGCAGCTATACCAGCCGGCGTTTGTCGTCACGTTTTCGATTGCATGCGCTGGCATCTTTGCTGTGATTCTCGTCATGCGGCTGCTGAGCGGCCGCCATCTCGCGGATGCAAGCGTCGACGCGATTGCGGCGTCGTATCCGAACACCGGCTACATCGGCTTTCCGCTCGGCATGATCGCGTTCGGCCAGGCGAGCCTGACACCCACCACGATCGCGACGATCCTCGTCGCCTGTGTGCTGTTTGCAGGCGCCATCGTGTTGATCGAAATCGGCTTGCAGACCGAACGCACACCGCACAAGCTTGGCTTGAAAGTGCTACGTTCGCTGGCGCGCAACCCGTTGATCGTGTCGCCGATCGCGGGCGCGCTGTTTGCCGGTCTGCACGTGGCCATGCCGCCGAGCGCGGAGACGTTCCTCAAGTTACTGAGCGGTGCGGCCAGTCCTTGTGCACTGGTCAGCCTCGGCTTGTTTCTCGCCGAAAAGCGTCCGTCCGAATCGGGTACACGGGGCATTGCGTTGCTGCTGACGCTCGTCAAGCTGGTCGTGCAGCCGGCGCTTACATGGTGGCTCGCCGCGCGCGTCTTCCGGCTCCCGCCCGCGCTGGTCGAAATGGCGGTCGTGCTCGCAGCGCTGCCCACTGGCACCGGCCCGTTCATGCTGGCCGAGTTCTATGAGCGCGAAGCGCAGATCACGTCGCGCACAATTCTTTTATCGACCGTGGGTTCTGTCGTGACGCTGTCGCTCCTGCTACTTTGGATGGGTCATCGCGCCTGAATCGGAACAACGAGGCGCTCGCAGAAAGCATGCTTCTCCATCGTCGTGACGTCACGCGCTAAGATTGAGGCCCCGGGTCCGCGCGACGCCTGGATACGACAAAAGAGTTTGCCTCGGAGAATTTGATGCCTGAAGAGTATGAAGTGCATGGTCCACACGACCACGCGGTGCAGCACGCCGGCCACCACGACGCGGACTCTTTCGGGAGCCGCATGGCCGTAATAACGGCAGTCCTCGCGACGATTGGCGCGTTGTGCGCGTACCAAAGCGGAAACAGCGAGAACCTCGCGCTGTACTACAAGAACGAAGCCGCGATCAAAAAGACCGAAGCGTCGAACCAATGGAACTACTACCAGGCTAAGGGCGAAAAGCAGAACCTCGCGGAACTGGGCGCGGCGCTGTCCGTCGCCAGTTCTGACGAGCATGCAAAATTTCTCGCGGACGTCGACAAGTACAAGCAGCAAAAAGAGCCGATCCGCGCAAAGGCTGAAGCGATAGAAAAAGAGGTGCTCGACAATGACGCGAAGAGCGAGGCACTGCTGCATGGCCATCATCGTTGGGCGCAGGCTACTACGCTGATTCAGGTTGCCATCGCTCTGTGCGCGATCACGCTGCTCACGCGCAAGAAATGGTTGCGCAATGTGTCGTTCGTGGTCGCGGCAGCGGGCGTCGCGACCGGTGCAATGGCCTTTTTCTCTGCTTGATCGGAGCTTCGCGTGGTAGATAGTTCGGCCGTTCTAGGTGTGTTATCCGTGTATGTGGCCGGCGTTGTGATTCCCGGTCCGAACTTCGTTGCGGTCGCGCATAAGGCGGCCTCCGCTACACGCACCGAAGCGCTGGCGGTGGTGGCGGGTATTGTGCTCGTCAATCTGTTCTGGGCGAGCTGCGCGATTCTCGGCGTCGGCATTGTGTTCGCAGCGTTTCCGTGGCTGGCCTTCGCCGTTAAAGTGGCGGGCGCCGCTTATCTGATCTGGTTCGGTGGACGTCTGATCTTCAAGGCTTCCGCTGGCAACTCGCAACCGAATGCGCAGGCGCCCGGCGGCAGCGTCCGCCAGGCATTCGCTCAAGGCTTCGCGACGAATATCGCGAATCCCAAATCGGTCGCGTTTTTTGCCGCCGTGTTTTCATCGGCGGCGCCGCCGCATGAGAGCGTCGGCACTTTCGCAGCGATGCTGGGCATGGTGTTCGTCGTGGCAAGCAGCTGGTATGGCTTCGTTGCGCTGACGTTGTCGCACGCGCGGATCGCGTCCGCGTACCGGCGCAGCAAGGCATGGGTCGACCGGGTGTGCGGCGGCCTGATCATCGCGTTGGGCGTGCGTCAGTTGATCCGCTAGCAGGTTCCATGGCGCT
Organism: Paraburkholderia sp. 22098; assembly: GCF_052045935.1. Lineage (NCBI taxonomy): Bacteria > Pseudomonadati > Pseudomonadota > Betaproteobacteria > Burkholderiales > Burkholderiaceae > Paraburkholderia > Paraburkholderia sp. 22098. The sequence goes on along the minus strand of NZ_JBQEPV010000006.1, from coordinate 206,462 downwards.
TTCGGTGATGCTTCCCGCAGCGCCTGGGAGAATAATGCCGTCGTCGGCGCACGATCGCGCGCAGTGCCGTGGCTATGCCCGGTTTATGCGCACAAACTTCGGCAGCCTACTGCATCACCGCACGCGCGCGTTCGAGCAACAACTCGCGCTCGCGTGCGTTGCGCGTCATCGCGGCAGCACGTTCGAAGTCCGCGCGCGCTTCATTCATGCGACCGAGTTTCGCAAGCAAATCGCCGCGCACGCTCGGAAGCCAGTGATAGTTAGCGAGCGCCGCATCTGCCGCGAGCGCATCGACAATCTCGAGGCCTGCCGCCGGTCCGAAGGCCATACCCACCGCAACCGCGCGGTTCAATTCGACAACCGGCGACGGCGCCACCTGCGCAAGCGCGTCGTATAGCGCAACGATCTGCGCCCAATCGGTGTCTTCCGCCCGATGCGCCCGAGCATGGCACGCGGCCAGCGCGGCTTGCAGCGCGTATGGCCCGCTCGCGCCGCCAAGCGCGTGCGCGGTGTTGAGCGCGGCCAGCCCGCGACGGATCAGAAGCGGGTCCCAACGGCTTCGGTCCTGCTCGAGCAACAGAACGGGGCGCCCTTGTGCATCGGTGCGCGCATGCGTACGCGACGCCTGAATTTCCATCAACGCGACAAGGCCGTGCACTTCACTTTCGTCAGGCACGAGACCGCTGAGCACGCGCCCAAGCCGCAGCGCTTCTTCGCAGAGCGCGGGGCGCATCCAGTCGTCACCGGCCGTCGCCGAATAGCCTTCGTTGAAGATCAGGTAGATCACCTGCAACACCGACGCAAGCCTCGGCGCACGCGCTTCCGCCTGCGGCACCTCGAACGGCACTTTCGCGGCCGACAGCGTCCGCTTCGCGCGGACAATGCGCTGTGCGACGGTCGGTTCCGGCACAAGAAAAGCGCGGGCGATCTCGTCCGTCGTCAGGCCGCCTAGCAAACGCAACGTGAGCGCGACGCGCGCGTCGGTGGACAACACCGGATGGCATGCGGTGAAGACGAGCCGCAGCAAATCGTCGCCAATATCGTCGGCACGCGCGGCGTCGAGCGCATCGACGAAATCCGGCACGACATGCGCCTCTAGCGCGTCCAGGTCGTGACCCAGCTCTTCACGTTTGCGCGCGTGCAACGCTTCCTGCCGCAAGCGATCGAGGGCGCGGTTCTTTGCGGTCGCCATCAGCCACGCTCCGGGATTGTCGGGCACGCCCGCGTCGGGCCAATGTTCAAGCGCCGACACGAGCGCGTCTTGCGCCAGTTCTTCGGCGAGCCCGACGTCGCGCACCATTCGCGCGACGTAGGCGATGACCTTGGCGGACTCGATCCGCCAGACTGCCTCGATGGCACGGTGAGTGGCCGGTTTCGTCACAGGCTCAACCCGGCGCCTTCGCGTTGGGGTCCATGTAGATCAGCTCCCAGATATGCCCGTCGATGTCTTCGAAACCGTGGCCGTACATGAAGCCGTAGTCCTGCGGCGCACGCGGCGCGGTGCCGCCCGCAGCGAGCGCTTTGGCAACGAGCGCATCGACCTCGCCTCGACTTTCGCAAGACAAGCCTACGAGCGCTTCCGTGCTTTCCTTCGGATCGCAAAGCGACTTGCGCGTGAAGGACTTGAACAGGTCTTTGACCAGCAGCATTGCGTAAAGATTTTCACCGAGGATCAAACACGCCGCCTGATCGTTGGTGAATCGCGGATCGAAATTAAAACCGAGTGCGCTGAAGAATGCCTTTGACCGATCGAGTTTATCGACCGCGAGATTGACGAAGATCTGCTTGTGCATGATGAGTCCAGTAATCGATTGGCGTGGGATCAGCGGCGGCCCGCTTCCAGTTCACGAAAGCGCTCGAGTTCCGCGCTCGGCTCGAAGTCATCGAGTTCGTAGAGTTGCCGCACCTCGATTTCACCGTCGGCCTGTTCGCCGAACGGCGCGGGAAAACGCCGCGCCCATTCCATCGCTTCTTCGCGCGAACGCACCTGGATCAGCGTGTAGCCGGCGACCAGTTCCTTTGTCTCAGCAAACGGACCGTCGATCACCGAGCGCTGACCGCCGCTGTAGCGAACGCGCCATCCTTTCGAACTGGGCTGCAAGCCCGTGGCGTCCAGCAGCACACCTGCCTTGGCGAGTTCTTCGTGGTACGCGCCCATCGCGGCCATTAAGGACGCTTCTGGCATTTCGCCGGCTTCGCTCGCGGCAGTCGCCTTCACCAGAATCATGAATCGCATCGCGGATACTCCTTTCGTCGTGAGGTTCGAGGATGTCTCGTTGAGCGTGGCGCGTTGGCCTGCTCTTACTCACACGACGAGCAAAGCACGAGCGATTCGACAGACAGCTCGGGCGCCTGGTGAAAACCCCGAGCAAACAGGCGCAGACCGCCTAGGCGAAGCAGGGGCCGAGCTTGCGTACCTCGACGGTGCACCAGGTCGCCGCCGGACAGGCTTGCGCAATGGCCACCGCTTCCTCGCGCGAGTCGCAATCGAGGAGGAAAAAGCCGCCGACCATTTCCTTCGCTTCTGCGAAGGGTCCGTCGACCAGTTTCGGCTGCCCGTCGCGCACCTGCACGCGCACAGCGTCGCGGGAAGACGTGAGCGATTCGACCGCGAGCAGTTTGCCGCGCTCCTTGAGGTCGGCGGCGAAACGCACCATCTGATCGTAGACTTCACGGCCTTTCGCCTCGCCGCGCTCGATGCGCTGTTCCGGGGGCTCGACAATCAGCAGCATATAAGACATGGCGTCTCCAATGAGTGAGCTGCGGACAGGCGCCCGGCAGTCGTATGGCGGAAGAAAAATGCGCTTGGGATCAGCGCGGAAAACCAGTCTAGCAAGCGCGGATCGTTCCGGTAAGCCCGAACCGCGGACTAATCGGCGGCTAACCCCGCGCTTTTACGGAGACTCGTAAGCTTCAACGCTTTGCGGATTCACTTTTGCGACACGGCACGCTTGCGTCGATTTGAAGTATTCTCCCAACGCGCCATCAGCCGCTATTTAAACGGCCGTTAAAGTGTGAGAAAACATAGGTATTGCTTTCAATCCGACGACACCGCGCGAGGATTGAAAAACGCTTATCGACATAACGGGCCGATATCAAAACGAATCACAGCATCGGGGACTTCATGCATCGAACGTTAGTGCGCAGCGCCGTCGCGGCCGCAGTGGCTTTTGCGTTTCTTCAACTGAGCGGTTGCGGCGGGGGTTCAGGATCGGGGTCAGGCTCGTCCAATACGCAAACTGCCACCGCGACATCCGTTACCGGCACCGTAGCGAGCGGCAGCGCATGGGCCGGCGCAAGTGTGACCTTGATGGACGCCACGGGGGCGCAAGCGACCGCCACCACCAACGCACAGGGCGCGTTTAGCATCTCCGTCAAAGGCATGACCGCGCCTTTCCTGCTGATGGCAAACGACGCGACCGGCTTCTCGAGTCCGCTTGTCTCAGTGCTGGCCAAGCTACCCAACGGCACCGCGCCCGCCGTTGCCAACATCACTACGCTCACCACCGCTATTGCCGCGATGTTGACCGCATCGGGCAATCCGTCCGATCTCGCGTCGAGCACCGCACTCGCTAAAGTTGCGCTGCCCTCGGTTCAGATCGCCATCATCACGCTCGACGCAATTCTGGCAAACGTGCTTGCGCAAAACGGCATTCAGTCGGCCGGCTTCGATCCTGTCGGCACCGCGTTCACGCCGAATCACACGGGTGCGGATGCGGTGATCGATACGGTGTCGGTTGTGACCGGCCCTAACGGCGGCTTGCTGCTGCTGTCCAACGCCGCGCCCAGTACAACCGTCGCGCTGAACAAGCAGACAGGACAATCCACGAAGCTCGCCGCGCCGGCGGCTGCAGCCAATTATCTGGAACCGCTCGCGCCATTGCTGACGGCGTGTGCTGCGACAGGCACGCTGGATACGTCGTGCGCACCCGCCATCGACAGCACTTTTCTGGAGAACGGCTCAAGCAACCTTGCGACGGGTCACGGCTTGCCGAACGCGTCGCTTGCCGGTGCGCGCTTCGGATCGCCGAAAACCCTCGCGTTTTTCACGCGCAACGGCAAGCAGCAAGCGCTCATACAAATCCCGCTGACGCTCGCCGACGGCACAGCAGGCGCGCTATACAGCATTGCTCAGCAGATGGCGGCCCCGGTTGCGCTCGCGGGCGGCACGCAGCTCGGCTGGAACCTGGTCGGCAACCAGTCGCAATTCGCCGTGGCGATCAATTCGCGGATTCAGCGCCGCACGTTTCTCGACGCGCGGGTCAACGACGTGAACCGCTACGAGTCCGGCCTGGAAATTACGATTCCGGTCGCGCTGAACCCTGCTGTGTACTCCGCGTCCGTCTCAGGGCCTGGGCTCGCGGCGCCTGTGTGGCTTCTGCCGCGCAGCGCCGCTGGCAGCAGCACGCTCGGCCTCTCTGACACGGCGTTGAGTGCCGCGCCGGTATCGCCGGCCACGACTGCGAGCAGCACGTCGATGTATCGCTGGTCATGGCAATCGCTACCGTCTACGGCCAGCTTCGCGCCGCCCGCGTCGAGCGGCGTGTACGCGGCGCAGTCAGTCGATGTCGGCACAGTGCCGCTCTACGCCGCCTACACGGTGACGTTTTACGACAGCATCGGCACGAAACTCGGCGTGTCGCAGGTCATGAATCCGGGTAGCCCGCTCGGCGCGGCGGCCGGTGCGACGGTGTCGTGGCCGACTTTGCTGTCCGACTTCGAGACGCAGTTTGTTACTCCGGCCGGATCGCTTGCCGGTATTCAGTATGCGATGAGCGTCAGCTGGTCCAGCCTCGTCAACGGACAGAGCCTCGCGTATCCGGTGAATTCGGTGCAGATTCAGGCATCCGGTCTAACCTTGGCCGGCACGAACGGCGAAGTCGACGGCTTTGCAGTGGGCACACCGAATAACACCACGTTTGGGCAGTATCAAACGACCGTCAGCGCCGGAATCAATTCGCAAGGCGTTCGCACGTGTACGAATTGTCCGTTCCCCGCGCTGACCTCAGGGGGTTCGCGCCTTGTCGAACTCGGCGGCAATCAGAACTGGATCAGCTATTACGATGTGACGCAGTACAACGATTAACCGGCGCGGCAAAAAAAACGCCCCACATGGGGCGTTTTCTATTTGGGGAATTTGCGGCTCTACCGTCAGAGCACCGCTTCAGCGATTGCTCTCGTCCGCGCGGACCGCATCAAGCCTTCGATCATTCGCGCCTGAGCGCTCGCAATCTCGCTCAACGATGCCACGGACAATTGCTCGTCCAGAATCGCGAGCGACGTGCACAGGCGTGCGTGTTCGTCGTCACTGAGCGTCCACTTGCCGGTTATCTGCTCGCGGCTGTCTAACTGGACCATAGCGGCGTGGCCGCTCTCAATATCGTCGATAAGGTCTTCGCCGAGGCCGAGGCGCGCAAGCTCCTGCGACACGAGCAAGTGCCGGCTCAACGACATGTGCAGATCGCGTGAGCCGTGACCGTGCTCGAACGCGTCGAGCGCCGCATAGCACTGCAGAAGCATCGCAGCGGTAACCGGCTCGTGCGTGCTACGGCTTTGAGTCAGCGCACGCAACAGCGGCGACATGGCCGGCGAATTGTGTTTGCGGACTCGCGATTTACTGGACATAGGTTTCACCTCCTTCGCTAACTCTCGGCTTCGTCGCACGATCGGTATGATTTCCCGCGACGAGTGCCGCCGATGCGCCGGCGGCTGAACAGCCTCTAATGTGAGTCTGTGTAAGCATGATGGCAAGCGAATATTAAGTCCGGCTTAAAACGCGAAGGTCGCGTGCCTTCATCGCATCGACGAAAAAAAACCCTGTTCCCGCGAGAGAACAGGGCCGGACAGGATGGAAGAGTCGTGCTCGCGCGTGGATGCTCGCCGACCTGTAACCATCGAAACTGAAACGCTGTTACTGCCAATCTGCTACTTATGTTGCTGCTGCGAAGACATCTTCTGAACTTGTACTGCTACTGCTGAGACTTTCGTTGCGACTTCAACTGTTACTGGAAAACGGTCGTTGCCAGGTCAACTACTACCAGCACTGCAAAAACGGTTGTTGCTACTTCACCTGCTACTGCGCCATTGTTCTGCTTCTACTTCGTGTTGCGTTACTGCCCTGCCGCGTCGAACACCGCGGCAAACTGCCATCAACGGTACGGTTCAAAACAACGCGGGGGAAGACCGCGTCGATGGGGCTCGGTGATTTGTCGCTCCATGTAAAACAGTTTATGCGAGCGAGCGCCCAGGCAATTGGGCAAAAGGAAGGGATTTGCCGCGCCAGTTTGACGAATCGGCGTAACAATCGGGGACGCATGCAGGAGGGATGCCGGAACCGCGTGAACGACTCACACGCGAATGGCGAACAGGCAGGCGAGCGAGGGCGCTATCGGGCGCCCGCTCGCACAAGATTCAGCGCGACGAAAGCGCACGCAACGTCATGACGACGATGCGTGCACGGCGATGAACCGTCATTAGCGCGCGGCAAAATCGCTGATCGTCAACAGGACTCTATCGCCCGGACGGGCCAGCATCTTTCTTTCGGCGACAGCAGTGATGCGTTTGCGGCCATCCGCAAACGTTTTCAGCATGCGGTCCTCGGCAGCGCCGCGCTGCAGCCAGAAATGCTGCTCCAGCGCTTCACGCGTTACCGCGCATTCGAGGTCTCGTCCTCGCGCCGAAAGCTGGAAAATCACCGCGCGCCCGTCAGCCGAGACGCTAGGTTCAAGCTCGATAATCTCCATGGCCCACCTCGCAAAGTTGGTTATGCCGTCCGCCGTACTGAAACGGACAACACCGAACAAAACTGAATAGACACGCAAACCGGCGCCGATCTTTCGGCTGATGAATTCCCTACTGTGCTGCCGCTACGTTCATCGTAAGCGAACGCAACGGCGCGTGCATGTCCGCATCTCCCGGCAACACTGCCGACGTAGACGCGGGCCGGGCTGCGAGACGAAGCGCCGGCGCAAACAGCAGCGCGCTGGCCGCTGCCGGCATGTGCGCCCGGCCGCTCAGCCACCTTGAGCGTTTCCGGCAGAATTCATGCAATAGGGTACTCAAGCCTTCGGACATCGCGTGTGTCCCGCCGCGCACTTCGCGCAACGCGGACGAAATCGCAAACCAGGAATGCGGTGGCCGGAGTTCGTGGCACACCACACCGCGTGAATCGGCGAAACGCAGGCAGCCTGTGTCGGGGTAGAAGACGAGCGTCATCGCGTCGCCATCTATCGCGCGCGTCAGAACATGTGGTTTCGTGTTCAGCATTGTTCGTTGTATGCCAAGTGGCGCCGTTTCCCGGCGTTTCGGCGTGTCGCGCGCGGAGTCTCGAACTCGCGCGCGTAGCAATCCGCGGGTAGGGCAAAAGCAAGGCACATGCCAATCAGCGCTAAACGCGCTGCCCTCATGCTTCGGCGCCCCGCAGAACGCGCTTGCATCGCGTGTCGCGCGAGCGGCAAACATCGGCGGCGCCTGATGCATCGCGGTTAAAGTCGCAGCGCCGCATCCGGCTTTCGTGACTCGCACGAGCGGCGACCAATCCGCATTCTCTGCGCGAGCGCGCGCATCGGAACAAGCTAGCATGGTAAAAAAGCACTGGCAGCGTGACAATTCGCGCCCATTCTTACTAACCGGCTCCGCATCCGGCGCAGTTCCGACATGTCCGACGACCACGCTGCGATAACCCTGCGCCCCGCCGTCGCGCGAGACGAGCCCTTTCTCTTCGAACTGCGCAAGGCGACGATGACCGAACACCTCGCGCGTGTCGGCGAACCTGCGGACGACGCCGAGCATCGCGCGCGTTTGCTGCATCGTTACGACACAGCGCGTGTCATTTGTGTCAACGGCATGCCTGCCGGCTTGCTCAAAGCGCATCGCACCGATACTGAATGGCTAGTCGTTCAATTGCATATCGCGCCCGCGCTGCAAAGACGCGGCATCGGCGAACGAGCGCTCAGCACGGTGCTGCGCGCCGCCGACGCCGACGCATTGCCCGTCGCGCTCAAGGTGCTCAAAGGCAACCCGGCACAGCGTCTCTACGAGCGGCTCGGTTTTGAAATCGTGGGCGAGGATGAAAGACAGTTTCACATGAGGCGCGCGCCGCGCGCGTCGGCGGAAACTGAAGCAGAATAAATGGCGGATAACGACTGACACACCACAGGCTCGGCATGACTCTTCGTGACACTTCCGTGATTCAAAGCTGGCACGCGCACGTCTACTTCGATTCCGCGACGCGCGACAGCGCCTGGGCGTTCCGCGAGCAAATCGAAGCGCGTTGGCATGGCAAGCTGCAGATGGGTCGTTTTCACGAACGCCCGGTCGGGCCGCACCCCATGTGGTCGTATCAAATGGCTTTCGCCCACGAGCAGTTCGGCGAGCTGATTGGCTGGCTGACGCTCAATCACGGCACGCTCGACATTTTCGTGCACCCGAATACCGGCGACGCACTGCGCGACCACCGCGACGCCGCCGTGTGGATTGGCCGCTCACATGAGCTCCGGCTCGCCGCGTTGATCTGACGAATGCGCGGCTGCCCGCGGTTCACATGTTCGTGTACGAGCTGCACCAGCCGCGCGCGGCGACCTGTTTGTCGCCGAATAGCGTGCAGCCGCCGTACGCGTCGGTAGCCTTGCCCTGAAAGAGCGAACATGTCGCGCAATTCTGGCCCGCTGCGTATTGCGGATACTTGGCCTTGTCGACTTTTGACACGTCGTCTTTATAGCCGAGCGCCTGCGCCTGCGGGTCTGCCTCGCTGAGTGCGTTCGCGCCGGCGGCGAATGCCGCGCGCGAAATCATGAGCGATGAGCCTGCGCTCACGCCCAACAATAAAAAATAGCGGCGCGATGTTTTCATTGTTCGACTCCTTTGTGCTAGTGGGACGCGCCTGAACCACAGGCCGTTTTATCGCCAGGCGTTCAATCCAGAAACCGCGTGAATCGTTCGACCGGCTCCCGTTCGGAGCGTAGCGCGTTGACCGGCGCGTTTTCGTCTGCGAAGCCGAGCGACATGCCGCACACCAATTGCTCGTCTGGCGGCAGATCGAGTTGCGCTGCGATCACCTGATGAAACGGCGTGAACGCGGCCTGCGGGCAGGTGTCCAGGCCGCGCCCGCGCGCCGCCGTCATGATGGCTTGCATGAACATGCCGTAATCGAGCCAGCTGCCGCGCTCCACTACGCGGTTGATGGTGAAGAAAAGGCCCACCGGCGCGCCGAAAAAGCGATAGTTCTGCGCGTGCTGTTCATGCATGCGCGCCTTGTCGCCCTTTTCAATGCCGAGCAGTCCGTACAGATCCCAACCGATCTTGCGGCGGCGGTCGATGTAAGGAGACACCCATTCGCGCGGATAGTACGGATATTCCTCGCGATAGAGCGTGTCGCGCTCCGGATGATCGTAAGCCTCCAGCAACGCCTGCGACACACGCGCGAGCGAGTCGCCCGTCACCACATAGACCTTCCACGGCTGTGTATTGGTGCCGGAGGGCGCGCGGCTCGCCACTTCGAGAATCGCCTCGATGTCCGCGCGCGGCACGGGCGTCGGCAGAAATGCGCGGATCGAGCGGCGCGTGACGAGCGCGGCATCCACCACGCTTGTGGCTTCGCTTGCGTTCTGGCTCGTGGCGTGGTTCGTGACTGTGGCGGCTGGGCGTGTCATCGTCGAAAATTCCCGTTGAAGCGGCAAGCAATGCGCTGCAACGATTCTAGCGCGAGCGGCCATTTTCAAGCGGGCAAGTGCGCAGCTTACGTTTGCAATGCATGGCTGTGCGCCTGTCAACGCAACTATCGTTTTGCGTTTATCCTCTTCGCACGCTTCTTGCCGTATTCCCTATCGCAACCCATTCGTTCAATTCCGGAGTTGAGCATGCAATACCGCAAATTCGGCCGCACTGGCCTGACGGTTTCCCGCTTGTGCCTCGGCACGATGACTTTTGGCCTGCAGACCGAAGAAGACGCTTCGCGCCGCATTCTCGATACTGCCGCCGACGCCGGCGTGAATTTCATCGATACGGCCGACGTCTATCCGCTCGGCAGCGACCACAGCGACGCGGGACGCACGGAGGAGATCGTGGGCCGTTGGCTGAAGGGCAAGCGCGACCGCTTCATTCTGGCCACGAAGGCAGTTGGCAAGATGGGCCCTTCGGCATGGGACCAGGGCGCGTCGCGCAAGCATCTGCTCGATGCAATCGATGCCTCGCTGAAGCGTCTCGGCACCGACTATGTAGACCTCTATCAACTCCATACCGACGACGCGACCACTCCGCTCGACGAAACACTCGAAGCGTTGGACGTGATCGTTCGCTCGGGCAAAGCACGCTACATCGGCGTATCGAACTTTCTTGCGTACCGACTCGCGCGTGCGCTGGGTCGCGCCGACGTATTACGCGTGGCGCGATTCGTCTCGGTGCAGCCGCGTTATAACCTGCTGTTCCGCCAGATCGAACGTGAACTGCTGCCCCTGGCCGCGGAGGAGCAACTTGCAGTCATGCCGTACAACCCGCTCGCGGGCGGCTTGCTGACGGGCAAGCACAAGCTCGATGCAGCGCCGCCGTCGGGCCGTTTCACTGAAACCGTCGGCAAGGCGGGCGCCATGTATCAGGAGCGGTACTGGCATCAACGCGAATTCGAGACGATCGAGCGGCTCAAAGCGATTGTCGAGCCGACCGGCCAGTCGCTAACGCGCGTGTCGCTTGCATGGGTGCTGGCAAATCCACTGGTCACGTCGGCGATTATCGGCGCGAGTCGCGCCGAGCAATTGACCGATACGTTGGCGGCGTCCGAATTCGTGCTGGACGCCGACATCAAGCAGCAACTCGACGAGGCCAGCGTCGAATACCGGTGGGGCGACGCGGCGCGCTAAGCGTGGCGGGCGACCGCTAGTTGCAAGCGCGTTGCGATCATCGCCCGTATCGAAGCACTGTGCTGGTTGCCGCAATCACGTGATCCTTCATTGCGGCAAGCAGCGCGTCTCTCGTCAAGCCGGCCGGCAAGGCGTCGGGCGCGAGATCAAGTGCATAGACTTGCACGACGTAGTGATGCGGCACCTCGCCGACCGGCGGGCATGGTCCGTAATATCCCGTGCCACCGGTGCGATTCGTCCCACCCACACTGCCAGGCGGCGGTGCGGCTCCCGAGCCAAGCGAGGTAACGGAAGGCGCAATGCCGTAGAGCACCCAATGCACGATGCCTAAACCCTTCGCGCCGTCGGGATCGAAGATGGTCACCGCATAGCTTTTCGTGCCTGTGGGCGAGTTGTGCCATTGCAATGCCGGCGACACGTTGCCGCCGCCGCAGTTGTTGGCGCTGGCCGCGTGAGCCGATTCCAGTGTGGCGCCGTCGGCCAGCCCCGGCGACGTCAAGGTGAACGCCTCAGCCGCATTTGCAGCAGCCACGGTGAAGGCGAGCATCATGCCCACGCCGGCAGACATCAGGCGCCGCGCAGTGCCAACGTAAGCGCGTCGAATCATTACTGCTTGCTCCCGGTTATTCGCCATTGACGTGAGTTCGAATTATTCGAATTTGCCAACGCGCGCGTTCGCTTCGGGAAGCTGCCGCGTTTCGCGCACCGACCGTGGATGCCATAGCCGCGCGCCGCCTTCAATGCCCGCGTCGTTCGAAACCGTCGCCACGTTCGCCGGCAACTGGAATGTCAGGCGTGCCGCGTTACCGCCGCCGATCCACAACTTGTCGTAGTTCACCAGCGATTCGAGAATTCGAATCACTTTTTCAACGCGCCGATTCCAGCGCTTATTCCCAGCTTTTTCGCGCGCGGCGTCGCCAATGTATTCGTCGTAAGCAACGCCTTTCTTGCTCACTGGATGGTGTGCAAGCTCCAGATGAGGCATCAGTTCGCCGTCGCGAAAGAGCGCCGTTCCCGCGCCGGTTCCGAGCGTCAGGACGAATTCAAGCCCTTCGCCTTCAATTGCGGCGAAGCCTTGCATTTCGGCGTCGTTGATCATGCGGACCGGCAAGCCGCCGAGCCTTTGCGCGAGCAGATCGGCAAGCGCAAAGTCGTGCCAACCTTCCACGCCGAAATGCGGCGCCGTCAGAATGCGGTTGTTGCGCACCACGCCCGGAAAGCCGATCGACATCAGCGCGGGCGGCGCTTTTGCGACCAGCGGCTCCACGAGTTTCGCCAACGCATCGACGAGTTGATCGGGCGTGCACGGATGCGGTGTCGCGACACGCAAGCGCTCGGTCTGCATCTTGCCGTCCGCGTCGATAATGGCCGCTTTCAGGCCGGTGCCGCCGACGTCGATTGCGAGAATCCGCTCGTCACTCGTTGCTGCTTGCGCAGCTTTGGCCTGCGTTGCGGCGTTTGTCGCTTTTGCCGCGTTTGTCGTTTTTGCCGCGTTTTTCGCCTTTGCCGCGTTTGCTTTGGATGTCGCCACGGTTACCCCGTATGTGTGGTTGTGCTTCATGGCATTACTTCTTCTGGACCGCGCCCGCTTTCAACGGACGCCACGCGCGGCCGTCGCGCGCCAGCAGCGCATCCGCTTCGGCGGGCCCTTCGCTGCCGGCCGCATAGCCGTGCACCGGGACCGCGCCGCCCGCTTTCGGATGCAACACATCGTCCACCGCGCACCAGCTCGTTTCGATGCTGTCGGCGCGCTGGAACAACGTCTCGTCGCCGAGCATGCAGTCGTACAGCAGCGTTTCATAGCCTACGTTCGCGCGTTCCGCGAAAAAATCGCCGTAATCGAACGAAGACTGTACCGGGCCGATGTGCATTACGGGACCCGGCGTTTTTACGTTGAAGTCGAAGCTCGTGCCGTGCGCAGGGTCGATGCGCAAAGTCAGCACGTTAGGCGTAAGCGCATCGACAGGCGTGTCGCGGAACAAACGAAACGGCACGGGCTTCAGTTGCACTGAAATTTCCGTGCGGCGCGCGGCGAGCCGCTTGCCCGTGCGCAGATAAAAAGGCACGCCGGCCCAGCGCCAATTTTCTACGAACACGCGCGCGGCGGCATACGTTTCAGTCGTGCTGTTCGGCGCAACATCCGGCTCCTCACGATAACCCACGCCTGCAGCGCCTTTTTCGTATTGACCGAACACGACGTCGTTCGGCGTCAGCGGCAAGATGGCGTCGAAAATTTCGGCCTTTTTATCGCGCACGGCTTCCGCATCGAATGAATTGGGCGGTTCCATGGCGACCATGCCGAGCAACTGGAACAGGTGGTTCGGCACCATGTCGCGAAACGCGCCGGTCTGTTCGTAGAACTTGCCGCGCCCTTCCACGCCGATTGTTTCCGCCGCCGTGATCTGCACACTGTCGATATATTCGCGCCGCCATACCGGTTCGAATAGCGCGTTGGCAAAACGCACGGCAAGAATGCTCTGCACCGTGTCCTTGCCGAGAAAGTGGTCGATGCGATAAATCTGCGATTCCTTCGCATATGAAAGGATATGCGCATTCAGATCGCGTGCTGTTGCAAGGTCGGTGCCGAACGGCTTTTCGATCACGATGCGGCGAAAGCCATCGCCCTCTTTAAGCAACCCCGCCTCGCCCAGATGCTGGACGATCGGTTTGAAGAAACGCGAAGTGACCGCCAGATAGAAGATGACATTGCCGCCCGGCGCGTCAGCGAGTTTCTGCTTGAGCTGCGCGAAGGTGTCGGGTGTCTCGAACTCGCCGGCCATATATTCGAGGCGTTGCGCCACCCAGTTCCACGCGTTGTCATCCAGCTTGCCGGCGTGAAAGGTGCTGGCCTTGTCGGCAGCGAATTTTTGCAGCGACTGGTGCAGGTCTTCCCGCCACTCGGCCGTCTCCCGCGCGCCGTGATTGACGCCGACAATCTGCATGCCGTTGTCGAGCAGGCCGTCCACCGCGAGGTTGTAAAGCGCGGGCATCAGCAGGCGCTTCGTAAGGTCGCCGCCCGCGCCGAAGATCACCAGCGTGCAAGGCGGCGCGGGACGTTTGCCCGCGGGCGACGGCGGCTCACCTTGCGCGTTCGCACTGACTTTGCAACTGCGCGCCACAGCAGCGTTGCCGTCAGCGTCTGCGTTCGAAGGATCAGCGGCTTGAGAATTCGCTGTAGTCGGCATGGGATTCACTTGAAGAAGCCAATGAAACGGACGTGGCAATACTTGAAAGACCACGCCCGCAGCCACACAGTTCAAAACGATAGCGCGCTATTTGACGGAACTCGTCGCCAACGCAGACGCCGTTTCAGGCTCGACCTCGCGCGCCGGTGCCGACGGCGCAGTCGGAATCGGCGCGCGCCCGGCCTCGCCCGCGCGCGGCACGCTGCCGGAAGCGGCCATGACACGCGGTTGTAACAGCAGCGCTACCAGTCCGCTCCAGCCGGTTTGATGCGAAGCGCCGACGCCGCGTCCATTGTCGCCGTGGAAATACTCATGGAACAGAACCAGATCGCTCGAACGGGGGTCGGCTTGCAGCAAAGGATAAGCGCCCATTACCGGACGCTCGCCGTTCTTGTTCTTCAGGAACAGCGTGGTCGCGCGGCGTGCGAGTTCGTCGGCGATTTCGCACAGCGAGAACTTCTGGCCCGAACCAGTCGGATATTCGACGCGGAATTCGTCGCCGTAATAGCGGTGGAATTCGTATAGCGATTCGATCAACAGATAGTTGACCGGCATCCACACCGGACCGCGCCAGTTCGAATTGCCGCCGAACACGCGCGTGTCCGATTCGGCCGGCAAGTATTTGACGGTAAAGCTGTTGCCGTTGTGGTTGAAGACGAACGGATGATCGCGGTGGTATCGGGACAGCGCGCGCACGCCATGATCGGAGAGGAATTCGCTCTCGTCGAGCGCGCGCCGCAAAAGCGCTTTCATACGATGCCCGCGCAACACCGACAGCAGCAGCGCGTTGCCCTTGCCCGGCTCGTCCCAGCGCGAAACCAGCTTTGCGAGGTCCGGACGATGCTTGAGGAACCAGACAAGCCGATCCCGCAATCCAGGCAAGTGACCATGCAGGCGCTCTTCGAGCACGTGCACGGCGAAAAGCGGAATGAGCCCGACAATCGAGCGTACACGCATGGGAACGCTGCTGCCGTCAGGCAGGCGCAGCTTGTCGTAGAAGAATTCGTCCTCGCTGTCCCACAGTCCGGTATCGCAGCCGTCGTCGCAACTCACGGCCTGCGCGATGTACAGGAAGTGCTCGAAAAACTTCACGCCGATATCGACGAACACATGGTTCGCATACGCAAGTTCGAGCGCAATACGCATCAGGTCGAGCGCGTAAGCGGCCATCCACGCGGTGCCGTCCGCCTGATCGATGTGACCGCCGGTTGGCAACGGCGACGAGCGATCGAAGATCCCCACGTTGTCGAGACCGAGAAAACCGCCCTGAAAAATGTTGTGGCCGTCGGCGTCCTTGCGATTCACCCACCAGGAAAAATTGAGCAGCAACTTATGAAAGATCAGCTCGAGGAAATCGCGGTCTGGCTTACCGGTGAGCGCACGGTCGATTTCATACACGCGCCACGCGGCCCATGCATGCACGGGCGGATTCGCGTCGCCCAGCGCCCATTCGTAAGCGGGCAATTGTCCATTTGGATGTTGATAGCGGTCTTTCACCAGCAGCAGTAACTGACGCTTCGCAAACGCTGGATCGATCAGCGCGAACGCTGCTGCATGAAACGCGAGATCCCACGACGCGTACCACGGGTACTCCCATTTGTCCGGCATCGACACGATGTCCGCGTTGCACAAATGCATCCAGTCCGCGTTGCGCCCACGCTTGCGTCCGGCCGCGGGCTTTGGCTGCAAAGGGTCACCTTCCAGCCAGCGATGCACGTCATACCGGTAATACTGCTTCGACCACAGCATGCCCGCCAGCGCCTGACGCTGCACCAGGCGCGCGTCAGCGTCATTCATGTCGTGCTGCAGCGCGCCGTAGAATTCGTCGGCCTCGGCAATCCGCTTTGCAAAGAGCGCATCGGCGTCGAGAGGCACTGCGTCGGGGCTCGCTTCCGGACGCCAACGCATGTAGACCACCGCGCGGCCGTGCGGAGCAAGTTCGATCGGCGCATGCGCGCCGGCCTTCGTGCCATGCTCGCGACGCACCGCTTGCTGGTCGCCATGCACCAGGTAGTCGTTGAAGCCGTCTTTGAACGGACCTTCGGCCTCCATGTTGAACAGCCGCTTCACGTTGGTGTCGTTCTCGCAGAAGAGCCACGTGACTTGCGGCACGTCGTTCGACCAGGCCGTGACGACGATCGGCTCCTGTCCATGCTGATGACCGATCAATTGCGCGTGACCGTTATGGTCGGTGCCCGCAACCAGCGAAGGTTTGTCCGTGTTCTCTTTCCACGACCACGAATTGCGCGCCCAGATTTGCGGAAGCACATCGAGCGACGCTGGCTCATCCGCGCGATTCTCGATTGTCACGCGCATGACGATGTCGTTCGGCGCATGCTTTGCGTATTCGACCTGCACGTCGAAATAGCGCAAGTCGTCGAACACACCCGTGTCGAGAATCTCGTACTCCGGCATGTCGCCGCCACGTCGCGCGTTTTCCTCGATCAGATCCTGATACGGAAAAGCGTTGTGCGGATACTTGTAGAGCATGCGCATGTATGAATGCGTGGGCGTGCCGTCGAGGTAGAAGTACAACTCCTTCACGTCCTCGCCGTGGTTGCCCTGCGCATTCGTGAGACCGAAGAGCCGCTCCTTCAGGATCGGATCCTTGCGATTCCACAGCGCGAGCGACACGCACCAGCTCAGCGTGTCGTCGCCGAATCCGGCAATGCCGTCTTCGCCCCAACGGTACGCGCGGCTACGAGCATGGTCGTGCGGAAAGTAGTCCCAGGCTGTGCCGTCCGCGCTGTAGTCCTCGCGTACGGTGCCCCATTGGCGCTCGCTGAGATACGGTCCCCAGCGCTGCCAGTGGGCGCAGTCCGCCGAATGCAGGCGTGAGCCTTCAGTGGTGTCTAACAGATTCGCAGCGCGCAGCGGTGGCATGACAGCGTCCTTGCGTCGGGCTTGGCGGAGAGACACACATCGTAGCGCGGTTTAAGCGCCGGTGCGATCCAACCCGGCAAGCAGGTACTCCATCCGCAACAGTTCTCCAAGCGACCACGCCTGAAACGGTGTGCCTGCGGGGGCATGCGGCGCGTCGCCGTCAGCAATTTCGGAGATGTGATCGAGACCGGCGTGATCGAGATGCGTGTATAGCGGATCGACAAATCGTGTCCGGGCCTCCCGGCGCGCGTCGGGTGAATTGCCGCGCACGCGCAACCAGGCCTCGACGAACGGCCCGAGCAGCCACGGCCACGCCGTTCCTTGATGATAGGCGCCATCGCGTTCGTAGGGCGCACCACTGTAGCGGCCGCGATAAGCAGGGTCCGACGGTGCGAGCGTGCGCAAGCCGAGCGGCGTGAGCAATTGCGCTTCAACCTGATCGACCACCGCGCGCGCCGCCGCGCCTTCGAGCACTGCAAAAGGCAGACCGCCAACCGCGAAAATCTGATTCGGGCGAATCGAGCGGTCCACAGTGCCGGTTACATGATCCACGTCGACGTTGTCGAAAAGCGTTTGCGCGGACGGGTCGATGAAGCGTTTAAGAAACGCTTGCAATGCCTGCTCGGCCGGCGACTGCCATTGCGAGTTCCACGTTGCTGCAATGCGCAACGCGTTGATCCACAGCGCCTGCACTTCCACCGGTTTGCCGATACGCGGCGTCACGACCCAATCGCCGACCTTCGCGTCCATCCACGTTAGCTGCATGCCGGGCACGCCCGCACATAGCAGACCATCTTCCGGAGACGCCTTGATGTTGAAACGCGTACCTTGCGTATAGCCCGTGAGGATCGCTTCGACCGCTTGCTGCAGACGCTTCATGGTTGCGGCGCCCGCGTGGTTCGTCGCCAGATAGTCGTGCACGGCGACGATAAACCACAGCGATGCATCGACCGAGTTGTATTCCGGTGCATCGCCGTAATCGGGAAAGCGGTTAGGCAGCATGCCCTCGGACAATGTTCCAGACCATTCGAGCAGGATCGCTTCGGCAGCGTCGAGTTGGCCTGTTGCAATCAGCAAGCCGCGCATTGCGATAAACGTATCGCGGCCCCAGTCGGTGAACCATGGGAAACCCGCGAGTATCGTGCGGCCTTCGTTACGCTGCACGACGTAGGCATCGGCGGATCGTTGCAGACGCGAGCCGAAGGCATTGCGACGTTGTTCTTCGACGCCGGCCAGTTGATCGGCATGGCTCGTTGCCGCAGCGTGTGCGGTCGTCATATCCGACGCACTGAGGATCATCACTGCTTGCGCCTCTGCGAGATCGAAACTGAAGACGCCGGGCGTTGCCAGATCTTCGCTGAAATCGAGCCCGCGCTCGCGCTCCCGAACGTAGCAGAAGTTGCGATACCAATCGGGCGCATGCGTGTAGACGCCGTTCGTCGTCGCATGAATACGCGGCCGATCTCCATACGGTTGCCAGCTTACGCAGCCGGCATTGTTGCCGGTTTGAGCGCTGAAGTCGAACGCGGCGTTCTCATGATGCAGCGCGTGATAGTCACGGCCCGATAAAAGCGGCCGCACTTTCAACGTGAGCCCACTTGCTTGCGATGCTGTTTGCGTACTCTGCCACCTCCAGCGCAATACCGTTTCGCACGTCGCCTTGCTGACGAACACTTCAGCTATGACAACGATTTCCGCGTTGAACTGGAAGCGCCATGTCGGCCATGGTTCTGTGGCGAAGTCGAGCATGTTCGCCGCAGCATCCGGATAGACCACATCGGGCACATAGCGTTGCATGCTAAGTGGATAACGCTCGCCCTGCGCTTCGAGCCATGCTTCGATGCCGTTCACGAGCACGATGCGGCCGCCCGGCGCTCGCGTGGCGCTCAACAGCAACGCGTGGTAACGGCGCGTGCGCAGCGTGCCCACGGTTCCGGATGCAAAGCCGCCGAAGCCGTCGGCTTCAAGCCATTCGTCTTCGAGATGCGTCATGTCGAAAGGTCGTTCAATGCGTGTCATGGCGTGAGCACTCTTGCAAGGCGGTTGCTATGTTTCGGTGTGCCTGAACGTCAAGCAGATGGCGCTAACGTGTCCATTCTCCTACTTATCACTTTCCGGTTCCTTTCGAAGAACTCACAAACGCGAGTCATTTTTCCCACTCGCAAACGTTTCACAATTATTTCTTGAAAGGGTTAGAGACTGCATCCGCTCTCACGAAACTGGATGCAGAAATGAGAAGAGACAAACGCCTCGCTGGCGCGCTGTTCGTTGCGCTCGCAACGTTAGCGCTAAACGGTTGCGGCGCGGATGATTCCGCGTCGAGTAATGCGTCCTCATCGCCGGGCGTTGTGGCGAATAACGCGGCGAGTCCAGCGGACTCTTCTCCAACATCTCCTCCCAACGCTTCGGCGACGCTCGCGGCGGACCCCGCCCTCGCGTCCGACGCGATCACGCAGAACATGCAAGCCAGCCTCGCCGCCGACAGCCAGCAAGTGGCGCCCGTCATGCATTACGCACCAGGCGACAGCGCGAACAGCAACTGAGCGATTCCACCGGCGCGCGCGGCGCGCTATTCTTTCCCCCCGCAGAAGGTGATATTCGATGACATCAAATAGCCGTCGCCGTTTCCTGCAGACCGTGGCTTCATCCGCCGGCGCTGCCGCCGCGCTGACCGCGCTGCCCGAGTCGATCCGCAATGCGTTGGCCGTTCCCGCGTTTTCGCGCACGGGCACCATTCGCGACGTCGAACATATCGTCGTGTTCATGCAGGAGAACCGCTCGTTCGACCACTACTTCGGCCACTTGCGCGGAGTACGTGGTTACAACGACCGCTTCCCGATCCCGCTGCCGAGCGGCAAGCCGGTTTGGTATCAACCGTCGAAGGCAGACTCGACGAAACCTGTGCTGCCGTTTCATCTGGATACGTCGACGACGAGCGCGCAATGCGTGGGCGACCTCGATCACAGCTGGTACAAAACGCATGCCGCGATCGACGGCGGCCGCTATGACCAGTGGCCCGCCACCAAGACCGACATGACAATGGGCTACCACCTGCGCGGCGACATCCCGTTTCACTATGCGCTCGCCGATGCGTTCACCGTATGCGACGCGTACTTCTGTTCGCTGCCGGGACCGACGCACCCGAACCGCTCGTATCTGATGACCGGCACCGTGGACCCGACCGGCAAGTTCGGCGGGCCGCTGCTCGATAACAACGACTGGGTGGACGGCGACGGCCCGCCGAACTATCAATTGCTGTCCTGGACCACGTACCCCGAGCGCCTGCAAGCCGCGGGCATTTCGTGGCAGATCTATCAGCAAGGGCTGACCGGCTCCGATCCGTTGAATGGCAATTACGGCACCAACATCCTGCAGAATTTCAGCAACTTCATCAACGCGCAGCCGGGCTCGCCGTTGTATGAACGCGCGCAGACGGTGCGCACGATCGACGATCTGAAAGCCGACGTGCTCGCCAACAAGCTGCCGCAAGTCTCGTGGCTGTGCCCGCCGGCTGCCTACTCGGAGCATCCGCAATACACGCCTGCATACGGCGCCGAATACACGTCGCAGATTCTCGATGCATTGACGTCGAACCCGGAGGTGTGGAGCAAGACCGTGCTCTTCATCATGTACGACGAGAACGACGGCTTCTTCGATCACATGGTGCCGCCGCAACCCGCGACCACGCCCGCGCAGGGCAAGTCGACGGTCAGCACCGAAGGCGAAATTCACAACGTGGTCAACCCCGGTCGTGGCGGCAGCTATACGGCCGACGGCCTGCCTTACGGCCTCGGCCCACGCGTGCCGATGACCATCGTCTCGCCTTGGAGCAAGGGCGGCTTCGTATGCTCGCAGGTGTTCGATCACACGTCGGTGATCCGCTTCATTGAAACGCGCTTTGGAGTGTATGAGCCGAACATAACCGCATGGCGTCGCGCTGTGTGCGGCGATCTGACGACGGCGTTCGATTTCCGCACGCCGGATTCGAAAGTGCCGCCGCTGCCCGACACGAGCAACTACAAGAGCATTGCCGACAACCAATGCGCGACGCAGCCCAAGCCGACCGTTCCGGCGACGCCGGGCGCAATCGACCCGCAGGAAGGCGGCATCCGCTTCGCGCGCGCATTGCCGTACGAACTGCATGTGAACGGCCAGGCCGACGCGAAAAAGAGCACGTTCGAACTCTCTATCGGCAACACCGGCGATCAGGGCGCGCACTTCTATGTGTACTCGACGAACCGCACGGACGGTCCGTGGCGTTACACCGTTGAAGCAGGCAAGTCGCTCAGCGAGTCGTTCGATCTCACGACGACTAACGGCGCATATGCATTCGAAGTGTTCGGCCCGAATGGCTTCGTGCGCAAATTCGCGGGCAACGTAGCGGCAACGGCGCAAGGGGTAACGCAGGCATCGCAGTTTGGCGGCGGGCATCACAACGAGAAGCCCGCTCAGCCCGAAGTGAAGGTGCAATACGACGTCGCGAACGGCAACGTGTTCCTCAAGTTCAGCAACAAGGGCGGCAAGCTCGCGCGTTTGACGGTGACGGACAACGCGTATGGCGCGCGCCCTCGCCCGGTGCTGGTGCCGGCGGGAGCGCATATCGAAGAGGCGTGGGTGCTCGCGGCCAGCCATCACTGGTACGACTTGACAGTGACCAGTAACGACGACGAGAGCTTCTTGCGCCGCGTTGCAGGCCACGTCGAAAATGGCCGACCGAGTATCAGCGATCCGGCGGCAATCGCGCCGGTGCTGGTGGCGAATTAACAGCGTCTGAAGCTTAGGCTTCGGCTGGCCGCGTGTTGTCTGCGCGGCTTGCCGAAGTCTTCTCGCATGCTGGTGTAACTACGCCCCTAACAACACGCCTGTTCTGAACGGCCGCGTTCCTGTCACTCGCCCAAGCGGCGCGCCCGCCGTCACAAAGCGGATCGCGCGACGCATATAAAACACGCCTTCCGTATGACTCGTGAGCGTAGTCGTTTCGTCGGTTAATGGATCGACGATATCGAACAGCGGCTGTCCCACGCGAATCGTGTCGCCAATGTTCGCGCGGTGAATCAGAATGCCGCTCACTGGCGCATAGAACTGCTCACTGCCCGCAAGCGGCGTGGCAGCCGTCAACAGCGGCGGCAGCGGCTTCGCTTCAAGTCGAATAGCTTTGCGCCACACGAGATAGTCGACGATCGCGTCGGCGTCCTTCTGTGCGGCTTCGTAGGTCACGTCGCGCTGGCCGCGGCACTCCACCGTCACGGCGATCGCGCCGTTGGGCACCGGCTTGTCGGCGGGCATTTCCTGCTGCAATTGCCACCACAACAGGCTGTGCGTTTCGTCGAAGGCCTCGCCGCCCGAATTGGTTGCGAGCAACGAGGCCTGTGCGCCCAGATAGCGCGCGAACGGTTCGAATTGCGGCCACGCCGCCTCGCTCGTGTACAGATGCATCGCGGCTTCAAGCGAGCAGTGCAGATCTATTACGACGTCCGCATCGAACGAGAGCTTGAGCATTGCCAACTGCAAAGACTCGAACTCGGTCAACGGTTTTTGTGCGGCCAGTTCCTCTGCAATCAACCGACGAACAATGCGCACGTTCTCCACCGCGTCGACGCCTAGCGCTTCGCGGGCCCGCGCAATCAGCTTGGGGAACCGCAGGAAATGCCGGTTGAAGTTCTTGCCGCTCGCGAGATCGAAGCGCCCTAAAAACTGGCCGAGTATGTATTGTCCGAGTCCAACCGGATTGGCCACCGGGACGAGCACGATCTCCGCATTCAATTTGCCCTGCTGTTCGAGCTCCACGAGACGCCGTTTCAATAGAACCGTGGTCAACATTGCCGGCGTTTCGTCGGCATGCAGCGACGACTGAAGATAGATCTTTTCTCCGCTGCCAATCGGGCCGAAATGAAACGACACCAGTTCGCGGTGCGTGCCGATAGCCGGCGAAAGAAGCGGATGCGATTGCCTGTTCATGAGTGGAAAGCTGTCGGTTGAAGAGCAAGACGCGCGGGCGTCAATTGCCGTACGGGTCGAAGTCGAAGTACTTCTTTGCGATCTGCGCATAGGTGCCATCTTTCAACATGGCGGCAATCGCCGCGTTGATCGACGCCTGTATCGCCGTCTCGTCCTTGCGCAAGCCGATGCCTGTGCCGCGATCGCCCATTGAAAGCGGTTCGCCGACAAACGCGAAACCCTTGCCGGCCGGCGTGCGCAGAAAACCGAAATCCGCTTCGACCGAGCCGAGCAATGCGCCGTCCAGGCGTCCGTTCTGCAGGTCGGCGAATACTTCGTCCTGGCTCTTGTATGCGACGACATGCGCGCCGAGCGGCACCCAGTGGGTAAGCGCATAGCCTTCGAACTGCGTGCCCGATTGCACGCCGATCTGTTTTCCGGAGAGTGCCTGCAGGCCCGCAGCGAGCGGCGAGCCTTGCCGTGCAATTAGCCGCGATTTGAATTGAAAGAGCTTCGACGTGAAGAGTATTTGCTGCTCCCGCTTTTGCGTGATGGCCATCGAGGACAGAATCGCGTCGATCTTGCGTGCCTGAAGCGCCGGGATCATCCCCGAAAATTCGAGTTCGACCCATTGGCAACGTGCCTGGATGCGGCGGCAAATTTCGTTGCCGAGATCGACGTCGAAACCTTTGAGGCTGCCGTCAGGCGCTTTGGAGTCCATCGGCGGATAACTCGGGTCAATGCCCAGGCGCAGCGTGTTGGACTCAGCGGCATACGCGCCGAAGCTAAACATCAGCGCGGCGCCGAAGATCATCAGCGGAAGTTTCATGGGAGCGGAAGGTTCGAGTGGACGGATCGTGGCCAAGTCATCGTATGCCGGCGTCGCGCTCCATAGAAGTCCCGTTCCGACTATCATGATCACCTTTGCCGATCACAGACGCGGCCTGTGCGGCTGAATACCTTCGCCACCCTGCGAACTACCACACGGACGCTCATATGGCGTTGACCATCTCGCAACTGCGAGCCTTCAAGGCAGTAGCCGAACATGGCAGCCTGCGCGCAGCCTCGCGCGCGTTGGGCGTCGCGCAAAGCGGCATCACGCAGCAGTTGCAGAACCTTGAATCGATCGTGGGCGCCACGCTGTTTATCCGCACGAATCGCGGCATTGCGTTGACCGCGCTCGGCCAGCGGCTGTTGCAGCGCGCCGGCGCGATCATCGGCGAATGCGAACGCGCCGAGCAGGAAGTGCAGCAATTGCGCGGCGACTATGCGGGCGAGGTCACGTTCGGCATGACTACCGAGCCGCTCGTCGACGCATTGGCGCCCGTGCTGATGGATTTCCGCACGCGCTTTCCGCAGGTCGCGCTGCATCTGCGCACCGGCACCTCGCGCATGATGATCTCGTGGATTCGTGAAGGCACGTTGGACTTCGCGGTCGCCTTGGTGTCGAAACATACCGATACAGCCGATCTGTCCGTCGTACCGCTTTATCCGTCCGACCCGGTCATTGTCTGCCGCAAGGGTCATCCGAAAGCCGGCGCGCGAACGCTCGCGGAACTCACCGGCTGCGCGTGGATCGCGACGCGCTCACCGAATCTTACCGACGATCCGCAAGTCAACCGCCTGAGCCATCTGTTCGAAAGTCATGGCTTGCCGCCGCCTGAAATCGTCGCGACCGTGGAAGGCCTGTACGAGACCTTGCACCTGGTGGGCGCTACGGATTGCCTGTCGCTGGAGTCGTCGATTGTCGCGAAGCAGGGGCCTTTTGCGAGTGCGCTCACCGTGATCGACGTCCGCGAGCGAGCCATCGAGCAGACCGTCTGCCTGCTGCAACGCGCGGCCATTCCCGTCACGCCCGCCGCGCAGGAACTGGCGACCATGATCGCCTCGTACACACGTACGGTAAGGGCGCGTTGAAACGACGCAATTGCGGCGCGGGCGTCGGAGCGCTCCACAGCGAGACCGTCGACCTACGACTACAATCAGATTCCCCTGCCCGGCGCAAGCAGCATTCAAAGCGTTAGTCAAACGAAAGGCGCAAGGCAAAGTCGCAGACCATCAACAGGAGTTTTCCCACATGATGAATCGAGACAATCCCGTCTGGCTAATTACAGGTTGTTCGACCGGCTTCGGGCGCGAACTCGCAAAATTGGTACTTGAGCGAGGGTGGCGCGCCGTGGTTACCGCACGCGACGAATCCAAAGTAAAAGACATTGCCGAGCCGCACGGCGAGCGTGCGCTCGTTCTGCCGCTCGATGTCACGAACCGCGCGCAAATCGCAGACGTTGTCGCACAGGCCAGGCAACGTTTTGGCCGCATCGACGCGCTCGTGAACAACGCAGGTTATGGCTACCTGGCCGCGATCGAAGAAGGTGAAGACGACGAAGTGCGGGCCATGTTCGAGACGAACGTGTTCGGTCTCGTCGACATCACAAAGGCCGTGCTGCCGATCATGCGCGAGCAGCGCAGCGGTCTGATCGTCAACGTATCGTCGATTGGCGGCCTCACGAGTTTTGCCGCAACCGGTTACTACCATGCGACGAAATACGCGGTGGAGGGCTTATCGGAATCTCTTGCCACCGAAGTCAAGCCGCTCGGCATCGACGTGCTGATCGTCGAACCCGGTCCGTTCCGAACCAACTGGGCCGGTCCGTCAATCAAGCAATCGGCCACCGAAATCGACGACTATGCGGCCACCGCCGGCGAGCGGCGCAAGCAGACCGAAGCGCGTAGCGGTAAGCAGGCCGGCGATCCGGTGCGCGCAGCACAAGCGATCATCGACGCGGCCCTGTCGGACCGCCCGCCGCTGCGGTTGCTGCTCGGCAAGACCGCGCTCGAACTGGCGCGCAAGAAGCTCGATTTCATGCGCGGCGACTTCGACGCGTGGGAAGCAACCACCGTGGGCGCCGATTTTCCCGACGCCTAGAATTCGACGAGCGCGAAGTCTTCCTTACCCACGTCGCACAGCGGGCAGCGCCAGTCGGCGGGAATGTCGGCCCAGCGCGTGCCCGGCGCGATGCCGTCTTCGGGCAAGCCGGCGGCTTCGTCGTAAATCCAGCCACAGATCACGCAGACCCACTGTTTGAAGTCGTCCGCCGAAGCGGTGGTGACGGCCGCCGAGTCCAGCCTGTCTTGTTGTTGCAAGGCAGGCGTGTCGTCCAGGCTGACAACGAGGGGCGCCTGCGTGCCCGAACTGTCCACGGCGAAACGCGTTTGCAGGCTTGTCAGCAAGCGCTGCGCTTCGTCTTGCGTCAAATCGATCCAGTAAGGATCGCCAGCGTTGTTGTTGAGTCGCTCGGGAGAAAACTGGATTTCTAGCGCCACGCCCTTCTTGTACATAAGGGCGTTACACCAGCAGATTGAGCAAAATGGAAGCGATCAGCCCGGCGGCGCCGATGATGCCGAGCAATTGAAGGAGAGTGAGCGGTTTGCGCGATGCAGTGCGGAATTGTTGCGTAGTCACGGAGCGGGTCTTTGGAAATCAAAAAAGCGAAATGGTATACGGGTCGCGGTGCGGCGTATGCCGATCTGCGCAAACCTGCGCGTATCGGTTGCCGCCCGCTTTCCACCCGGTTGCCATTATCGCCGGTCGACCGCACCGGATTACTTACACGACGGAGATGAACTAATTCGCGGCGAGGCGGAAAAGCCGCCTGCCGCTCGCCGCTCAGGTTTTCGCGAGCGGGCTGCCGCTGCGTGAGTCCCAGAAACGGATAATTTCCGTGTCGCCGGTGCCTGCACCAACCACCTGATCCGGCGCGCCGCTTTCGCGCAGCAACGCGCGCAGTTCGTTGATGACCGGAAACACTTCGTGGTTCCAGTCGGCGCCTTGCGAATCGTGCGCGCGCTGCTCGGCCTCGACGATCTCGCGGTCTTCCTTGAAGATGCGCTCAGTGAACCACACGAGCAACGGCCACGCGAGATTCAGCACGCCGGGAACGCCTGGCTTGCGAATGGACAGCAGCCCGAAAGTGCGGTTGGTGCGCTGCTCGCGATCGAGCGGCACGTACACGATCCACAGGTCCATGACGAGCGTCTGCTCGGACGTGCGAATCTGCAGCGTCTGATACGGATACTCGGTGCGGATCGTCATCACGTCTTTGTCGTTGTCGCCGCCCGTTTTGCGGCTCTGACCAAATACGATCGCCTCGCCAATCGGCTGCTGACCGGCCATGCGCGCAAACGTGTAATCCACTTCGACCCAGCCTTCGCCGCGCCGCCGCCCGAGCGAACGCGCGCGCATCTGCCCCATCTGGCGGCGATGCAGAAACTGATGGTTCATGTCCATCAGGTTCTCGTGCATGAACGAATAGTGGCAATTCACAGGACGGCCAAAGCGCCGCGTCTTGTACTTCTTGTCGGACACGGAACCAAACGTGGGCAGCGGGCGAATCTCGGCCATTGCCGGGTCGCCGGGAAATACGAAGATCAGGCCTTCCACTTCGCGGCACGGATACGAGCGCACGCCGTTCGGCAAACGCTCGCGTCCAAGGTACGGTACGTCGACGCACTTGCCCGAGCAGTCATAGGTCCAGCCGTGGTAGCCGCAACGAATCGACTCGCCGTCGACCACGCCCTGGTGCAACGGCACCTGACGATGCGCGCAGCGGTCTTCGAGCGCGAAAACTTTGCCGGATTCGGTGCGGGCGAGCACGATCGGATCGCCCGCGAACGTCACGCCATGGGTCTTGCCGCGCTTTACTTCGTGTGACCACGCGAGCGGATACCAGTAGTCGGGATGAATGCCGACGCGGCGCAGGTCGCGGACCGGCGCGCCGCTGGCCGCCTGGCCAAGCGTGGGAGCGGCTTTAGGCGATGTCGCATGCGTTGAGGACGCCTCGACGGTGTCTTGTTCGAGCGGGGGAACAGCATGCATAGTGTAGAGCCTCCGTGCACGTGCGGATAAAGTAGGCGGCCGCATTCGCGCGGCCGCAATCGCGTCAGTCTACTCGAACCGGGGACGGCATGGGTTGCGCGGGGTCAAAACACCGCGCCGCTAGGTCTCGTCGCGAGCCACGAGCCCCGTGCGGCGCTGCACGCCCCACGATCGCCCGCCGCGCAGGAAATGCAACCAGCCGAGCGCTGCGCCGAGGTGCCGCAGCAGCTGGAAAGTGAAAGGCTCCGCAATGGCAGCCAGCATCGCCATGCCCATACTGGAGCCGCTGCGCTTGCCCGTCCAGCGCCGGTAAAGATGAACGCTCCACAGGTAAAAAGCGAGGTCGATCGCTGTTTTCAGGCCGATTACACTGAAAATCGACACGACGATTGCGCCGTGCCTGCCGAACACGAAGGCAACCAGCAATCCGAAAGCGGTCAGGCCGTAGATGGGTTGCATGGTGTCGAGCGCCTTCACGGGCAACATCAGCATGCCGAGCGTTCCATAGCGGCGATTGCCGGTCATGTCGCGGTTCCAGTACTGCGTTTGCAGGAAGCCCGCGAACCAGCGCCGCCGTTGCCGCAGGAAGCTGCCGAGGTTGTCTGGCGCATCGGTTTGCGCATGCGCGTCGCCGACCACTCGCACGTCCCAGCCGAGGCCGTGATCGACCGAATAGCGGCGCAGCCGGTGTATCAGCTCGTAGTCTTCGACCAGGCACTGCGGATCGAAGCCGCCGACGTCGAGCAGCGCATCGCGCCTGAATGACGCGAAGGCGCCCGACACCAACAGCAGACTGTCCGCGCGCATCCACGCAAAACGCGCGATGAAATTGCGCATGTACTCGTAGGTCTGAAACCATTGCAGCACGCGGCCAGACGCGGACTTGCCGCAAACCGGCACCAGCAGGCCGGCGGCAGCGACGAGCTTGGGGGCGCTGGCGAAAGCGGCACGCATTGCGTAAGTGGCGTCGTCGTCGAGAAGCGTATCGGCGTCGACCGTCATTACGATGTCCGTGCTCATCACGGTGATCGCGGCGTTCAGCGCGCGCGCCTTGCCGCCGTGCGGCATGCGCAGCCAGAAGAGATTGGGATGAAGCGAACTGGGCGCGCTCAACTTCCCCTCGGCCGGCGCGACGAGGCCGAAGCGTTCGGTGAGCAGCGCGTGCGTGTGGTCGGTGGAGCCGTCGTCCGCAATCACGATTTGGGCTGGGCCGTGAACCTGCCGCAACAACGCCGCAATCGTGACCGGCAGCACAGCCGCCTCGTTATGTGACGCGACCACCACGCCGATGTCCGGCAAGCTGCGCCGATCGTAGTCAGGCTCGAGCGGCGCCGCGCGACGCATCAGCGGCAGTGTTTTCCATGTGACGAACGCGAGCAGCACGGTGTCGTAGATTACGTAGGCGATACCTGTGGACCACGCCACCACGCCATGCAGAAAGAACGCACGCGCGAACAGCAGCAGCCACACGGCGACGACGCTCGCATGAATCAACGTGCTCGAAAGCGTCGTGCCACGCGACACGATACGGGGCGATGCAAGCGCGAACGCCTGTTCCAGGTTCTGTTTCAAGGTAACTAACGAGCCGGTCGTTGCTGCGGTTTGGAAAATGAGCGAAGCGGGTGCTCAAGGCATCATGCGCTTCAGAACCGACTTTCGATCGATCCACTGGTGCTTCAGCGCGCCGCCGATATGCATGGCAAGCAACGCATACAGCGCGTAACCCAGCCACGTATGCAACGCGCCAAAGCGGTCGTGCAGCGTCTCCTTGAGCGCGGGATCGAGGTTCATCACATAGCCGATACGCGGCCACGGAAACAGATCGAACAGACGCATTGGATGCGTGGCCGCGTCCTTCCATGCGGAATCGTGCAGCCAGCCGGAGAGCGGCAGCCCGATCATCAGCAGATACAGCAGAAAGTGCGCGAAATGCGCGGCGACTTTCTCCCACGACGGAAACTCGCGCGGCAACGGCGGCGGCTTGTGCGACACGCGCCACAGAATGCGCAAAAGAGCTAGACCGAGCACCGTGATGCCGATGGACTTGTGTGTATTGATTACCGGGCGCACCCAGTCGTCGGGTAGCGAATCCGCGCTCAGTGCGAGCGCGACGTTGCAGATAATCAGCAGCGCGATAAGCCAGTGCAGCGTGATCGCCGTGCGCGTATAGCGTGAGGGCGCGGTTGTTCCGGCCTGGTTGCTCAATGGTTCGGCGTGGATATTCATAAGTGGTGCGGCCTGAGAGGGAATCGTTGCAGAGCTTTCTATTAGCCGCTCGTCAGCGGCGCGCCATTCGTGAGACAAGAACCCCTGAGTGTGCCGTTTTATTCCGAAACCCGCAGAATGATCTGTTTCCGATTATTTCAAGCGGCCTTCAGCGTCGAGCGTTCGCGCTAAGTCAGCGAAACGCTTACCGCAAGAAAAAAATCTCTGTGGTAGATGGCGCGCGATAGACCGATTCAATTGGCGGCGGCGAGAATCACGTCCTCTAATAAAAAGCCGCGTGCATCGCCGCGCTCGCCCGTTCAACCGCTGCCAGTCTGGAGAGAATCAATGTCTCAGCCCGAGCCAAATGTGGACGAAGTGGTCAGAAGCATTGCTGAGGAAACCGACACGCCGCCGGAAACCGTCTCCAGGATGTACGCCGACACGTTGGCCGACTATCGCCACGACGCGCGAGTGTTCGATTATGTGCCGCTCTTCGCGGCCAAGAAAGTCCGCAATAAGCTGCGCGACGCCTCGCATCGAAAGCATTGAAAGCGTTGTTTTATGCAATATCAATCGTCGGCTGAATTGACTTCGATAGGCTCAACGCAGCAATTATTTTCCCGCGCTAGACTTGATCCGGTTTAACTACCGGAGGATTGGTATGCGGGTGACAATTGTTGGCGCTGGAATCGTCGGCTTAAGTACTGCGTGGTCGCTCACCAAGCTGGGGCATGACGTCACGTTGATCGAGCAGGGCTCGATCCCCAATCCGCTTGCCGCGTCGCGCGACGCGCACGGCATGATTTGCCGCGCCCATGACGGTGCCAACGGCCATGCGGAAACGATCGCTGAAATGTTCGATAGTTGGGACATGCTGTGGGACGACCTCGGCGTGTCCCACTACGCAAACTGCGGCGTGCTCGGCATATCGCAATTCCCGGGAGACAGCGGCGAGCAATTGCGTATGAGCTTCGACCGCGTGGGCTTCGAATACGAACGGCTCGACGCCAACGAAGCCGTCGAGCGTTACCCATTCCTCGACGCCGCCACGTTTCGCTACGCATATCTCGATCGTGACGGAGGCGCGCTGTTCTGCGCGCGAATCGCGCACGACATCAAAGCGTGGCTCAGAATGCGCGGCGTCGACATTCGCATGCACACGAAGGCGGTTGCAATCGATGCGGCGGCGGCACTCGTGCATATCGACGACGGCACCGTGGTCCAGGCGGATCGGCTCGTGGTAGCGACCGGCGCGTGGACGTTGGGGCTCCTTCCCGCGCTTGCCGACAACCTTGCGATTCGCCGCAGTCTCGTCGCCTATTTGACGCCGCCCGCAGACCTGGAGACCGCGTGGTCGAATGCACCGGCGATAGTGGACATTGGCGGTCGGAGCAACGGCTATGCATTGCCGCCAATCGACGGCGCCGATCTGAAGTTCGGCGCATGCGCACTGAAGAAACCGGTGCCGGATGCAGAAGCCGACCGCACCGCAGGGCCCGGCGAAGGCGACCGTTTGCGTCAACGGTTCGCGCCGCCGTTTAGCCGCATCGACGAATACACGGTCACCGAGGTGGAAAGCTGCGCTTACACGTTCGCGGCGGACCAGCGGTTCTTTTCAAAGCGCGTCGGCAAGGCACTCGTGGTGTCCGCCTGTTCGGGACACGGCTACCAGTTTGGTGCGGCGGTGGGGCTTCGCGTCGCGCATGCAGTTCAGACCGATGACGACGCCGCGCTCGTGCAATGGCTCAGGGCCGAGACGGTTTGATAACGCGATGACCGACGCGAACGGGCTTTCCGTTCCGCATCACGACGACATCGACGAGCCGGCGCTGACACGCGCTGCATCGAATCCAGTGGCTCGTGACGTGACAGGGCAGCGGTCGTCTTAGCGTCGGCTTCGCGCTTTTACGACGATGCGTGGTCTCAAATCCGAGGCACGCTGTGGAGCTAACAATGGCCGGCTGATTTTCTTATGCTTGCGGTTTGCGAGCCGGCGTCTGCTTCGATACGTGAAAGCAATTCATGGCGTTGTGCGATGGCTCGCTTATCGACAAGGAGCCGCGCATGTCCGACACGATTCAGATCCGCCCCGTCACACACAAGGATTTCGATGCCTGGTTGCCTCTATGGGATGCGTACAACGCATTCTATGGCCGCTCGGGCGACACGGCGCTGCCGCGTGAAATCACGCATCTTACGTGGGGCCGGTTTTTCGATTGCTACGAACCGATGCATGCAATGGTCGCCGAACGTCATGGCGAGCTGGTCGGCATCGTGCATTTTCTTTATCACCGTCATACGACGCTGGCGGGGCCAATCTGCTATTTGCAAGACCTGTACACGTTGGAGTCCGAGCGCGGCAAGGGCGTGGGGCGCGCGCTGATCGAAGCGGTGTATGCGCGGGCGAAGGCCGATGGTTCGCAACGCGTGTACTGGCAAACGCATGAGACGAATCACACCGCGATGCGGTTGTATGACACGGTGGCGGATAAGTCGGGGTTTGTGGTGTATCGGAAGCAGATGTGATACGTGCAGGGTGGTGACGGAAATGCCGAGCGCACCGCATAAAACAAAAGGCGCACCACCCAGTGCGCCCTTCGTCCCCTGCAATTGCGGCACTACATCACCGCCCACCGAAAACCGTCTTCAAGCTTCCAGCTGCTCGAGCACCTTACCCTTGGTCTCAATGCCCAGGAAATGCACCGCCACCGCCGCAAGAAACGGCACTGCGGCGAGAACATAAAACGCTACCTGCAAATTGCCGCCGATCATCGTCTTCGACACAATGGCCGGTGCAAAAATGGCCGCCACCTTGAGCCACGCGCCGCCGACACCGCACCCCATTGCACGGATGCTGGTCGGGTACAACTCCGGCGTGTACACATAAGCAGTGATAAAGCCGCAAGCGAGGAAGCCCAGCGAGAACGCGCAGAACGTCGCCACCACATACACCGACGACTCGTGGAACACGCCTGCCAGCAGCAACGACACGGCGCACGCCACGAACGACAGGTTGATGATCGGCTTGCGGCCCACCTTGTCTACAAGCAACGCGCACGTCAACGACCCGACCACGCCGAGTACCGAAGCGGCCACCGCCAGATTCAGCGCCAATTGCAGCGGCGCGTGATAGATCGTGCGATAGATGGTCGGCAGCCAGGTCGAGAGACCGTACTGAATGAAAACGCACGTGATCCACAACATCGCAACCGCCAACGTGCGCTTCAGGTACGCCGGACCGAACAGATCGCCCATGCGGCGCTTCGGATGACGATTCGCCATCGCTTCGAACTCGGCCGAGTGTGCGACCGGCGGCAACGGACCCTTGGCGGCACGCTCGAATGCATGCACCGCGGCATCGGCATCGGCCATGCGTTCACGTTCGGCAAGCCAACGCGGCGACTCGGGAACGAGTTTGCGCAGCACGAAGAACAGAATCAACGGCATGCCGCCGATGAAATACATAGCCTGCCAGCCGAAACGCGGCACGATCCACGCGCCCAACGCATTCGAAGCCAGCAGCCCCACCGGAAAAACGATCTCATACAACAGCACGAAGCGCCCGCGCCCATGCGCACGGCTGATTTCGTTGATGTACGTCGCCGCGACGGGCAATTCACCGCCGAGCCCAAGCCCTTGAATCACACGCAGCACGACAAACGCGGCGAACGTCGGCGCAAATCCGCACGCGATACTCGTAATGCCGATAATTCCCGAACTCAACGCAATCGCACGCACGCGCCCATGACGCTCGGCGTACCACGGAAACACGAACGCACCGATCAATTGGCCGACCGAACCGGAGCCGATCAGAAAGCCGATTTCCCACGGTGTGAGATGCCACTTCGCGATCAGAACGGGCAACGTGGCCGCAATCGCGATCACGTCAAAGCCGTCGAAGAATGTCGCCAGACCGATCAGAATCCGCGCACGGACCTGCATTGCATTCTTCGGCAGCCGCTCGAGTCGCGCGATGATCGAGCCTCTCGTCACGGGCCCGGAGACGCCCGCACCGCTGCGCTCCACAATTGTGTTGTCGATGGTTCTCATGCCGTTGTGCCGTCCGTAGATGTGGTTAGGCAAGCGCCGTTGAGGCGTCGGTCAATGTCGCAAGGTCGATCGTCCGGCCTTGATTCATCCACTTGCGCGAAAGCTTGAGCTCGCGTGGAGTGTTGATGGCGATTACGCCGCGAATGGCGCCGTCTTCCAGATGGAAAAGCGTCGCGCGCTTCGCCGGCAGATCGCCGCGTACCGCAAGCTGTGCATCGGCGGGAATGTCGCCGAGAATCTGCAGATTGACGTCGTACTGATCGGACCAGAACCACGGAATGTCCGTGTACGGTTCGAACGTGCCGAGTAGCGCTTTCGCTGTGGCAATCGCCTGGTTCTGAGCATTGGCCCACGATTCGAGCCGCACACGGCGCTTGAGCCACGCGCTCGGATGGTTCGCCACGTCGCCGCACGCGAAAATGCGCGGGTCGTCGGTCGCGCCGAAATGATCGACCACGATGCCGTCCTGCACTTTGACGCCCGCCGCTTCGGCCAACGCCGTATGCGGAGTCAGACCGATGCCGGCCACCGCGAAATCGGCGTCTAGCGTCGAGCCGTCGGCGAACGTCGCGCGAATGCGGTTGGCGTCGTTCGGATGATCTTCGAGCTTGGTGAGCGCAGCGCTCAAGCGCACATCAACCCCATTCGCGCGATGCAGTTGCAGGAGAAAATCGGACACCATCGGCGGCAACGAGCGCGCGCAAAGACGCGACGCGCCTTCCACCACGGTTGCATCCACGCCGAGCTTGCGCGCTGTCGCCGCGACCTCCAGGCCGATCCAGCCGCCGCCCACCACCAGCACGCGCCTGCTTGCACGCAGCCGCTCGCCGAGCGCAACGGCTTCGTCGAGTGTGCGCAGATAGGCAATGTGCGATGTACTCACCAGCGATTCCGGCAAGCGCCGCGCCGCGCCGCCCGTCGCGATCACGAGGCGGTCGTATTGCACTTCGCGTCCCGATTGCGTGCGCACAATGCGCTGCTCGCGATCGATCGACGTCGCGCAATCCGGCTGCCATGCCTCGATGTTCAGCGCGTCGAAATCGTCGGGCTTCACGAGACGTACCGTGTCGATATCCGCTTCACCGGAAAGCACGGCCTTTGAAAGCGGCGGGCGTTCGTAGGGCAAATGCACTTCGTCGGCGATCATCACGAGGCGGCCGTCAAAGCCTTCCTTGCGCAACGTCTTCACGACCCAACCAGCCGCCTGGCCGCCGCCGATCACGACAATCGTGCGCGGCGCTTCGAGTTCGGCATGCGCGGCTTGCGCCTTCGCGGTAGCAGCGTCAGTCATTTTTGCGCTCCGTCATGGACTTGCCTTCCGGCGCCTTCGCGTTTTTCTGGCGACGCGTATTGCCGTCGATGCCGCCGTCGATCGCCCATTCGGCGAACACGGTCGGGCCGGGTTCGAAGTCGCGCGGCTGCCATTCGGGCGTGAGTTGATCTTCGTCTGCGTAGTACTCGATCAGGCCGCCCGCCGGATTCTGGAAGTACCAGAAGTACGCCGACGAAACCGGATGGCGTCCCGGCCCAAGCTGCGTGTCCCAACCGCAGCGGCTGATATGCATGCCGCCGCCGAAAACTTCGTGGATGTCGCGCACGGTGAACGCGACGTGATTCAAACCGCGCTTACCGTTGGGCAGCGCGAGCAGGAAAATGTCGTGATGGCCGCCGTGCGGCGCGCAGCGCATGAACGCGCCGCGGCCCGGATAACGGTCCGACATTTCGAAGCCGAGCAGTTCCTGGTAAAACTTTTCCTGTTCGGCAAGCTTGTTCGTGAAGAACACGACGTGGCCTACTTCAACGGGTTCGGCATGTTCATAGATTGGCGACGGTTGATCGACACGCAACGTTTGGCCCCACACGTTCGACGGCGAGCCGTGAATGTCGAGCGCACGCTTGCGGGTCACTTCCACGCGAATCGCCATGCCGTTCGGATCGATGCAGCCGACGGCGTCGTCGGTTTCAAAATGGCCTGGCTGACCGGCGAAGCGTCCGCGCAATTCGTCGAGCTCTTCTTTGCTCGCCACGCCCCAGGTCACTTCGCGCAGCGTGGGACCTTCTTCGAACGCGGGTGGCAGCGACGGGTCGTTTGCATCCACGGCGAGAACCGTGCAGCCGTTGAGCGTTTCGAAACGCGCATGCGTTCCGTCGTGCGCAACTTCCTTCAAGCCCCAGTCCGCGAAAAAGCGGCGGCAGGTAGCGAGATCCGTCACGCCGTAGATAATCTGTTCAATGCCGAGAATC
This sequence comes from Paraburkholderia sp. 22098, assembly GCF_052045935.1. Lineage (NCBI taxonomy): Bacteria > Pseudomonadati > Pseudomonadota > Betaproteobacteria > Burkholderiales > Burkholderiaceae > Paraburkholderia > Paraburkholderia sp. 22098. Next base: position 170,226 of record NZ_JBQEPV010000006.1, on the reverse strand, counting down.
GTCATAACCTGCCTCTTGCCTAGTTTGCCCACGCCAGCGGCGCGTCGTTCAAGCCCCAGTAGAGGCTCTTCTGTTGCATGTATTCGCGGATGCCGAGCCGGCCTTTCTCGCGTCCCATGCCGCTCTCTTTCCAGCCGCTGAACGGCGTCGAAATCGAGAACAACTTGTAGGTGTTGATCCAGATGGTGCCGGCTTCCAGCGCGCGGGCGGTGCGGTAGGCGCGCTTGTAATCGCGCGTCCAGATACCGGCAGCGAGGCCGAAAACGCTGTTGTTCGCTTCCTTCAGCAGCGATGCTTCGTCGTCGAACGGCATTGCGACCAGCACGGGCCCGAAGATTTCTTCCTGGCAGATGCGAGCGTTGTTCGAGAGGCCTTCGAGAATCGTCGGCTGAAAATAGGTGCCTTGTTCGCGGCCATCTCCAACCGGGCGTTCGCCGCCGCACAGCAGACGTCCGCCTTCTTCGAGACCGAGCGCCACGTAACGCTCAACCGTTTCGCGGTGGGCTTGCGTAATCAGCGGACCCATCTGCGTTTCCACTCGCGACGGATCGCCCACGCGCAACTTGCGCGCGCCTTCAACGAGACGCTTCATGAACGCGTCGTAGACCGAGCGCTGCACGAAGAGACGCGAGCCCGCAATGCAAGCCTCACCAGATGAACTGAAGATGCCGTACAGCACACCGTTGACCGCGTGATCGAGATCGGCGTCGTCGAAAACGATGGTCGGCGATTTGCCGCCGAGTTCGAGCGAGACCGGCATCAGCTTGTCCGCAGCGATCCGCGCGATGCCGCGGCCAACCTCGGTGCCGCCCGTGAACGAGACCTTCTTCACGAGCGGATGACGCACGAGCACGTCGCCGATCACCGAGCCTTTGCCCGGCAACACGCTGATCACGCCTTTCGGCACGCCCGCCTCCTCGCAGATGCGGGCCAACGCCAGCGACACCAGAGGCGTCACCTCAGCGGGCTTCAGCACGACGGCGTTGCCGCCCGCTAATGCCGGCGCGAGCTTCTGCGCGTCAGATGCAATCGGCGAATTCCAGGGCGTGATCGCAGCAATCACGCCAATCGGTTCGTACACGCTCATGGTCAGATAATCGCCGCGCGAGGGCGTGACTTCTTCGTCGAGCGTTTCGAGGCATGCCGCGAAATAGCGAAACGTGTTCGCGGCGCTGGCCACCAGCACGCGCGTTTCGCCAATTGGCTTGCCGTTGTCGCGGCGCTGCAACTGCGCGAGCGCTTCATGACGCGCCATGATCAGATCGGCGATGCGATACAGAATCAGCGCGCGTTGGTGCGGCTTCAAACCCGACCAATCTGCTTTACGCCATGCGATATCAGCCGCTTCCACGGCTTCGCGGGCGTCGTCTGCATTGGCTGTCGAGATTTCCACGTTGACCGACTGGTCCGCCGGATACAGGCTTTTATACGGGTTGCCACGCCCCTGCCGCCATTCGCCGCCGATAGAAATATCGCCGGTCGGCACAAGGCTGGTATCGAAGTGAGTCATGTCGGTCATTCCGGTTTTGCTCAAGCTGCTGGCTTGAATCGTCTAAACACTAGATCACGCAGCGGGCCGCGCGATTGCGTAGCGCTCGGATCGCGCTGTACGCAGTCAATGCGGACGTCTTGGGGTTGTCGGGCAGCGGCTTGCCGCACATTTCCAGCGACATCTCGCCGAACGCGCCGCGCGCGAGAATGCGGTGCACATTGCGGGTCACGTTCGGATCGGCAATCAGTCGAACTGTCGTGTGGTCAAGACCGAGCCCCGCCAGAGCGATGGTCGCCGCAACGTTGGCGTTCTTCGGATAAAGCCGCGCCGCTTCTCGTGCGCTGCCTTCGAAGATCATCTTCTCTTCCTTCAACGTGTTCAGATCGCAGACCTGTTCCGCGGGCGTGCCGAGCCAGCCCGTGGGTGGCTTGCGGCCGGTGTACAGCACTTCGTCGAGGCCACCGAGCTTCGCCGCGGCCAAAGCATCCACTCCGCCGATTGCGCCGGACAGCAGCGTCAACGTCGCGTCGCCTTCATCGGCAGCGGCTGACAACGCGTCGAGCAACATCACATCGGACAACGCACCGATCGACGCCACCGCGCAATCCGTGCCGGCTTTCAACAGCGGCACCACGTGATCGACCAGTGCGCTGTGACCGGCGCATTCCAGAGCGAAATGCGGGCGGCTGCTCAATGCGGACACCGAAGCCACCACGTCCACCGTCGAGCCGACCACTTCGCGCACCGAATTCATATGACGCTCCGGCACGATCACGTGCGACACGCGTACCGTCGGATCGGCGGCGACCGAGCGATACACCGCCTGGCCGATCGCGCCGAAGCCGATCATCGCGACATCGACGGGAGCGTGGTGCCCCGCGTAGCCCGCTTCACGCATGTTCCGGCTCCTCTTCCTTGACCGGCGGCCCCGCGAAAGCGGTCGCGAACGAGCCGACCGACAGCATGTCCACTTCAACCAGCACCGGTCCGGTCTTCGCCATGCCTTCGCGAATGATCGCGTCGGCCTGATCGAGCGACTTGATCCGGTAGTGCGTGAGCTTCAGGCTGTCGCAGAACTGCGCGAAGTCCGGCTGATGCAGATCGACGTAGCAGCGGCGGCCACCGTATTGCGCATCCTGAATGTTGCGGATCACGCCGTAGCATTGGTCGTTCATCAGCACGATCATGACGTTGGCGTTTTCCTGCACAGCCGTTGCGAGTTCGCCGACGTTCACCATCAAACCGCCATCGCCGACGAGGCACACGGTTTTCGCCGCGCTGTTCGCGAGCGCCGCGCCGATACCCATCTGCATGCCCTGCCCGATGCCACCGCCCAACGCATGCACGCCCGCGCGCGGCGAAAAGATCTTCAGCATGCGGTTGCCCCACGTGCTGTTCGAGATCGTGACGTCGCGCACCCAGTTGTAGTCGCGGCCCACTGCTTCCTGCAGCGCATCGACGAGGCGCTTGTACGGACCCAGGCCCTTGCCCACATCGGCGACGGCGCTTTCGCGTGCCGAGGTCAGGTCTTGCGCGAACGCGGGATCGACCTTCAGGCGGTCTTCCAGTAACGTGGCGAGTTCTTCAAGCACTGCCGACGCATCGCCGTGAACGAACATCTCGTTGCGATAGCCGCGGTTGTCGGCGAGCGCGTCGGCGTCGATGCGATAGAGCGGCTGCGGAAGCGCAAGCTTGTACTTCAGCGTTTCATTGCCACGCAGACGTGAGCCGACGACGACCAACGCGTCGCAAGTCTTGTAGAAACTTTCGACCGCCGGATGCACGTTGAACGCGCCGAGCGTGGCCGGATGATCTTCCGGCACTACGCCGCGGCCCTGCACGCTCGTCACCACACCAAAGCCCAGCGCGACGAGGCGTTCCACCGCTTTTGCCGCATGCCGCGCACCGCCGCCCAGCCACAACAGCGGACGCTTTGCGTTCGACAGTTGATCCGCGAGTCGCGCGACACGCTGGCTGCAATGCGTGAGCGTGGTGATATGCGGCGCGGCCAGATCGGCGGGCCATTCAATTTCAGCGGCTTGAATATCGATGGGAATCTCGACGCTCACCGGACCGCTCGGCGCCGTTTGCGCGACGCGCACGGCTTCGCGGATCGTCGGCAATGCGGTCTCGACGGAACGCACGCGGTACGCAGCCTTCGAAATCGACTGGAGCATCGACAACTGGTCAGGCGCTTCGTGAATGTAGGCGAGATCCTTGTCGAGATACTCCGTCTCGATCTGACCGGTCACGTGCAGCAGCGCGGTGCCCGCGGTCAGCGCCTCGACCATCGCGCCCGCTGCGTTGCCCGCTGCGGTGCCCGTGCTGGTGAACGCCACACCTAGGCCGCCGGAAACGCGTGCAAGACCGTCGGCCATGTTCACGGCACCGGCTTCGCCGCGCGCGCCGACGTAGCGAATCTTGCCGCGGTTGTGGATCGCGTCGAGGATCGGCATGTTGTGAATCGAGATCACGCCGAATGCGGTTTTCACGCCGCATTGCTCGAGAAAAGCGGCGATCAGTTCGCCAACGGTGGTTTTGTTAGACATGTCGTGCAACGCCTCCAGAAACATCGATGTGACTGCCTGTCGTGTAGGACGACAGCGTCGTAGCCAGATAAAAGAGCGCTTGAGCGGCTTCTTCGGGCTTGCCGAAGCGGCCTAGCGGAATGTTTTTCTTGCGCGCGAGTTCCGCGGTCCAGTCTTCCCAGCTCTGGTCCGCCTGCGCTTCTTTCGCATAACGGCGACGCCATTGCCCCGATTCGACGATGCCGATCAGAATCGAATTGACGCGGATGTGCTGCGGCGCGAGTTCCAGCGCGAGGGACTTGATGAGGTTTTGCACGCCCGCACGCGCCGACGACGTGGCCACCATATGCGGCTCCGGTTGCAGCGCGAGCAGCGAGTTCACGCAGACCACGGCCGCGTTATTGCCGGCGCCGGCTGTATCGCGAAGCATCGGCAGAAACGCGCGGGTCGGGCGGATCACGCTGAAGTACTTGAGGTCAAGTTCTTCGCGCCAGGCTTCGTCGCTCGTGTCGGCGAAGGTCGACACGCGGCCCTGGCCCGCGTTGTTGATCAGCATGTCAGCGCGGCCGAAGCGCGCTTGCACCGCTTGCGCAAAAGCGCTGACGTCTTCGGCGTCGAGCACGTCGCAGCGGCGCGCGAGCAGTTGCGCGCCAGGAAACTGCGCGTTCAATGCTGCCTCGGCTTGCGCAAGACGCTCGGTATCGCGGCCGCAAATCGCCACCGACGCGCCGGCTCGCAGGAACAGTTCGGCGGTCGCGAGGCCGATGCCGGACGAGCCGCCCGTCACCACCGCCACCTGCCCGTTCAGATCGATTCGAATCATTTGAGCCCCAATGCCTTCATGTATTTGCTGCCCGCGTTCGATGCATTGCCCGGCCGGTAGTTGAGCCGTTGCGACAGTTCGTCGGCCGCGCGCCGTACCTTGTCGACGAGACCGCTGTCGAGCAGCGATGCGTCGATCTCCTGGCGCGGAATCGTCGTCGTGATCACGGCGACGATGCGCCCGGTGTCATTGCGCACCGGCGCGCTGACCACCGAAATGCCGCGCTCGAACGACGACTCGCTGATTGCGAAACCGCGCCGCGCGTCGTCGCGGACCCGTTCATAGAGGTCCTCCACGGTCGCGGGCGTCTGCCTTGTGAAGCGTTCGAGTTCCGGCTCGGGATAAAGCTTCTTCAACTCGTCGAGCGTCATATCGCCCATCAACACCTGGCCGTGCGTCGTTGCATACGCGGGCAAGCGAGTGCCGACGTTCACTTTCACGGAACTGAAAATCGGCGCGTGACTTTGCGCCTTGGCGACGAATACGACATCGCGTCCGTCGCGAATCACAATGTGCGTCGTGAGGCCCGTTTCGTCGCGCAATGCTTCGATGATCGGCAAGCCGAGGTCGGTCAATTCGAGCGAGCTCAAGTATTCGAAGCCGAGGCGCAGCACCGCGACGCCGAGCCGGTAGTTGCGGTCCTTATCGGCGCGTTCGAGAAAGCCAAGCGATTCGAGCGTTTGCAGCAGACGGAAGACCGTCGTGCGCGGAATCTTCAAGCGGCGCGACAATTCCGGAGCGCCGAGCACCGGCTCGCGAGGCGAAAACTCCGTGAGGATCTTCAGGCCGCGCTCCAGACCCGGCACGCGGTAACCCGCGTCGGCGCTGCTGTCGTTGCGGTCGTCTTCCGCGTCACGCTCGTTGATGGTGTCGGGCGTCATTCATTGGCTCCGTTGTCCGGCGCTTGCGCGGCAGAACGTGTCGATGATCGCGGTGTACGCGGCAGATGCTTCGATATAGCCGGCGTGCCCCGCGCGTGGCACGACTTGCAATTGGGTTCCCGCGACGAGCGCGAGCCGCTCGCAGGCCGCGGGAGTCGTAATGGTGTCGTCGGCACCGACCGCGACATTGACGCGGCCTTTGAAGCGCGCGAGGTCGGCGGCGAGGTCGGCGTTGGCAAGCAGATGCGTAGCCTGCGCGTAACCCCGAGCAATCACGCGCGACATGTTCCAGCGCACCCATGTGCGGGCTTCGTCGCTTGCGTGTGAGGACAACATGTTGGCGCTGCGCTTGTCGGCGAGGCCTTGCGGGCCGAGTTCGTTCAACATGGCGAGGCGCTGATCGCGCTTCGTCTCGCGGACCTCAGCGCAGGCCGCGCCGTAACCGCCTGCCGGCGATAGCAGCAAGAGCCCGGACACACGCTGCGGATGCACCGCAGCAAACGCACCGGCGCTGATCGCGCCAAGCGAATGGCCGATCAGCACGCAACGTTCAATGTGAAGTGCGTCGAGCCATTCCGTCAGGACGCTTGTGTAATCGGCGGCGACAGGCGACTCCGGCGCTACCGGCGTGGACATCCCATAACCAGGCGCGTCCCATGCAAGCACGCGGCGATTTGCGCCCAGCGCTTCGAGTTGCTGTACCCACGAAGCCGCGCCCGATCCGATGCCGTGCAGCAAGATGAGCGGCAACGCGTCGTTTGCAGCGGCGCCGTCCGCTTCGCGATAGCTCAGCACACGTTGATTCGCCAGTTCGATCTGCCGCGCCGGAAAGCGCGCAAGGCGCGCTTCGAGCGTGGCGTTTGCATCGACGTCGGCGGACGGGACTGCGGACATGATTTCCTTCGTGGTATCTGTACAGGGACGACTTAGCGCTTGAGCTTCGCGAGCGGCGAATCCGGCGGATACGTGGGCGTGATCGGCTTCGGCGAACCGAGCATCACGCACATCAATGCGTCTTCCTCGCCGACGTTGATTTCCGTGCGATACACGCCCGGCGGCACCGAGATCAGATCGCGCTCGCCGAGCACGGCTTCCCACGTTTCGCCATCCTTTTCGCAGACCACTTTCATCTTGCCGCGCAGCACGAAGAAGATTTCTTCGACGTCCATATGAATATGACTGGGTCCGATATTGCCGGCCGGAATCACCATCGTCGAAAACGTGAAGCCGCCTGCGGGGACCGTATTCATGTCCTTCGCCACGCCGGTGCCGCCGGTGCCGACATAGCGCATTTGCGCGCGGCGATACTTCGGGTCGTAGTCGGCCTGAAACTTCAACGCGTCCCAGTCGTAGCGGCGCGTTTCCAGGCGCGCGACGCGGCTGTCCAGCCACTGGGCAAAGCTCGCGTCCGCAGGTTGTTCCCACGACTTGCGTTCGATATCGGCGTCAGCCATCTCTTTCTCCTTTGGATTCGACAAGATCAATTCATCACAAAGCCGCCGTTGACCGGCAGCAACTGGCCGGTCACGAAGCGCGCGGCATCGGACAACAGGAACAGCACGGGCCCGGTGACGTCGTCGGGCACCTGCGCACGCGTTAGAGCGCGGCCTTGCAGGTAATACTCGTGACGTTCGGCCGGCACATACGCGGTCGCTTCGACTTCGGTGAGGCCAGGCGCAATTGCGTTGACTGTCACTTGATGCGCGCCGAATTCGCGGGCGAGCGAGCGCGTCATCGAGATCACTGCGCCTTTGCTCGCCACATAGGCGAGAAGCTTCGGCGCGCCCCACATTGCTGTGTCAGAAGCGATGTTCACAATGCTGCCGCGACCCGAGTCGCGCAGATATGGCAGTACGGCCGTACTCATCAACCAGGTGCCGCGCACGTTCACATTCATTACGGCGTCCCAGGTATCGACGGATAATTCGTCGGCAAACTTGCCGCCCGAATTCGTGATGGCCGCGTTGTTGATCAGCGCGTCGATTCCGCCGAGTCGCGACGCACCTTGTTCCGCGAATTGCTTGATGCTTTCCGGATCGGCGAGGTCGAGCGGAAGATAGATCGCCGCGTGACCTTGCCCCGTGAGCGATGCGGCCAGCGCGCGCCCTTCTTCGTGCAGCACGTCGCCAAATACGACCTGGGCGCCGGCTTGCACCAGCGCGCGCACAAACGCCGCGCCGAGGCCGCGCGCGCCGCCTGTCACGAGGACGCGCCGGCCGTTGAGCGTCGCGGACGCGTCGTTATGCATGGCTGTGGCCTGCTGCTTCGGTTTGCGCGGAGCCGGTTTGAGCCGACTGCGCGGCTTCGGCGCGATGCGCTTCGAGCGCGGCGAAGTCCTGTTGCGCACGCTGGCGCAACATGCGGCGCACTCGCGTCATGCCGACGTCGTGCTGATAAAGGAATTCGTGCTCGCGCGCATTCGGCGCCATGCTTTCGAGCACATAGCGGTCTTGCTCCAGCACGGCCCAGTGCAGGCCTTCCAGACGATTGCGATACATAAAGCGCCATGCGTCGCGCTGCCAGCCCTGCACCTTGCGGGTACGCCAGAAATAAACCTGGCAGTTGTTTTCGTCGACCGGAACGGCGAAGCCGATGATCCCGAAGTTGCCGCCGGGGCCGAACTTCTTCTTGTACGGAATCGCGAGTCGCATCCACAAGCAACCGGTTTCGCCGAGTTCGACCCAGTCGAAGTTCACGTCGCGCTGGCCGACCTTTTCGAACATCAGGCCCGTTTCGGTTTTTCGCACCCGCATGTCGGCCTGCTTGTCGCCTTCGGCCATCGAATGCGACGTTGCATGCAGATAGGCGCCGTGCATCGGGTCCATGACGTTGTCGATCGCGTACTGGTAATTGCACTTCCAGTTCGACATGCAAAGAAAGCTCGCGTACTCCTCGCCGACCAGTTCCTCCGGCAGCCTGAGCGGTGCGGGCTCCTTGTGCGCGTCGTCGCCGAACCACAGGAAGATCGCGCCCGCATGTTCTTCCACCGGATACGACTTCACGCACTTCTGGCCTTCTAGCGGACATGCCGACACGGCCGGCACCTTGGTAACCGTGCCGCCACCGTTGATTTCAATGCCGTGATACCAGCACGCGACGCTGCCGCCGAGGTTCCAGCCGAGCGACAGACGCGCACCGCGATGCGGGCAGCGGTCTTCGAGCGCGTGGACTTTGCCTTCCTTGTCGCGCCACAGAACGATCTGATCGCCGAGGCGGGTAATGCCGACCGGCGCGTCGCCGACTTGCCAGCTTGGCGCGACGGGATACCAGTAATTGCGCAGACCGCGGTCCAGATACGACTGGATCGGATCGGCCGCGTGTTGACTTGTAGCGGGGGACGTCATGAAGAGACTCCGGATGCGGATGCGAGGAAACGTGTTCGGAAAAGCGCGCTTATTCGGCGAGCAGACGGAATTCGGCGGCGAGGCGATCGGCGCTCCACGCATTGCCTTCCGGCGTGCGGAAACCAATGCCGTTCAAACCGTCGACGACTTCCTGCAACTCCACCGCGCCCGCTTCAAAGACTTTTTCGAGCGCATCGCCGAAGTCGTTTTCGTATTGCGTCGGCTCGGCCTTGCGCGTTTGCCAGATGAAGTTTTCTGTCTCGCCCGGCTTTTCGATGACGCCCTTGCCGGCGACGTTGTTCGGCTGCGGCGCAAGCCACGGCTTCAGGAAGGGATTGAAGTTCACGGCTACCTCTCGCATGTCATTCCACCTTGATCTGGATTTCTTCGCCGGCAAGGCGGACCGAATACATCTTCAGGTCGCGGCCGCCGGGCTCTTTCAAGCACTTGCCCGTCGGGATATGGAATACGGCTTCGTGCAGCGGGCATTCGACGGTGTCGCCGTCGACAAAGCCCTGCGTCAGCAGCGCGTACGCGTGGGGGCAGACGTTTTCGAGCGCATACAGCGCATCGCCAACCTTGTAGATGCCGATCTCCGTGCCGTCGAGCTTGAACTCGAGCGGCGCATCTTCGGACAGGTCGCCGGCATGGCCGGCGCAGCGCCATTGTTCAGTCATTTCTCGCCTTCTCCTGAAGCACTGTGTTCCAAATAAGGAACATCAGTTCGTGTATGGATAATTATAGGAGTGTCGTCGGCGGAAAAAATAAAAATCTGGAGAGTTAGGGGAAAACACTATGTGTGGCATCTGCAACACATCATTGTGAGTGTCGCGAGGACGGACGGCCCAGCTCGCTGCGGCTTATGGCACGGCGTTTTGAGCGCTTTTAAGGCTAAGAAAGCTGAGCGCAGATGCGGGTTTCTACGGACACCGAAAATTTATTTTGATCGCTTTTGAAGTCACTATACTTTTCCATAGGCGATACAAACGCCCATAGGTGGAACACAAAGCGTAGCAGTTTTGGCGCATAAACCCAAGCTGCATCAACCCACAGCAAAGGATCAGGGACGTCGGATTCGTGCGAGCGATTCAGTCGTGTGATCAGGAGAACCAACGGTGAAGCACATCATTGCAGCCGGCTTGACGGCAGTCTGCGCAACCACAGGCGCATGGGCGCAGAGCAGTGTGACGCTATACGGCAGCCTGGATGCCGGGATCGCGTATATCAGCAATGTCGGCGGCCACACGAAGTGGATCGAGGAACAGGGCAACATGCAGCCGGACCGCTGGGGTTTGAAGGGTGTAGAGGATCTCGGCGGCGGTCTGAAGACGATCTTTCAGTTGGAGAACGGCTTTTATACGAACACCGGAGCCTTCGCCAAGGCGGGCACGCTGTTCAATCGCCAGGCGTTTGTCGGTCTGAGCTCGGACAAGATCGGGACAGTGACACTCGGCCATCAGACACCGTTCAGCTTCGATGTGCTGGGTCCGCTGAGCACCGCTTATCTCGCCGCCAGCTGGTACGCGTTCCACCCTGGCAATATCGACGAACTCGCGGACACGGGTGTCGTGCCGTTCGACAACTCGGTGAAGTTCCGATCTGCGAGTTTCAACGGCTTTTCAGTCGGCGCGATGATGGGCCTCGGCAACACGACCAACTTCTCGACCGGCAAGACGTTGAGTTTTGCGCTTAGCTATGCGAACGGTCCGTTCAAGGCCGGCGCAATGTATGCGAACGAGCACAATCGAACGCCGTCGATCGTGACGACCGGCATTACGAATTTTCAGGGCGTGGCGGCGGCGAACTACAGCGCCGACAAGGTGCAGAACATGGGCGCGGGCGCGTCATACCAGTTCGGCAAGCTGCTCGTGCATGGCTTGTACACGCGGGTCAAGCTGGAGTCGGCTGGACATTCGGACACGTATCAGAGCTACGACGTCGGTGCGAATTATCAGTTCACGCCGTTTAACAGCGTAGCCGGGGGCGCCGCGACCACAACGCTGGCCGGCCACCGCTGGACGCAGTTTGAAATCGGCGACATTTATGCGCTGTCGAAATCGACGCAGTTGTACGTGAATGCTTTGTACGAGCGCGCGGGGTCCAATACCGACGCCGCATTCTTCACGGCGGGTGTGTCGAGTGGCCGGAACCAGACGATCATCCTGACCGGTATCCACCACTCGTTCTGATCTGAAACTCGGAACTAGCTCGCCGCGACGGGTTTGCGGCGAGCTTGCATCACCGTCGGTTCGTCGGCGCGCGGACGGTGGCCGAGCCGCTCGGACAACTCGAGCGCGGCCTGGCAAACGGCGGTAACGAGCCGCTCGCGTTCTTCGGTCTCGCCGAGATCGGAACGCGGGATCGTGACGGTCAACGCGGCCGCGATCTTGCCGCTCTGATCGCGCACCGGCGCGCTCACCACGGAGATGCCGCGCTCGAACGACGCCTCGCTCAGCGCATAACCGAGCGCCGCGCTTTCGCGCACTCTTCCATACAACTCTTCGACGGTGGCCGGCGTGCGCTCGGTGTAACGCTCCAGTTGCGGTTCGGGATACAACTGGCGCAGCTCGTCGAAAGTAAGGTCGCCCATCAGCACCTGGCCGTGCACGGTGGCATGCGCGGGCAAACGCGTACCGACGTGCACTTTCACCGAACTGAACATCGGCTCATGGGTTTGCGCTTTGCCGACGAACACCACGTCGCGTTGATCGCGGATCAGCAGATGCGAACTCAGGCCCGTCGCGTCGCGCAGACGTTCGAGAATCGGCGTGCCGACGTCGGTCAATTCCAGGGAATTCAGATATTCGAAGCCGAGGCGTAGCACGGCGACGCTCAGGCGGAAGTAACGGTCGCCGTTGACGCGCTCCAGAAAACCGAGCGCTTCGAGCGTCTGCAATAAGCGGAAGGTGGTGGTGCGCGGAATGCCGATGCGCTTCGACAACTCCGGCGCGCCCAGTACCGGCTCACGTGCGCTGAATTCCGAGAGAATGCGCAGCCCGCGCTCAAGGCCCGGCACGAGATACGTCGAGCCGCCGGCGCCGTCTTCGTCGGCATTCGCGGCGCTGGCGGTGTTGGCGGTAGAACGGATCGATTCAGTCGAATCGGCGCCGCCTTTTTGCGCCGACGACATCTCGCCGTGATGCGAAGCCGGCGCTGCCATAGCGCGTGGCTTTGCCTGCTTGCGTCCCGCTCCTGTCTGCTCTTCTTTTGCCATCTTGGCTGCCGTTTTCTGCTGTTCGTCGAGGTCAGATCAGCATCATAGCGTCTTTGCGGTGCTATGCTTTGATGCGGTCCGCTGCGCGAGGCCCCGCTGCCGCGCCTTCGTTCCGCACAAGCGTCCGGAAGCCACGCTCATGTCTGATTCCGTGCAGATTCAGGTTGCCGATTCGCATCTCTATCCTGGGTGTGCGGTGCACATAGCGCACTTGCCGAAGTCGGAGCGAACGGCCGCTGCGGTGGTCGCGGTCGTCGAGTTTGCAGACGGCTCCGGCGCTAATGCCACCTGTCATTTGCGAGCGCACGACGAACTCGAACTGACGGTAGACGGTTATGCGACGCAGAAACGCCACCCCGTCAACGCGAGACATTGGCTGCTGCTCGCCGTCGATGCAACGCACAATAGTTGGCGCGTCAAACGCCGATTGCCTTAGCTGGAAAAACCGCCGCATCTATTGACGCAGTAGTTCAACTGCACGTCCAGCCGTATCCGCAACGAATCGTAGCTTCCGCCGGCGTTTTGCGCGCCGCCCCGAGCCGCACCTGAGCGCTCGCCACGCACACTTCGGAACCGACCGATGACAGACCACGACTCCTCCATGCCGCCGAACCCCGGTAGCTCAGACAACGCCTCCAGCGCCACAGACGATCCGCACAATCCCGAACGCCGCCGTGTTCTTACCGGCCTCGCGGCCGTCGGCATCGGGCTTGCACTGACCGGCTGCAAGACCGGACAGGCTGCGAGCGAAGTCGCACCGCGTACCGCCGCGGATTTACGGCTCGACGCCGCGCTGCACGACCAGGTCAAGCAGATCGTGGTGATCTACGTGGAGAACCGCAGCTTCGCAAACCTGTATGGCAATTTCCCAGGCATCCAGCATCCGCTCGATAAAGTAACTGCCGAGCGATATCTGCAACTCGACCGCGACGGCAAGACGCCGATGCCGCGCTTGCCAGCCATCTGGGGCGGCCTGGTGCCGCAGGCGCAGGAAGTGGACGGCAAGCGCTACATGATCGGCCAGAAGGACATTGGCAATCTGCGCAATGGGCCGTTCCATTTGACCGACGCGCGAGGCGCGCCGTTGCCCACTGGCGTGATCACGCGCGATCTCGTGCATCGCTTTTATCAGAACCAGATGCAGATCAACGCCGGGCGCAACAATCAGTTCGCCGCGTGGGGCGATTCGGGCGGACTCGTCATGGGGCATTACCGAAATTCCGCTGATACGCTCAAGCTCTGGAGCCTCGCTCAGCAATACACGCTGTGCGATAACTTTTTCATGGCAGCGTTTGGCGGCTCGTGGCTGAACCACATCTTTCTGATCTCGGCGCAGGCGCCGTTCTATCCGGATGTGCACAACAGCCCGGCGAGAAAGATGGTCTCCGTGGTCGAGGGCGACGACCTGACCGGTGCGCGGCTGAAGCTCGCTTCCGACTCGCCCGCATCGGCACTCGACGGTCCGCCGAAATTCGTGAACGACGGCGCATTTACCGCCGACGGCTATGCCGTGAATACGATGGCACCGCCATACCAGCCGAGCAACGTGCGTCCGGCGGAAGGCGGCAACCCGGCTTTCGCGGATGCGTCGAATCCGCGGGTGCTGCCGCCGCAGAATTACGCGACGATTGGCGACCGTCTCACGGACAAGGGCGTGGATTGGGCCTGGTACAGCGGGGCCTGGCAATATGCGTTGGAACATCAGGACACAGGTGCCGTGCCCGACTTCCAGTATCACCACCAGCCGTTCAACTATTTCGCCAACTACGCGCCTGGCACGACCGCGCGGCGTAAATATCTGCGCGATGCGGGTCTCGGCAGCGACGCATCGACCAACCGCCTGATCGCCGACATCGACGCGGGACGTCTGCCCGCGGTCACCTTCTACAAGCCGCAGGGCGATCTGAATATGCACGCCGGCTACGCGGACGTTGAATCCGGCGACCGGCACATCTCAACTGTGATCGAGCATATCCAGAAGGGTCCGCAATGGGCTAATACGGTCGTGATCGTCACCGTCGACGAAAACGGCGGCTGGTGGGATCCGGTCGCGCCGCCGAATGGCGACCGCTGGGGTCCGGGCTCGCGGATTCCGGCGCTGGTCATTTCACCGCTCGCCAAAAAAGGCTATGTCGATCACACCGTGTACGACACGAATTCGATTCTTCGCCTGATCAGCCGCGTGCATGGACTGGCGCCGCTTGACGGCGTCGTGGCCCGCGATCGTGCGTTCGCAAAGAACGGTTTGGCGCCGCTCGGCGATTTGACCGCGCCGCTGGATCTCGCCTGACGATCACGGCGCGGCGGCGTGAAGCCTGGCGATGACGGCATCGGAAATCTGCTGAGCCGTTTTCTTGATCGTCTTCTTCTCGTCGCCGCTCGCCATGACGAACTTCGCTGCGATCACATACGGATTGAGCTTGATGGCAGCGCCCGGCCCGTGCTTGCTGTCGGCCTCTTCCACGGCTTCATAGAGAGGCGGCAAACTCGCCGATGCAAGACTGTCGCATGACACGGCGACCTGAATGTCGGTCTGACCGGCGCCGAGACCGACCATGGCACGCCGCAGACGGTTGCCGTCGTCGACGCTCAGGAAGACACCGCGCACTTGCCAGCCCGCGGCCGGCGAAGTTTGACCGGGCGCGATGCGCCGTGCGTCGACGCCGCCTTCGCGCAGATCGGCCGTGAGCGCCTCCGCCATTTCGTCGACGATGTTCTTTGCGTGCTCCTGCGGATTCGCGTTGTGGTCCAACGGTCCCGGCCCGCTTGGCAATAAACCGCGCAGACGGCGCGCGCGTTGGCCGGGGCCACTGTCCGGCGCAACGTTCGCGACGTCCAGTTCGAAATCCGACACGTAGACGATGGGCGCAGGCTCGGCGAACGACGCTTTATCCGCTGCAAGACCAGGCGCCGGCGCCGCGCTTATGCACGCGACCAGCGCCACAAAACGCAGAAATTGATGCTGCATGACACGTCTCCAGGATCGGTGCAGCGGCAACGAAGAAGCAAGACAGCGCAGTAAAAAGCGGAGGCCGGATCGCGACGCGAACATGGTACAGCCGTGCACATGTAGCGTCCGTATTTTCGTGCACAAGTCTTACCATTTGCCTTGAATAACCAGCGTCGCGACATAGACTGTTAAAGCAATTCTGAGTACTTTGCACGGAACTGATATGCGCCTGACCATCCTCATCAACGGTTCCGATCCCACCGTCAGTCACGACTACGCTGTGCTATGGCTCGACACCGACCAACGCCGGTGGTCGAGAGAAGCGCATCAAGGGATCGATCTGCCCCCGTGGGGCGAATTACGCGACGAAGGTGGCGTGACGACACTTTGCGCGCCGAGCACGGACGCACCGTTGTGTACGCTGCGTGGATTGCATGTCGACCGTAAGCAGCGCGTGAGCGCCGCCCAAGGCGACGCAGCGTGGACGGCCGTGCGCAACCGCGCGCCGACAAGCGGCTTCTGGCGCTTGCAAGCCGTCGATCGTCAAAACGTGCGCGCCGAAAACAGCGTGTTCGGCAATTAATTCCAGCACCCTTTCCACTCGGTCGATGTTCCCGCACGCGCGTCGCAAGGCGCGCGTGCGAAATCCGTCGGCTTACCACTCTGCACTGTTCCCTTTCGCCGATTGACGGACCGTTTTCCGCGACGCACGCATTTAAGCTTGTCTTAAGTTTGCGTGCGTAGTGTCGGAAGTCCACGCATTAGGGTCGCCGCAAGGCGGCCCATTTTTTTTGCCTGTGCGACGTCGCGTCACGTGCCGGTTCCGGCGCGCGACCGTCACATTGCCGTTCTTCGCTACGCTCTCCCCCGCTCTTTTACATCGCTCGATCATCACGCTCGACGCTATACTTTGCGCCCCTCTCTTTTCACCGATTAACCCATGAAGAAGTGGTTCGCCTGTCTGCTCGTTGCAGTTGCCACTCACGCAACTGCGGCGCCTTCCTGCACCCAGTTCACACCTAATGCGCAATGGCCCGTTCTGACCAATCAGAAGATGGCGCCCAAAACGCGCATGCTTTGCTATAGCGATTTCGCCGTCATGCATTCGGGCATTACACACGGTCCATTGTGGTCCGCCGAACATTTGACGCGCGATCATATTGAAGCCGCGAAAGACATGGTGCGCACCAACAAGTTCTTCGAAGACGCGCGCTTGCCCGACGGCGAAGGCGCAACGCTCGCCGATTACAAGCGCAGCGGCTTCGACCGCGGACATATGAGCCCTGCGGGAAATCGCTGGAATGAGCAGGCGATGGCACAATCGTTTTCGCTCGCGAACATCGTGCCGCAAAATCGCGAAAACAATCAACGGCTGTGGGCGCGCATTGAAACGTCCGTGCGCAAAATCGCAACGGCTTATGACGACACGTATGTCGTCACGGGTCCGATGTTCAGCGGTCAGCAACTGCAGACGATCGGTCCCACGCGCGTGTTCGTTCCAACGCAGTTGTTCAAGGTCGTCTACGTACCTTCGCGGCAACTCGCGTTCGCGGTAGTGGTCGACAATGTGTCGACGAATCGCTACGAAATCAGAACGATTCACGAACTCGAAGCAGCATCGGGCATTCGCTTTCCGGGCATTCCGGAGAACCTCAAAGATCAGCGACCGGGAGGACTCAAAGGTGTTTAAACCCTATTCGAACGATGACGACGTACTCAACCTTCAGGGCGACGCAATGACCGTGAGCAACGGTACGAAGCGCGTCGTGCTGAACGGCACGCTCGAACTGACGCAAGACCAGCGAGGGCTGAAGGCTGCGCTCGCATTGAAGGAAGCGGTGGATGCAATCGTCGCAGCTTTGCAGGCGCATCCGGGACTGCCCGCTAAAGTGAAAGACGAGCCAGACGCGAAACCGGGTGTCGTGGACAATCCATTTAACTAACGTTTGAAGTCTTAAATCGTCGAGAGCAGGAAGGCCGGAAGAGTAGTCAGCAGCCCGATATGTTTCTGCCGTTACGTTTTGTCACCAGAACATCGTCAACTGCTGTCTTCCCGGCTGCGTTAAACCGGCAGCGCTGAATAAATCCAGCCGCGAAACAGAAGCTCGCAGGAATCCACCGGTTTAACAAGGAGTCACACCATGAAGACGCTTTTCGCTGCTCTCGCTTCCGCTCTGCTCGTGTCAACCGCTTTCGCTCAGACTGCCGCACCGGCACCGTCCGAAGCAACGCAGCCCGCAGGCCAGGCGAATCTGAAGGCAAGCACCGCCGTGCAAACCGGCGCGTCGAATGACACCACCACTCACGCGAAAGCACCTTCAGGCACGACCGCGAAGTCGCATGTGAAGACGTCCTCCAAACACACTGTGAAGAAGCACAACGCCGTGAAGAAGACTCCGGCCGACTCCAGCGCAGCGAACAAGAAAACGGACGGCGCGCAAGAGGCCAGCAATGCGCCGGTGAGCGCTGACGGCGCAAAGACCGGCACGACCAAAACGCAATAACACGTGCACGGTTCCGGCACACCGGCCAACCAGGCATTAGAAGAATAAAGCTATTAATTGAAGCCGGGCAATGCCGTTCAGGGAGGGCGAGTCGTATGACTCGCCTTTTTTTTGCGCAAGCTTTCGCGTTGTCGTAGCAGAGGAAATCTGCGGCAATGGCGCTCTCAAGCCGTCAACGTGTATCCAGGCCCAACTGCGCAAGCTCGTGAAGTCGGCCTTTGTCGACTATCTGGATTTCCGCATAACCAAGCTTGACCGCGCCCTGCGTTTCAAACTGCTTGAGCACTTGGTTGATGGTCTGCCGCGACAGTGCGAGCATCATCGCGAGATCTTCCTGGGGCACGTTGATGACACGTCGCATGGTTTCCCCCTCGCCATATCCACCCGCCATTAGCAACAGTCGTCGCGCAACGCGTTGCGCGGCGGGTAGCAACGCGGCTTCCTCTATTGCATCGAAGGCAAGACGCAGTTTTTGCGTGATCAGCAAGCCGAAGGTGTGCCAATGGGCCGGCGTACGTTCAAGCAGCGCGACGAGTGCCGCGCGCGTCACATGAAACAGTTCGGTATCGCGTTCGGCATACGCGTCGTGCGTTCGCGGACGATTGTCAAACAGCGCGATCTCGCCGAACCAGTTCACCGGTTCGATCACAGCAAGCAATGCTTCCTTGCCGCTCTCACTCGCTGCGCCGATTCGCACCACGCCGCCAAGCACGCAATAGATGCCGTTATCTGCATCGCCACGCGTGAACAGACGCTGACCGGCGGCAAGGCGCTCGATCCGGCCCGCGTCGATCAATTGCGTCTGCAGAGACGCCGGTGCCGAGCGGAACCATGCACTGTTCGACAGCAGCGTGGCAAGCTGAGTACGAGGAATATTTGCGGTCATTGAATCGCGCTTATACCGATTGTCGGCTACCCGATGGTTTGAGATTCCAATCGCCGCGATTATGCTGGCTTTGACGAAGGAGCGGCATCCATGAGAACGCTGACGCAACAGCTTACGCAGTATGCGGCTTACCATCGCGACCGGCGCAATATCGCCACGCATTTCATCGGCATCCCGATGATCGTGCTTGCATTGGCAGTGCTGTTGAGCCGTCCGGCTTTCGCGCTAACCGCGCCGCCGTTGGTCCTATCGCCCGCATGGCTGTTGTTCTCGGCGGCCACGCTCTATTACCTGGTGCTCGACGTGCCTTTGGGTTTGTTGATGACAGCGGTGTCCGCGCTTTGCATCGTGTTTGGCCAATGGATCGCGGCGCAGTCCACGCCGGTCTGGCTGGCGACTGGCGTCGGCCTCTTCGCGGTCGGCTGGGTGTTTCAGTTCATCGGCCACATTGCCTACGAGCACCGTAAGCCGGCTTTTGTCGATGACGTAGTCGGTCTTCTGATCGGACCGCTGTTCGTGCTGGCCGAAGCATTGTTCTACACCGGCTGGCGGCCTGCGCTTCGTGAAGCGATAGAAAGCCAGTTGGAGCCTTCGCCGACGAAAGATCAGCGCGCGGCGGCGCAAAAGTAAACGTACAAGTGAACGCAAAGCAACATGGTCGTGGCAGGCGCTCGAGTCTCACGCAAAGCGCACGATCCGCATGCTGTGCAACGCTGTCAGCACGACCGCGATCCAGATCGGGATGTACGTGGCCAACTGCGCAGCACTCAACGTTTCGCCGAGCAACGTGATCGACACCAGCACGAGCAATACCGGCTCGACATAACCGAGAATGCCGAACAACGCGACGGGCAATAAGCGGCTCGCGGTCAGATACGAAGCCAGCGCGAGCGTGCTCAACGCGCCCAGCCCCGGCAGCAGCAGAAGCCACATGTCGAGGCGTCCGGAGATCAGCGTGAGCGACCCGCCGGTCACGATCATTGCCACCGCGACAGGCAGCAGCAAGATCATCTCGACGGTGAATAGCGCGAGCGAATCCTGTTTGATTTTGCGCCGCAACACGAAGTACGGCGGATAACCGAGCGCAACGAGCAACGTCGGCCACGAGAAAGCGCCCGTCACCCACAGTTCATGACCCACGCCCACAGCCGCGCATATCACGGCTGCCCACTGCAAACCGTCGAGGCGCTCGTGATAGTAAAAGCGCCCGACCAGTACCATCACGAGCGGCAACAAGAAATAGCCGAGCGACACTTCAAGCATCCGGCCGTGCAACGGCGCCCACAGAAACACCCACAATTGCGCGCCGAGCAACGCGGCGGCGGCGAGCATCGCAACGCCTAGCGCGGGCTGAGTCATCATCCGGTAAAGAAGTTGCCGCAGGATTGGCATGCGCTTGCGCGACGCAACCAGCAGCAGTGCGCCCGGCACGGTCCAGACGATACGCCACGCGAAAATATCGAGGCCGGTGAGCGGTGCGAGCAGCGTCGCGTAAGCCGACAGCAGAGCGAACATTGCGCAGGCGCTAACCGATAAGGCAATGCCGCGTTTCGGCGAATACTGATTCATCGTGCGCCCCGCTGTGCGGGAGCTTCGCCTTGCGGCGCGAGCGCATGCGCACGTGGCGCAACATGGCGGCGCACCGCGATTCTCGTTGTCATTGGAAGTGAAGGTCCTGAGCCGCAGCGCGTGTCGCGCCGCTTCTTGTAGTTTTATCCGGCGATGCAAGCCGGGCATTCTAGCCGGATTATCGACGCGGCACGGGCACACTTCGCGTCGCTTTCATTCTTGCGGCAGCAATTAATCCGTGCAGAACGCGCGTCGATGAACTAGAACATAACTTCACGCGCGCGGGAGGCAGCTGTGCGCGTTCGACAAGCAACTCCGTCGATCAAGCGCGAATCTTGCTTCCCGCTTCTGCTACAGCGTTTGCAACCAACGTTTGCAATCAGCGTTTGCGACATCAACGAGCCCGGCCGCATGGCGGCCCGCTTCCTCCGCGGCACGCACCAATCGTTTCGATCCCGCGTGCCGTCTCCGGCCAACCATCCCGCTCATCGCATGTGACTACTGGAGCCAGCATGACCCAGCCAGCCCTCTCGCACGACGCATCACCCGATCAACGTTCCGCGTTCGCCGCCGACGTCCGCAGCGGCCTCACGCATGCGCCGCAGAAAGAGTTGCCCTCGAAGTATCTGTACGACGAAGTCGGTTCCGCATTATTCGAAGTGATCACCGTGCTCCCCGAATACGGGGTGACACGCGCTGAGGAGCGGCTGCTGGCGAAGCACGCGGTGGACATCGTCGAGCATCTTCCGCACGACGTAACCGTCGCCGAACTCGGCAGCGGCAGCGGCCGCAAAACGCGCCGCATTCTCGAAGCGCTGTGTAAAAAGCGCCCCACTTCATACTGCCCGATTGAAATTTCGCGCACCGCGTTGCAGTTGTGCAGGCGCGAATTAGGCGACATCGAAAGGATTTCTATTGTCGGCTATGAGCGCGATTATCTGGCGGGTCTCGCTGAAGTCAGCAAAAAGCGCGCAGCCGACGAACGCTTACTCGTACTCTTTCTCGGCAGCACGATCGGCAATTTCGGCAGACTGGCCGCGACGCGCTTTCTGCGCGACATTCGCAACATGCTGGCGCCCGGCGACGCGCTGCTGCTCGGCACCGACCTCATCAAGCCCACGCCCACGCTGATCGCCGCTTACGACGACGCAATCGGCGTCACGGCGTCGTTCAACCTGAACCTGCTCGCGCGGATCAATCGCGAACTCGGCGGCGATTTTCCGCTCGACGCATTCGAGCACGTCGCGCGTTTCAATCCGGACGCGCGCAGTGTCGAGATGCACTTGCGTGCAACGCGTGACGTTACCGCGCATATCGCCGCCGCGAATCTGACGGTGTCGCTTAGGGCAGGCGAAACGATCTGGACCGAGAGCAGCCACAAGTATCGCGCCGACGAAATGCCCGCGATCGCCGACGATGCGGGATTCGTGTGCAGCCATCAATGGCTGGAAAACGAGTGGGGATTTGCCGAAAGCCTGTTGGTAGCGCAATAGCGCACAACGGCCAAAGGGGCGGCGGGCTCTCAACCCGCCGATGTGCTTACGCGCCGTTCAATGCTGTTCGAAACGCTCGTAGCGTTTTTCGGTCACGCGCTCTTCGCCGGCTACCTCGGTCACGCGCGCGGCCGGCGGCCCGTGCCGCAGCCACGACAGCATCCGGTCGACCTGATTCGCCGTGCCCTGCAACATCGCTTCGACTGAACCGTCGTCGAGATTCGCAACCCATCCCTTGATGCCCAACGCGTGCGCCTGCCGCACGGTCGCGTGACGAAAGCCGACGCCCTGCACGGTGCCGCGCACGCGCACGTAATACGTTTCGATCCGCTCATCCAGATCTGGGGACATGCCGTTCTCTCCTCGCAATCTTTCAAGCGGGCATTCTAGTCGCGTCGCGGCGAGCCTGCTTGCAGAACGCGGGTTGGAATAGCCGCGTCGACGGTTGTGGACCGGTCCGTGCGCAAGCCGTCGGCGACGCGGCCCTCGCTCGCCACGTACAATCCCCCGACTGTCACGCAGGGAACGGAAACAGAATGACCGAACAGAATGGCGATCTCGTGCTCGTGACCGGCGCATCCGGCTTTGTCGGCTCGTCGGTGGCGCGCATCGCGCAACAGAAGGGCTTCAAGGTGCGTGTACTGGTGCGGGCCACCAGCCCGCGTCAGAACCTCGAGTCCCTCGACGCGGAAATCGTCGTCGGCGATATGCGCGACGAAGCGTCCATGCGCAACGCGCTGCGCGGCGTGCGCTATCTGCTGCACGTCGCCGCCGATTACCGGCTGTGGGCGCCGGACCCGAGCGAAATCGAACGCTCGAATCTGGAGGGCACGGAGGCGACCATGCGCGCGGCGCTGAAAGAAGGCGTCGAGCGCATCGTGTACACGAGCAGCGTGGCCACGCTGAAGGTGACGAGCGCCGGCAATTCAGCCGACGAAACATCGCCGCTCAAAGCAGATCAGGCCATTGGCGTCTACAAGCGCAGCAAGGTGCTGGCCGAACGCGCAGTGGAACGCATGATCGCCGAAGACGGCCTGCCGGCGGTGATCGTCAACCCGTCCACACCTATCGGCCCGCGCGACGTCAAGCCGACGCCGACCGGGCGCATCATCGTGGAAGCGGCGCTCGGCAAGATTCCCGCTTTCGTCGACACAGGGCTGAACCTCGTGCACGTGGACGACGTCGCAGCCGGGCACTTTCTGGCGCTGGAGCGCGGCAAGATCGGCGAACGCTACATTCTCGGCGGCGAAAATCTGCCGCTTCAACAGATGCTCGCGGACATCGCGGCACTCACCGGCCGCAAAGCCCCCACCATCAGCTTGCCGCGCTGGCCGCTTTACCCGCTCGCGATGGGTGCGGAAGCTGTCGCGAAGTTCACGAAGCGCGAACCGTTCGTCACCGTTGATGGATTGAAGATGTCGAAGAACAAGATGTACTTCAGTTCGGCCAAGGCGGAACGCGAACTGGGCTACCGGGCGCGTCCGTACCGTGAGGGCCTGAGCGATGCGCTCGACTGGTTCCGGCATGCGGGCTATCTCAAGCCGTAGCGCGAGCATTTTGTTACAACGTCGCTGTATTTGCGGAAGGTAAAGCCTACGCGCAGCAGTTAAAATCGCGGGTCTTACCAGAGAAATCTCGCATGAACCTTCACGAACAGCTCGGCGCGCTCGAAGTGGGCGTCGATCAGCTCATTCAGGCTGTCGTGGCCCCGCAGGCCCAAAGCATCCCCGAGACACGCAACCAGGCTGACGCGCAGCACGCGCCGGCTGAACATGCCGTGCCGGACGTCGAATCGGAAACGGTCGAAGTTCAAGCCCAAGCCGAGGCCGACGCCGCGGTCAGCGAAGCCGGCGCGCAAACCGCTGCGCCCCCGGCTCTGCCCACGCTGGAAATCAACCGTCCGGCGCAGAACGAAATCACCATGACCATCGGCGGCCAGACCGTCGCATTGCGTGCGGAGCAGATCGGCCAGCTCATCGAGGAACTGTCGAACGCGCGCGCCTCGATGACACCCGAACCTCCTCCGGGCATCCCGCCAGGCTGGCGTTTCGTGTCGACGAAAAATCCGGTCATGGCCGTGCAGAAGCAGTCGAACGGCGACCGTTTGCTGGTAATGCGCCATACCGGTCACGGCTGGGTGCCGTTCACGTTCTCACCGGACATGGTGATTCAACTCTACATGCTGCTTACAAAGGGCTAAAAGAAAAGCGGCGCAATGCGCCGCTTTTTCGTTACTGCCTCGATTCAACGTTACTGCATGGGCGCCTGAACGCGCGCCTTCCACTGCCCGCCCTTGCCACGCCAGTAGCGCACCGCCGATGCAAACGTCGCCCCTACGTAAAACAGCGCGATGAGCGGCAGAAACGGCGCCCATAGCGGCGAGCGGCGGTAATAGCTCAGCATTGGCGCATACGCGCAGCACATGGCCGCCCACGCGAGCCAGGCGGGCCAGCCCGTTGGTCCGAGCACGATGGCGGCGACCGGCGGCATCAGATAGATGATCGTCATGCCGGCAAGCGTGCCCGCCAGCAGCAGCGGCGAATAATGCAACTGCGTGAACGCGGTGCGCGCAATCATGTTCCAGATGTCGCGCCAGCTATCGTAAGGACGCAACGACACGCTTCGCGCAGCCACGTCGAGCCGGATTGGGTGGCGCCCGGTGCCGCGATGCTTGATGCGCGCCGCGAGGCTGCAATCGTCGATCAGCTCGGCCCGGATCGATTCAATGCCACCGGCTTCCTCCAGGGCGCTACGACGCACGAGCATGCAGCCGCCCGCCGCAGCCGCCGTGCGATTGCGCGCATTGTTGACCCATGCGAACGGATACAGCTTCGCGAAGAAGAAAACGAAGGCCGGAATAAGCGCTTTCTCCCAGAACGAGTCGCAGCGCAGCCGCACCATCAGCGAGACGAGATCGCGCTTCTCAACGTCGGCACGGACCACGAGTTGCGTGACGGCCTCCGCGGGATGACCGATATCGGCGTCTGTCAGCAACAAAAAGTCGGCCGGCAAGCCGAGCGTGCGTACCGCCTCGATGCCTTGCGACTGCGCCCACACCTTGCCGGACCACCCCGGTGGCAGCGGCTTCGCGCTCAGCACGGTCAAACGGTCCGGGCATTGCAGCTGCAGTGCGGCTGCGCGGGCAGCGTCGGCGGTGCCGTCGGTGCTGTGGTCGTCGACCACGATCACGTGAAATTCGCCGGGATAATCCTGCTGAAGCAGCGTCGTAACGGCCTGTGCAATGACATCGACTTCATTGCGGGCCGGCACCACGGCGGCCACGCCGGGCCATGCGCTACGCGCTTCGGGCGTAAGCGGCGCGGCGGGACGCGCGCGCCAGAAGCCGCCTCGGGCGAACAGCAGCACGATCCAGATCAGCAAGGACAAACAGGAAAGGAAAAACAGAATCACCGCCATCAACCCCATTAAGCGTTACCCTCGAATTTGCAGCAAGCGTCGACCATTTTGTATTGCGAGGCGCGAGCGCTTCACAGGACGACGTAGTTTAAGGGTTCCGCCAGAGCGGTGCAGCGTGCAATTTTTGCCGCATGGGTTTTGGCAAAGCTAAGGCATGTGCCGCGTGCGCCCAACACTGTAGCGGCCCCGGCAAAGCAAAGCTGGCGTGATAGCGTTAGAATGCGCGTTTGGTTTTGCTGTACCGGCACGTCGCCGGGGCTCAAGACGTCAACTAATTAGATGGTCGCGGCGATAAAGTCAGAATTTCCGACTTGCTCGAAACCCGCGTCAGTCGGAGTCCGCCAACTTATGCGAGTCATCCTTGCCCAACCCCGCGGCTTTTGTGCGGGCGTTGTTCGTGCGATCGAGATCGTCGATCGGGCGCTGCAGCAGCACGGCGCGCCTGTCTACGTACGCCACGAAATTGTCCACAATCGTCACGTGGTCGATAATCTGCGCCAGAAAGGCGCGCGTTTCGTCGAAGAACTCGATGAAGTGCCGCAAGGCGCTGTGGCAATTTTCAGCGCGCACGGCGTCGCTCAAACGGTTGAGCGCGACGCGGAAGCCCGCGGTCTCGACGTGCTCGACGCAACGTGCCCGCTCGTCACCAAGGTGCACGTGCAGGGGCGTCAATATGTGAGCGCGGGGCGCACGCTGATCCTG
This sequence comes from Paraburkholderia sp. 22098, assembly GCF_052045935.1. NCBI lineage: Bacteria > Pseudomonadati > Pseudomonadota > Betaproteobacteria > Burkholderiales > Burkholderiaceae > Paraburkholderia > Paraburkholderia sp. 22098. The sequence goes on along the minus strand of NZ_JBQEPV010000006.1, from coordinate 144,423 downwards.
ATCGGCCACGCCGGGCATCCGGAAGTGGAAGGCACGATCGGCCAGATCCCGGGCAAGGTGCTGCTGGTGCAGAGCGAAGCCGAAGTCGAGCATCTGCAGCTGCCGGTCGACACGCCGCTCGCGTACGTCACGCAGACCACGCTGTCGGTAGACGACACCCGTGGCATTATCGACGCCTTGCAGCGCCGCTTCACCGACATCGTCGGCCCCGACACGCGCGACATCTGCTATGCGACGCAAAATCGCCAGGCCGCGGTGCGCGAGTTGAGCAAGCAGGTGGACGTGCTGCTGGTGGTGGGCGCAACAAACAGCTCGAACTCGAACCGGTTGCGGGAAATCGGCAGCGAAAGCGGCGTGGCAAGCTATCTCGTCGCCGACGGTTCAGAAGTGAAGCCGGAATGGTTTGCGAATGCGCAGACCATCGGCATCACGGCCGGCGCTTCGGCGCCGGAAGAAATGGTCAGAAACGTAATCGATGCGCTAAGCGCAATGGGGCCCGTCGATGTCACGACGATGGCGGGCCGTGAAGAGAAGGTTGAATTCAAGTTGCCATCGAAGCTGATGCAACCACTCGCCGCACGCGAAGTTTAAGGAGGACGTCTTGTCTATTCCGCTGCTACAGAAAGTCCGGGTCGGCGCATACATCATGCGTCAGCACCTCTCCGGCAACAAACGCTACCCGCTCGCCCTGATGCTGGAGCCGCTGTTCCGCTGCAATCTCGCCTGCAATGGCTGCGGCAAGATCGACTATCCGGACCCCATCCTGAATCAGCGTCTGTCGCTGGAAGAATGCCTTGGCGCCGTCGACGAATGCGGCGCCCCGGTGGTGTCGATTGCAGGCGGCGAACCGCTCCTGCACAAGGAAATGCCGCAGATCGTGAAGGGCATCATCGCGCGTAAGAAGTTCGTGTACCTGTGTACGAACGCGCTGTTGATGGAAAAGAAGATGGACGACTACGAGCCGAACCCGTACTTCGTCTGGTCGGTTCACCTGGATGGCGATCAGCAGATGCACGACCATTCGGTGTCGCAAGACGGCGTGTACGACAAGGCAGTCGCCGCCATCAAGGAAGCGAAGCGCCGCGGTTTCCGCGTGAACATCAACTGCACGCTGTTTAACGACGCGGTGCCGGAACGCGTTGCCGCTTTCTTCGACACGGTCGGGCCAATGGGCGTTGACGGCATCACCGTCTCGCCGGGTTATGCCTATGAGCGTGCGCCGGACCAGCAGCACTTCCTGAATCGCGACAAGACCAAACATCTGTTCCGCGAAATCTTCAAGCGCGGCAACAATGGCAAGAACTGGTCGTTCAGCCAGTCGGCCATGTTCCTCGACTTCCTCGCCGGCAATCAGACCTACGAATGCACGCCTTGGGGCAACCCGGCGCGTACGGTGTTCGGCTGGCAGAAGCCGTGCTATCTGGTCGGCGAAGGTTACGTGAAGACCTTCAAGGAATTGATGGAAACCACGGACTGGGACAAGTACGGCACCGGCAACTACGAAAAGTGCGCCGACTGTATGGTCCACTGCGGCTTTGAGGCTACGGCCGTGATGGATACGGTTGCGCATCCGCTGAAGGCATTGAAGGTCAGCCTGCGCGGCCCGAAGACTTCGGGTGCTTTCACCAAAGACATCCCGCTGGACAAGCAGCGCCCGGCTGAATACGTGTTCTCGCGCCACGTCGAGATCAAGCTTGAAGAGATCAAGGTGGCCGGCAAGGGCAGCAAGGTGCAGACGGCTACGGCCGCGCACTGAGCGTCGAATCGGGGCGGCCCTGCGCCGCTTCTGAATCGCGCTGCATAAACATGCATAAAAAAGCGCGGTGGCTTTAAGGCCACCGCGCTTTTTCTTTTGTTGGTCTGCTTCTACCTCGCAGGCAATCGGCTTGCCGATCCAGCTTACCCGCCGCTACGTGCGTTATGCGCGGTGAGGAACTTGATCAGGCCGTCGACTCCGCCCTTGGAAAGCTGATCGGCGAATTGTGTCTGGTACACCTGAATCAGCCATGCGCCCATCATATTGATGTCGTAGATCTTCCAGCCCGACGGGCCCTTGGTGAGCCGGTAGTCGATTGCGTCGTCGCCGCCATTGCTGATCACGTGCGACTGCACCACGACGTCTTTCGCGGCGCCCGGTGCATTGGCCGGCGCAAACTTGAACTTGACGTCCTGGTCGCGCAACTGCGAAAGCGACGCAGCATAGGTGTGTACGAGAAGCAGCGTGAACTGCTCATAGAGCTGCTTCTGCTGCTCGGGCGTGGCGGTGCTCCATGCCTTGCCGACCGCGATGCGCGTAGTGCGCTGGAAGTCGGTGGCCGGCACGAAGCGCGTCTCGACCAGTTGCGTGATCTTGGCCATATCGCCGCCGCGCGCTTGCGGATCGGCCTTCATCGCGGAGACCGTACCTTCGACGGCACTTTTTACCACCGCGTCGGGCGAGCTTTGCGCATAGGCAGCCGTTGAGACTACGGCTGCGGCCAGAAAAGCAGACAGATAACGTTTCATACGCTGGACAAGACCCGAAAAGAGTGTGCGCCGTCGACCAGCAAGATCGGGGCGAAAGCTGGATAGACCAGTATAACGACATTGCGTTCCCGCCCTTTCATGTTGCGCCGGGAGCCGGTTTTGCTACGCGCATTGCTGCCGAATACGATCCGGATTGCTCCGGCTCTGTATACTTGTGCACTTTCGTCAAAATGCTACCCGTGATAAGGCCAAGTTCGCCTACATGCTGAAGTCATCTATTGTTCGCCTCGTCGCCTATTCGGTGCGCCATCCGTTGCGGATCATCGCACTGTCGATCGTGCTCGCCGTGTTGAGCGGGATCTATGTCGCGCATCACTTCAAGATCAACACCGACATCAGCCGCCTGATCGAAACCGACAAGGAATGGTCCACGCTCGAGCACGCGATGGACCAGGCCTTCCCTGATCGCGGCGAAACGGTGCTGGTCGTCGTGGAGGCGCGCGCGCCCGAGTTTGCCGACGCCGCAGCGAATGCGTTGACGGCGGCGCTCAAAGCCGAGCCGAAGGAATTCGTCGCGGTCTCGCAGCCCGCCGGCGGGCCGTTCTTCGAACATAACGGTCTGCTTTTCCCATCGACCGAAGAGGTCATGTCGACCACGTCGCAACTCGTGCAGTCGCGTCCGCTCGTGAACACGCTTGCGCATGACCCCAGCCTCACGGGACTTGCAGGCACGCTCACCACGAGCCTGCTGCTGCCGCTGCAGATCGGTCAGGTGAAACTCTCCGACATGAGCCGCCTGTTGTCGCAAAGCGCCAACACGCTGGACCTCGTACTGGCCGGCAAGCCCGCCGCTTTCTCGTGGCGCGCGTTCGTCGACAAAAGCGCAGCGACCAATCCGGCGCGTGCGTTCGTGGTCGTGCAGCCGGTCGTGAACTACGACGCGCTAGAGCCGGGGGCAACCGCGTCGCAGGCGATTCGCGATACGGCGGCTTCGCTGCATCTGGACTCGCGTTTTGGCGCCACCGTCCGTCTGACCGGCGAACAACCGCTCGCGGACGAAGAGTTCGCGTCAGTCAAAGACGGCGCGGTGCTCAACGGCATCGGCACGTTCGTCGTGGTGTTGATCATTCTGTGGCTCGCGCTGCGCTCTGGACGCATGATCGCCGCAGTCTTCATCACGCTGTTCGTTGGACTCGCAATCACCGCCGCGCTCGGCCTCATGATGGTCGGCGCGCTGAACATGATCTCGGTTGCGTTCATGGTGCTGTTCGTCGGGCTGGGCGTCGATTTCGGCGTGCAGTTCGGCGTCAAGTATCGCGAGGAGCGTAATCGCGACGACCGTCTCTCCGCCGCGCTTGCCCATACCGCGCACAGTATCGGCGTGCCGCTTACGCTCGCCGCGGTTGCGGTCGCGTTGAGCTTCTTCTCGTTCCTGCCGACCGCGTACCGCGGCGTGTCGGAGTTGGGTGAGATCGCCGGCGTTGGCATGTTCGTCGCGTATCTGACCAACATGACACTGCTGCCCGCGTTGCTGAAGATCTTCAACCCGCCGGGCGAAGCCGCGTCGCCGGGCTTCAAGCAACTGGCACCCGTCGACGACTTTCTCGCCCATCATCGCAAGCCCGTGCTGATCGGCACGCTGATCGTCGTGATCGGCGCAACGCCGTTGCTCACGCGTTTGCACTTCGACTTCAATCCGCTGCACCTGAAAGATCCGCATACCGAGTCGATGGCCACGCTGCTGTCGCTGAAGGATTCGCCCGAGGCCGCGGTGAACAACGTGCATGTGCTCGCGCCCTCGCTTGCCGACGCCGATCGCATGGCCGAGCGGTTGCGCGCGTTGCCCGAAGTGGGCCGCGTCACCACGCTGGACACCTTCGTTCCCGCGCAGCAGCAACAAAAGATGATGCTGATCGCAAGCGCCGCGCAGCAATTGCTGCCCGCGCTGCAACAGCAACCGGCGCCACAGGCCACGGACGCCGTGCGCGTCGCCGCGCTCAAGCGCGCGTCGAATCAACTTTCTCTCGCCGCCGAAGATCATCCGGGGCCAGGCGCCGCCGAAGCGCAACATCTGTCGGTCACGCTGCAAAAGCTCGCCGCAGCCGACTCCGCCACGCGCGACCGCGCGGAACACGCGATGTCGGAGCCTTTGCGCATCGCGCTCAAGCAGTTGGAGAACCTGCTGCAGCCGACCGAAATCACGCGGGACAATCTGCCGAAGGAAATCTCGAAGGGCTGGGTGTCGAAGGACGGCCGCGCCCTCGTCGACATTGCGCCGAAGGTGAAGCCGGGCGCCGATCCGAACGACGACGCCACGCTCGCCCGCTTCGCCCATGCTGTCAAAAAGGCCGAGCCCGGCGCGATTGGCGGCCCGATCTCAATCCTTCATTCCGCCGATACGATCATCAAGGCGTTCTTGCAGGCCGCGTGCTGGGCGCTGCTGTCCATCGCGATCCTGCTGTGGGTCGCGCTGCGGCGCGTTGGCGACATGCTGCGCACGCTGGTTCCGCTGCTTGTGTCGGCGCTCGTCACGCTCGAGTTGTGCGTGGTGTTCGGCATGCCGCTGAACTTCGCGAATATCATTGCGTTGCCGCTGATGCTCGGCGTCGGCGTGGCGTTCAAGATTTACTTCGTGATGGCGTGGCGCAACGGGCAGACCGGCCTGTTGCAGTCGAGCCTGACGCACGCGGTGCTGTTCAGCGCGGCGACGACGGCGACGGCGTTCGGCAGCCTCTGGCTATCGCACCATCCGGGGACGTCCAGCATGGGCCGCTTGCTGGCGCTGTCGCTGTTTTGCACGCTCATTGGTGCAGTGGTTTTCCAACCCGTGCTGATGGGCAAGCCGCGCCCACGTCGCGCGAAGCACAAAGGAATATAAGCATGAAACTGCGTACCACCGTGCTGGCGCTTGCTGCCACCGGCCTCATAACCGGCTGCGCAACCGGTCCCGACCGCAAGCCCGGCGACCCGTTCGAGCCGATGAACCGGGCGGTGTTCAATTTCAACGACGGCCTCGACCGCTATGTCGCGGTGCCCGTCGCGAAGGGCTATCAGAAGGTGACGCCGCAGCCGTTGCGCACGGCCGTCAGCAACTTCTTTTCCAACCTGGGTGACTTGACCAACGCCGCCAATGCGCTGCTGCAGTTGAAGATCACCGACGCGACCGAGGACCTCGTCCGTTTCGCGTTCAACTCCACGTTCGGTCTCGGCGGCCTGCTCGATTGGGCGACGCCGGCCGGCCTGCCCAAGCATCATCAGGATTTCGGCCTGACGCTTGGACACTGGGGCATTCCATCGGGACCGTATCTGGTCTTGCCGCTTTTCGGGCCGAGCACCGTGCGAGACAGCATGGGGCTGGTGGTGGACGTGAAGTTCAATCCCTTGAACTACATGGAGCCGGCGGTGCGCAATCCGCTGTACGTGCTGCAGTTCGTGAGCGTTCGCTCCGACCTGCTGGGTGCGACGGATCTTCTGCAGCAAGCGGCGCTGGATAAATACTCGTTCGTGCGGGACGCCTATACGCAGCAACGGCGGGCGCGTCTGCGCGGCACCGGCGACAATGCCGCGCCGCTGCCGGAATACGAGGATCAGGACGACTCAGGCGCTGCGGCGACTCCAGCGAAGGGCGCCGCGGCCGGCGCACCGGCGACGCTTCCGAACTACGCAGACCCGGGCGATACGGCGGACACGCCGGACGCGGCGTCTGGTACCGCTACGGGCGCACCGGCGGGCGTGCCGAATTACACGGATCCGGGTGAGTCGCCCGCGCCAGCAAGCGGCGCTGCGGGCTCAATGCCTGCGAGTGAAACGAGGGGGGCTAAGTCGGGGACAACCGCGACGCCGGCAACAGCGCCAGGTGCGGCTTCAGCGCCCAGTACGGGCACGGCTGTCCCGACCACGTCTGCACCTGCTGGTAGTCAGCAACCGGCTTCAGCGCCGGCTGCACAATAGGATCGGCGTACGCCCGCCCAAGGCGTGCGTCGACGCTGCTGAACCGCTAGGCCAACTTCAGCAAGGCCTCAGCCGCACCCAGCGCTTGGCGGGCCTGCACCAGCGAAACGCGCGCCGCACGCGCGTCGATCGCCACCTGAATGAGCGCGCCGATCTGTGACGGTTGCCGCATCAGCTCGCGCAGGATCGGCGCAAGCGCGGTGCTGCCGTCATCGCGCAACCCGGCGGTCGCCGCCGACGGCAACGTACGCCACGCAGGATCCACAATCGCACGGCACACGGCGAACGGCAGCCCGCGGGCGGCGGCCATTGCGCCAGCCAGATGGGATTCCATGTCCACAGCCAATGCACCCGTCGAGCGATGCAGCGCACGCTTGTCGTCGGCGGACATGAGGGGCGCCGCTACCGAGGCCATTGAACCGCGCCGCAAGCGTGACGCGAGCGGTCCTGTCGCCAGCGCGGCGGCAAGCCTGTTCGTCCAGGCCGGATCGGTGGGAATGCGGCCAAACGGACCTTCGACGGCGTCGGCAACAATGAGCGCGCCCGGCTGCAAATCCGGCGCCAGGCCGCCCGCCGTACCGAAGCTGACGATCCCCGAGCAACCGCGCGCGACCGCTGCGTTCAGCGCGCGTTCCAGCAGATCGGCGCGTGCCGCATAGACCACTTCGACGCCTTGGCCCCGCGCAATTCGCGCTTCGAAGGCCATGCCCGTTACGACGATGACAGGCGAGCTGTTGCCGTCGGCATCGGCGGACGGCGCTGTTGGGCGAAGCATCCGTTACATCCCGACGGCAACGCGCGTGAGCCCGTTGCGCTTCAGGTGACGGAAACGCGCCAGCGCCCAGAGCGGAAAAAACTTGCGATAGCCGTGATAGCGCAGATAAAACACGCGCGGGAAACCGGTGGCGGTGAAACGCGTTTCGTCCCACAAGCCGTGCGCGCGTTGTTCACGCTGCAAATAGTCGATGCCGCGCGCAACCGCCTCGTGATTCACTTCGCCCGCCGCCATCAGGCCCATCAACGCCCATGCCGTTTGCGAAGCCGTGCTCGGCGCCCGTTCGTAACCGTGGTAGTCGAGCTTGTAGCTCTCGCCGGCTTCGCCCCAACCGCCGTCTTCGTTCTGGATCGACAGCAGCCACTGTGCGGCGCGTTTGATGCGCGGGTCGTCGTGCGAAATGCCGGCCGCGTTCAGCGAACACAGCGCGGTCCACGTACCGTAGATGTAGTTCAAACCCCAGCGGCCGTACCAGCTGCCGTCGGGCTCCTGTTCCTTCAACATATAGTCGAGCGCACGCTGCGCCGGTTCGCTGTTTTGCGGCAACTCGCCGAGTTGCGCGAGCATCGACAGGCAGCGACCCGACACGTCTGCCGTCGGCGGATCGAGCAGCGCGCCGTGATCGGAGAACGGAATGTTGTTCAGGTAATACTGAGTGTTCTCCGGCTCGAACGCGCCCCAGCCGCCGTCGCTACTCTGCATGCCGACGACCCATTCCCGCGCGCGCGCAATCGCCTCGCTATCGACACTCGACTGCGTCAGCGCGGCCGAGCGATGCATTGCCATCGCGACCACCGCTGTATCGTCGACGTCCGGGTAATACGCGTTGTTGTACTGGAAGGCCCAGCCGCCCGGCCGCACGTTCGGCCGGCGCGAGATCCAGTCGCCGCGCACGTCGAGAATCTGCAGCGGACGCAGCCATGCAAGGCCGCGTTCTGCTGCCTGCTCCGCACGCGCTTCGCCCGTTTCGAGCAACGCGTGCGCGGCAAGCGACGTGTCCCACACCGGCGACAAACAGGGCTGACAATATGCTTCGTCATCCTTGATAACGAGCAGCTTTTCGATCGACTGACGCGCAATTGCGCGGTTCGGATGGTCGGCGGGATAACCGAGCACGTCGTACATCATCACCGAATTGGCCATGGCCGGGAAAATCGCGCCCAAGCCGTCTTCCCCGTTCAGCCGCTGATCGACAAAGGCCACTGCCTCGCGGACCGCTCGCTGGCGCGTCGCTTTCGGAAACAGACCGTCGACCGCGCGCAGCACCGTATCCACGACCCGGAAAAAGCGGAACCAGCCGACATGTTGATGCGGCGCCCGCTGCGGCATGCCGGTGTTCACGGGCGCGCCGCGGAACAATTCGTCGATGCGCACGCGGCGCGGATTGCGCGCGAGCGGCCGCTTCGCATTTAGCACGAGCAGCGGCACGATTACGGTCCGGGCCCAGTACGACACCTTCGACAGATGGAACGGAAACCACATGGGCAGCAGCGTGATTTCCACGGGCATCATCGGCACCGCGCGCCACGACACCACGCCGAACAAGGCCAGCAGGATCCGCGTGAAGACGTTCACCGCCTCCGCGCCGCCGTGGGCCAGAATTGCCTCGCGTGCGCGAACCATGTGCTCGGCGTCGACGGGGTCGCCGATCATCTTCAGCGCGAAGTACGCCTTCACGCTCGCGCTGACGTCGAGCGCGCCGTCGGTGAAGAGCGGCCAGCCGCCGTCGGCCAGCTGGATGCGGCGCAAATAGCGCGCGATTTTCTGCTCCAGCTCCACGTTCGGCGTTTCGCCAAGGTAATGGACCAGCAGCACGTATTCGGCGGGAATCGTCGCATCCGCTTCGAGTTCGTAGACCCAGTGGCCGTCGGGCTTTTGCGCGGCGAGGATCGCCTCGGTTGCGCGCGTGATCGAGGTGTCGAGCGAAGCGGCGAAACCCGCAGATTCTGCAGACGCGGTAGACGCGTGGGCCGCATCGCTCGCAACGGAAGGCGCGCTTCGCGCTTCGTCGGCGTATTCGGGCATGACGGCACCCCGCATGTGGGCTTGAGATAAATCGTTCATCGGCGTTCCATCGGTTGATTCAGCAACGTATCCGCGGCCTTCTGGCCTGAGCGGATCGCGCCTTCAATCGTCGCGGGCAGGCCGGTAGCCGTCCAGTCCCCCGCGAGCATCAGATTATTCCAGCGAGTGCGCGTGCCGGGACGCAGCGTTTCCTGCTCCGGCGACGCGGCAAAAGTCGCCCGTTCGTCGACGACGATCTGCCAGGCCGGCATGGGCGCGGCGGGCAGATTGGCCGCCTGAGCCACCTCGGCCCATAAGCGCGCCGCCAGCTCTTCGCGCGGCGTGTCGACAACATTGCCGACGCCATAAACCGTTGCGGACAGACGTCCGTCGGACGCGAACAGCCATTGCGCGGTGCCGTTCAGCAGACCGGTGACGGGCGGCAAGCCGAACGGCGGTTCCACGGCGAAATACGCGCTGAGCGTCGCGGCAAAGCGGGCCGGCGCCCGCAGGCCAGGGACAAGCGTCTGCGCGACGTCCGGCGGCACGGCGAGAATCACAGCCTGGTTGACGTCCAGCGCGACGCTCTGTTCGGCGAAATCGAGCGCCTCTACGCGGCTCGTGTTCGCCGCAAACCGGATTTTTTCGAGCCGCGAGCCGATCGCGATCGTCGCGCCGCCATGCTGCAACAATCGCAACGCCGGATCGACGAAAGCGCTGCTCAAACCGTTCCGCGCGATGAGCGGCCGGCACGCGAGGCCGCCCGCCATCAACGTCTCGCGCACCATTGCCCCAGTCAGCGCCGCCGACGCGTCGCGCGGCTCGGCGTTGAGCATTGCGCGAAACAACGGAGCCAGCAGGCGGTCCCACAGTGGGCCATTGCTGCGCATGGTTTGCGCGACGGTGCGACCGGGCTTGGCGAAAAGCAGCGGCACGAGACTCAGATAGTCGCTCGGGCCGGTGTTCGGTACACGCGCGTTCTGATCGAAGATCCACCAGGGCAGCCGTCCGGACGACAGGCGCACGGTCCAGCGCGCGTGAGTGGCGAGATCCACGAACGGGAATTCCGGCAACGCCGGTCCCGTCAGTTCGTCCACGGCGCCGATAGCACGCGCGTAATTCAGCGTCGCCGCGTTGCCCGACATCATCAGGTGATGGCCGCTGTCGATCGTTGCGCCCAGCTTGGCGTCGTAGTACGAACGGCACCGGCCGCCCGCCTGTTGCGCCGCTTCGTGTAGAACGACTCGCGCGCCGCGCCGCTGCAACTGCACTGCGGCGGCCAGGCCGGCGAGGCCCGCGCCGACCACATGTACGAGTCTCGGCATCGGCTCAGAAGAGCGCGTAACGCGCGACGATCCACAGCATGCGCAGCTTCGGCTTGCTGACCTTCGTGCGCGGAATGTCGAAGCCGCGTTCGAGTGTGCGTTCCAGCAGCAAGCGGTACACGCCCGACATGATGCGCGGTGCGCGCACCTGGTTGCGCGGCTCGCGGTCCATGATCGCGTCGGACGCGGCGAAATGCTCTTTCGCGCGTTCGGCGAGCGTTGCGCAGACGCGCGGCAGCGACGGATCGTCGGCGATCTGCGAGGGATTCTTTACCGCGATGCCTTCTCGGGCCAGCAACTCATGCGGCAGATAGCAACGGTTGATACCTGCGTCTTCGTCGATGTCGCGCAGAATGTTCGTCAGCTGAAGCGCGCGGCCGAGATGGTGCGCCAGCAAACGGCCCGGCTCCTCCTGCATCCCGAATATCCTCACCGATAGACGGCCCGCCGCGCTCGCGACCCGGTCGCAGTACAGGTCGAGCGTAGCCTCGTCGGGGGCGCAGATGTCTGCGGCCGCATCCATCGCCATGCCGTCGATCATTGCGTGAAAATCCTCGCGCTGCAGATGGAACGTGTGGATGTGCCGCGTCAGCGCGCGCAACGAGGCGCGCGGCGAGCCGGTATAGCACGCGTCGATGTCGGCGCGCCAGCGCTCGAGCGCCGCGGCGCGGTCGGCGCGCGGCATGTCGCTGTCGGCGATATCGTCGACAGCGCGGCAGAAAGCGTAGACCTGATACATCGCGTCGCGCTGCGCGGCCGGCAGGATGCGCATTGCGAGATAAAACGAACTGCCGGACGTGGCGGCAGCGGCGTCGATTTCAGTATCGTCCACGACAAGATTGGATACAGCCAAGACGATCTCCGCAGGAGGGCGCCCGCTGAAAGGCGTACAGGAATTTTTATGCCTCGCCGCAGGGCGGGAGGCCCGCGCGCGCGGACACGCGCGAAACACACGGCTGGGATGCCGGAAACGGCGAAAAGTATAACAACGTTTGTCCGACGACGCAGTTTCCACAGAGCAATGACCGACACAACCCGCTGTGACCGGCGAGCCCGGTGCGACGTGCGGCGCGTGATGCCGCGGGCAGAACCGGCCTTTTAGCGCAACCGGGCGCTACGAACGAACCTCAATCGCCGCCATTTACGTCAACGCGACGCAGCGATTGCGGCCTTGCCGCTTCGCGCTGTAGAGCGCCGCATCGGCCTCGTTGATCAGCACGTCATACGCGGGCGAGCCGGCACGCGCGGCCGCGCCGCCCACGCTCGCCGTAACGGGCACGCTCGTGCCCTGCACCTCGACCGGCGTGTCGGCAATCGTGCGGCGGATTTTTTCGGCGACGCGCATGGCGTCCTCCAGCGGCGTGCACGGCAGCAGCAACGCGAATTCTTCGCCGCCGAAACGCCCGAACGTGTCCTGCGCCCGCACGACCCCGGCAACGCGCTGCGCCATCACGCGCAAAACGGTATCGCCGACGCCGTGACCGAACTGGTCGTTGATCTTCTTGAAGTGGTCGAGATCGAACAGCAGCACCGACATGTCGCCGCCATAGCGCTGCCAGCGCGTGTATTCGTCGAGCAGCCGCGCCTCGAAGAAGCGGCGGTTGGCAATGCCGGTCAGTCCGTCACGGTCCGCGTACTCCTGCAGCTTGGCGACAGCCTCCTCGCGCTCTCGCTGCACGATGCTCACATGGGTCACGTCGGAGATGGTCACGCAAACGGCCACCACCTCCCGATCGCGTGTGAGCGGCATGAACGTGACGTCCTGCTGCATGTAATCGACCCCGCCCGTGATCGGCCGGTCGTGGTCGAACTTGAACAGATACGGGCGCTGTTCCCACGAACTGAACGCGAAGCTACCCAGCTGAAAGACACTTTCGATCTTGCGCGACAGCCACACTCGCGGCAGTTCCGGAAACTGCGTGAACAGCGACTTGCCGACCACCTGCTCCGCGGACAGCCCGCTGTGGTCCTGCATGAAGCGGTTCCACATCAACACGTTCATGTCGCGGTCGAGCACGAAGATGCCGAAGCCCACCCGCTCGACGACCAGATCGCTCAACGACTCGGTAGGCGCGCTCATAGGCTGGACAATAACGCGTCGAGCGCGTCGCTCATGTGACGGATGGACTCTTCCGCCATCAACATCACGAGATGCGCGCGGAAGCTCTGGTCTTCCAGCGCGAAATTGACTTCGACGAGCAATGCAACTTCCCATTGCAACACGCCGGGCTGAAACACTTCGTCGAGCGTCAAGGCGTCGCCCAGCAGGCCGGGCGCGGAAAACACCGGCGTGCGGCCGAGCTGGTCGAGAATGCACGACACGCACGCGCCGGTGAGCACGTTGGCCACGTCGAACATCAGTTCTTTCTGGCTCACAGCTTCGTAAGCGGAGCGCGAATACGGGTCGCTGACCAGCGCGCACAAGTCCTCCACGCTGTCGCTGCGGCAAATCACCAGCGCCTCGCCCTTGATGTCGGAACGAAAGCCCTGGCGTACCGCGCTGACCCGGTCTTCAATACCGGTCATCTCCCGCAGCGCCTGCGCGGCCTCGCTGACGGCCACCACCCTCACGCGCGGCACCGATAATTCGATAAACGAATCGAGCAGCCGCGCGAGACGTGTCGCGGCTTGACCCATCGCCAGATTGGCGACCTCTTGCAGCGCGTCGCGCTGATCTTCGGTGAGGACTGGCTCAGACATACAACCCGTACTCCTTGAGGATGGGCAGTACCGCCTCCGGCGTCACGGGCTTGGCGATGAACGCCGCGGCGCCGAGCGTGCGTACGCGCGCCTGGGCCATCGGCTGAATATCGGCCGAGACGACGATGACGAAGGTGTTCAGATCCTCATGCTGCAGCGCCTCGAGTACCTGATAGCCGTTCATTTCCGGCATGGTCAGGTCGAGGAACATCACCGAGGCTTTCCCTTGACGATACAGAGCGAGGGCTTCGCGCCCGTTCGACGCGTACGACACATCGACGTCCCAGTCCGGCGGCAATGCCTTGGTGAGCACCTTGCGGGCAAGCAATGAATCATCGGCGATCACGATTGGCAAAGGCATGGCGGGTCGAAAGACGGAATAAGCTCGTACGGGTTAACGGCGGATAGCGGAATTCCTTTAGGGCGGAGTCTGGCAAGCCGCGAACTGTGCGTTGCCTCGGTGGAAGGCTGCTTGCGGCCGCGCGGGGAGGTGGCGCGGCGACGCGCGTCTGGCGAAACCATGGCGCGCGCAAGGCTGCGTGCGCTGGACGACGGTTATGACCGGCATGTGAGCCTACCCCGTAGATGAGGCGCGGCTGGTTGGATCGGCTGGTCCCGTGCCGCGCGCTTGTTTTCCGCGAACGCCGGCACTCACGCGTAAACGCATGATCCGATGCCCTCGCGGCGTATGCGTCCGAACATAGCGGACGCACTTTTTCTCATTGCGTCGATTCTCAAAGCAAACCAGTCGAAATGCAATACACGGTATTTTCGTCCTGATAACAATATCTTCCTTACACGGGCGTTATTTGAAAAAATACGCCCCGCATAATAATCGTTTCAATCCCGTTTATACTTTTGTGTACGTTTGCGCTTCTCGATTCTTCACTGTTTTAAAAGGGCAATGAATAGGTGTCGAAATGTCTGGGGCCCTCAATTACGGTAACTTCTACCGCCATTCTGCGACTATGCTTCTCGTATCCGCCGTGCCTCCCAGCCCCGAAGACCTGAGCGCTTAACAAATGACCCAAAACCGGTTCGACCCGCATCGAGCGAGCCGCCTTTCCGCTGATGGGCAGGACGAGGCCGTGTTTCCTGCGGTGCCGGAGCAGAACTTCCAGATCCGGCGAATGACGTTGATCGCGCTGCTGGTCGCCGCGATCGTGCTGCCATGCCTCTACGTCGCGATCATGGCGTTCAGCGACCTGCGAACCCGCGAAGCCGATGCCACCAATATGACGCTGCGCACCGTGCGAGTCGCTGAGGAGCATGCGCTGAAGGTCTTCGACATGAACGAGACGCTCGACACGCGCATCGTCGATCTGACGGAAGGCCTGGACGACGACGGCATTCGCGCGCGCGAGGCCGCCATCCACCGGAAAGTGCGGACAATGGGCGGCGGCTATCCGCAAGTGGCCGCCGTGTCGATTTTCGGCCGCGACGGCGCGCTTCTCGTGAGTAGCCGCGTTTATCCGGCACCCCCGGTTTCCATCGGCGAGCGCGAGGATTTCGTCGGCCTTCGCGACGGCCACGACCTCGAACACGTGTCGAAGGTGATGACGGGGCATGTCGCCGGCGAACAGGTGTTCAACACCGGCGTCGAACGGCGCGCGCCCGGCGGCACTTTCGCCGGCGTGGTGTCGGTCGCTCTGCGCCCGAGCTATTTCGACGCGTTCTATCGCGAACTGCTCGGCGGCAACGACGGCGCGCCGATGACCATGAGCCTTGTGCGCTCCGACGGCGCGGTCCTCGCACACTATCCGCGTCGCCCGCGCGAACCGGCGGCCGTCGCGCCAGATTCGCCGTTCGCCGAGGCCATGAACCAGGGACGCCGCGCCGGCGTCGCGCGCATGCGCTCGAATCTCGACGGCGACAACATGATCGTCGCGTTCCGGCACGTCGGCTCGTATCCGGTCTACGTCATGTGCGGATATCGTGCATCGGCGATGTGGGCCGCCTGGTATCGGCACCTGGCCGTGTTGATCCTGTCGATATTCACGCCGTCCGTCGCGCTATGGTGCGTGATCTGGCTGTCACTGCGGAGGCTCAGCGCCGAGGAAGAGGCATGGGAACGCTGGCAGGCGGAAGCGTCGATGCGCCGTTCGATCGAATCCGCGTACCGGCAGTCGCGCAAGATGGAAGCGCTCGGCACGCTGGTGGGCAGCGTCGCACACGACTTCAACAATCTGCTCATGATTCTTGCCGCCAACGTGCAGATCGCACGGCGGCGCGGCGCGCCCGGGCTGGACCGGGAATTGTCAGCCATGGAGCGGGCGCTGAAGAGCGGCCAGTCGCTCACGCGGCAGTTGCTGGGCGTCGCGCGCAAGCAGCCGCTGCGCAATGAAACCGTCGCGCTCGAACGTTGGCTGCCCGCATGCCGCGACTTGCTGCGCGCGTCGCTCGGCGCCAAGGTTTCGCTGGTGATGGACATCGGCGCCGGCGTCTGGCCGATGCGCGTGGACGTTGCCGAGCTCGAGCTCGCGCTCATCAACATCGCCGTCAATGCGCGCGACGCCATGCCCAACGGCGGGCGCTTCACCGTGCGTGCGACCAACATCACGTTCCGTCACGAAGATGGCTTTCCGCTGACAGGCGACTTCGTCCAGGTGTCGCTTGAGGACACCGGTGCGGGGATGGCGCCCGAGGTGCTCGCGCGCGCTTTCGAGCCGCTCTTTACGACCAAGGCAAAGGGCATGGGCACGGGACTCGGCCTGCCGCAGGTGTTTGCCTTCTGCGAGCGATCTGGCGGGCTTGCGGCAATCGACAGCGCGGTGGGTGCCGGCACTTCGGTACGGCTGTATCTGCCGCGCGCGCCGGAAGAGTCGGCCGTCGACGCGCCGGTCGAAACGGACGCAGAGCACCAGGGCGCGCTGCACGGGCTGCGCATCCTGCTCGTCGAGGACAACGAGGAAGTGGCGGCAGGTACCGAAGCGTTGTTGCAGATGATGGGCCAACAGGTCACATGCGTGTTCAATGCGGACATGGCGCTGCGTCTGTTGCGCGACGCTTACGCGCAGCGGGCGCGCACTGGCGAGCCGGTGCCGTTCGAACTCGTGCTGTCCGACATTCATATGCCGGGCGCCCTTAACGGCATCGATCTGGCCGAGGCGATCAGAACGCTCGATGTCACGCTGCCCGTGATTCTCGTCACCGGTTATGCGGAAGAACTCGATCGGGCACGGCATGTGAACGTGCGCGTGCTCTCCAAACCCTTCGATATCGCGCTGCTCGAAAGTCTTCTGCAGGGCATCCAGCGCGAACTCGTCCAGACCGGGCTCGATCCGGCCACGCATCACGCGCAATAGGATCGACCGCAGGCAGCGGCTCTCAGGCGCTCGCGTCCCCGTTTTCTGCTCAATTTGCGCGGGATTGTAAAAAGCGCGGCGGGCACGCTGCCGCGTCGTCGACGAGAAGCGCTTCGCGCAGCCCAGCGGGGCGGGCCGTGTGGCGCATGAATCAAGACTCCGGCATGAAGGTTGCGGCACCTGTTGGATAGCCGGGATGGCGCGCGCTGCGCTATCCGTCCTACCCAAAACGGGAGACAGCCATGCGACATACCGTGATTGGTTTGTTTAATACCTATCCTGAGGCCGAAACCGCTCGGGAGACACTAGTACAGACCGGTTTCGCACGCGAGACAATCGAGTTGCAGGCCAACGCCGAACCGTCAGTCGGCTCCGCAACCGCCGAGGTCGCGGGTTCGGGAGTGCTCGCAAACATAGAGCGCTTCCTGTCGAGCCTCTTTGCCAGCGGTCCACGGGCGCCGGAGACCGCGCGTTACACCGAAGCCGTGCGGCGCGGGGCCGTGCTCGTCGTAATCGACGCTGCCAGCGAATCGCACGCGGAACTCGCTCGCAACACGCTGACGCGGCTCGGCGCGACCGATATCGGCGAGCGTTCGCCGGACTGGAGCACGCAGTCGACGACAGAGAATGCCCGCGAGCATTCGTTACTCGACGAACTGGGAATCGGTGCGGTCACGCCGGGAACACCGCGCGGCCCCGAACCAGGAATGACGACTTCGACGGTCCGTGAAACGCCGGCATCCGTCAGAACAGAGACATCAACGCCGGGCGGCGTCGGAACAGCTGCGTCGCCTGGTTTCACTGGTTCTACGACGGCTGATCCGCTGTACACGACCTCGCCTCGCAGCACCGACGCCGAGCCGTTCGTTCCGCCGCCGCTCACCGGAAGCCGCGCGGCCGATCCCGTGAACGAGCCTCTGCCGGATCCGCTCGCGGCCGACGCGGGACGTAGTGCGATTGCGGCCGGTTCCGCGCCGGGCTCGGGCGCCGTGATGCAGCCGTCCGAAGTGGTTTCCGGATCGGCCCAACCGACGGCCGGGCTGAGCGGCCAGATTCCGAACGAATATCTCGAGTACGAAGAAGATTTCCGTACGCATTACGACGAGCAGTACGCCGCCGACGACGCGCGCTACGAAGACTACGTTCCGGCCTACCGCTACGGTGCGGAAATCGGCAAGGACGTGCGTTATCGGGACAGGGCGTGGGACGACGTCGAGCCGGAAGCACGGCGCCATTGGGAGACGACGTCGCCCGACAGCACCTGGGAGCGCTTCAAGCTTGCCGTGCGTCACGGGTGGGAGCGCGTGACCGGGCATCACCACGTGTAAGCGCAAAAACGCGCATAGCGGTAGCGGCGGCGCACCGGGAGGTGCGGCGGCGCCACCGCCTTCAGGACGGTCGGAGCTACACAGTGTCAGGCAGCGGTATGCCGCTTGACCCACGTAACGTAGCGGTCGACGAAAGTCTGCAGGAACTTGCGCGTCCCTTCGTTCAGAATTTCGCCCTTCTCATTGATGACCGCGGGATCGTGCTTGATGAACACCTCGGGCTGACCGAGCACCGCGACGTCGAGATAAGCCAGCACATTGCGCAGATGTTGCTGCGCGAGGGCTGAGCCGGTCGCGCCGACCGAGGTGCCGATAACCGCACCCGGTTTATTACCCCATGAATTAGTGCCCCACGGACGCGAGCCCCAGTCGAGTGCGTTCTTCAGTACGCCCGGAATCGAGCGGTTGTATTCCGGCGTGACGAACAGCAGGCCATCGGCGGCCTCGATCCGCTGTTTGAGTTGCTTGCCCGCTTCGGGATAATCCGCGTCGTAGTCCTGGCTGTAGAGCGGCAGCGAGCCGATGTCGATGAACTCGAATGTAAAGTCGGACGGCGCCAACGAGACGACCGCTTGCGCCAACTGACGGTTGAACGACTCGCGACGCAAACTGCCGACGACAACTGCAATGTGTAGGGCCATGATTCGCTTCCTTGAATAAGGCGCTCGACGCGCAAAGGGTACGGACTGTCATCATAGGCAAAAAGCCGGGCGCAGGGCGTCGGCCCGCACCGCTTTGGACAAAGTGGCGGAAAAGTACGGCGGTTTTACGCTGGCGCGGTGGATAACGCGGCAGGTGCAAAAGTTATCCACAGTTTTACTGAATAACCTTGTGGATAAGTGCTACTTTTGCCTTGTCAATCAAGCCTGCCTCCGGCCTACGCTATTTGGAGGCAGCGGCAGTTTTTCGGTGATCAGTCGTGAGTGGTGACGGTGTGCGGTTAATCGCACGTTCGAGCAGCCGTGGCGTGGATTCGGCTGTGACCGCGCTGGTGGAAAACGCGTGGTCAGAGCGCAGGGAGGTGCGGGTGGCGTAGGCAGCGGCGTGGATTTGGAACGGGCATCCGGCCCGTGATTGGTTTCGTTCTGACGTTGCTACGAAAAAAGGGCGCCCATCTGGGCGCCCTTTTTCGCTTCGGACAGTTCGTCTCCGCGATTTCCGCGGTCAGCCGCTGGTGCCTGCATGGGTGCAGGCGGCCCGGAGCGGAGCTTAGTTGCCGAAAAACACGTTGCAGTACGACGCCGGGCCATTGCATTGTGCCGGGGCAGCAGCCTCGGCTGCGCCGGAAGCGGCGGCGAACAAAGCGACGGAAGCGATCAGGGCGGACAGAATGCGTTTCATGGTGCTACTCCTCGTGGTGTTTGGCTGGCGATCTGATGCGATCGATGGCCGAAGAATAGCGATTCAGTGCCCCCCTAAAAATGGGCTAGATGGGAAGACTTCTTTTCACTAACTGAAATAATGCAAATGCAACGAATGCTTCGCTGACTCATCCCGTGACTGGCGTGCCTTTGGCGGGAGAGGAACGCCAGGTGCACGGGCCACGAACGATAATTTCGTTTTTCGCAATAGTCGATTTCTGTTTGTCACAAGATGCCCGCCCCGCGCGACTAACGCCCACAAATCCCCGCGTTGGAGACCGCGTATGTCCAATATCAATTCGCTTGCGCCGCAAGCTGCGGCAGAATGGCGCTCGTGCCAGAACCCCGTGCGAGACAAACTCTCCGTTTATGAGCGACAACCATTCAGACGACCGCGCGCACGCTTCGCGGCGCGTGCAGCGGAGCCTACCGTGACGCAGGCGAGCGCCGGGACCCTCGGCGACCCTGTTTATCTGGCTCAACTGCGTCGCGACCTCGTGCGCTTCGCCCGTTTGCAATTGCGCGATGCCGCGGCTGCCGAAGATGCTGTCCAGGAAGCGCTCGCCGCAGCCTGGACGCAAGCCGACCGGTTTGTCGGACAGTCGGAACATAAGACGTGGGTGTTCGGCATCCTGCGGCACAAGCTCGTGGATACGCTGCGTGCCCGGCAACGCACTGTGAACCTCTCCGCCCTCGAGTCAGAACTCGATGGCGAAGCGCTACTCGATCGCGAGTTGTTCAAGGACAACGGTCACTGGTCGCAACAGACCAAGCCGCGCCCGTGGCCGACGCCCGAAACGGCGCTGCGTCAGCAGCAATTCTGGGCGTTCTTCGAGGCGTGCCTGGAGCACCTGCCCGAGCATATTGGGCGCGTTTTCATGATGCGCGAATTTCTCGACCTCGACACCGATGCGATCTGCGCGGAACTGCAACTGACGGCCAACCATTGCAGCGTGCTGATTTATCGCGCGCGTCTTCGCTTGCGCACCTGTCTGAGCGAGAAAGGCTTATCCAGCGAGGATGCAAATGGGGAAATGTAAGCACATCACCCGGCTGCTGTCCGACGCGTTAGACCGTCCGTTGACGACTGGCGAATGGGTTGCCATCCGGCTGCATCTGCCGACTTGCAGCGGCTGCCGCAACTATCGCAAACAGATTCGTCTGCTGCGTGACGCCGCTCATACCATGAGCGGCATCTCGACGTCGGACGGGATGAACGGCGACGATTGATGCTGCATGCCGGTGGGCTTGCGGTGTTTGCCGTATTGCTCCTGGCGGCGACGCGATATGCCCGAAACGTCACCGTTCGCTGGGTGGCGTCGTGCGATAGCGCTCGAGGAATTCGGAGTGCGAGGCTTCGTCAATAGCAACGGCGGTTCTCTCGCTACGAGCCGGGTGCTTTGCTAACTGAGCCCGCGTGCGGATCGGTCGATGTGCGAAATTTCCGCCGCAGTTAGGGCATACGTTGCGCAAAGTCGTCAGCGCGCACACTTCGCAGAAAGTGCATTCGTAGGTGCAGATCATCGCGTCGGACGCATTCGGCGGCAGCGACTTTCCACATCCTTCACAAGATGGGCGCAGTTCAAGCATTCGGACTCCGTTTTTGTGTTCGGGGAACCGCTCGCGCGGGGTGTGACGCGTCTGTTCCTGCTGCGCTAGCGTAGATCGTGTCGTGTATCAGGAAGGGACAGGTCTGCGTTAATTACTGCCAGTGTGATGATTTTGTTGGGCGCGTCGCAGTCTGTGGACGGTTGCGCGACGCACGGCGCGATTCCCTACGTCGGTTGGACGGAGTCGACGCCAGGGCGTTGGCTTATTTCCACCGACGTCGACTCACAGCCTCGATGAAACTGTCATTGCATTTAGTTGATGCCGGTGCAACGGATGCGAATGTTCGTCGGTGCGAGCCTGTTGCCCGAACGCAGGGGACCGCTGACAGCGGTGAGGTGAAGTGCGAATCATGCCAATGCAGTTGCGCAAGAATATAGCGCTGGTCGCCGGCGCCTCACCTTCAGAGCACATTGCGTAGGAGCTATGCCTTGCACTTCATTGCTGCGCTCCGGTGTGATGCTCGACGAACAAGCTCGCCACATTCTCCGGTGGACGGCCGATCACAGCACGCCCGTTTCGCACGACGATCGGTCGTTGCAGGAGTATCGGATGCGCAGCTAATGCTTCGTATAACTGAGCGTCGCTTAACGTGGGCTCAGATAGGCCTAGTGCCTCGTATTCGGACTCGGTGTCGCGGATCATCGCGCGCACCGGACAAGCCAGCTGCATGTTCAGCTGCTGCAATTGAGCGACGGTGAGCGGATGATCCAGATATTCGATGACTTCAACAATCTCTTTGCCGTCGTTATACCTGCTGGTAATCAGATCGCAGGTCGCACGGGATTTGGAGCAGCGAGGGTTGTGGTAGATGGTGATCATGACGCGTTTGGTGGTTAAGAGGAGAGAGGCTGGTACGTCGGGGACGTTGTTGTCGGATTTTATCCGCTATCGGCGGATGGCTTTGTTGCTGGTCTGCCGTGCCACGATGCCGTCCGCCGCTGCCTTGGCGGATGACTGACGGCGGGCGTGGTTGCCATGTTGACGGTGGAGCTTGGTCGCCATGTCGTGTGTTAGGAAGGCGCGTTGTGTCTCAGTTGCCTGCGAAGCGGCAGGTTGTTGACGCGAATGCCTTCGATGCGCACGGCCCGTCGCACGGCTAGAGCGGGGATTGAGCGGCAGCTTTATTGGCAGTTTCCAAAGCGGCGACCGAACCGTTCTGCCAAGGCAGCGCACCGATTTGCTCTCCGTCGGCCCTTCTAATCGGGGCGGAGGAGACAGCAACTTTATGCGCATAAAGCCAGCGAAGTTGGTCCGGCTGAGCTTCCCGCAACCGCGGCGCGGGAACGCCTGGACGGCGGGGTTTGTGCCCGTCCTCCAATCACCCGTCCTCTTAGCAACCCGCGATTGCCCGAGGTCAGTATTGCCACCATGTGGCCGAAGTCGCGATCCACTTGCCAACGTGAAGCAGCGAACAAAAATGAGCTGGCTAGAGGCAACGGTGGTTTATGCGCATAAACCGGTGGACCGCATATCGCCGACGAGCAGGCAGGGGCTCGTGATCCAATCGACATCGCGTTCCAACTAGGTCAGCGCATCGGACTAAGAAGCGGGGCGTGCCCACTCTGCTCGGCCGTCAATCCATGAGGCGCAATAAAGTTGCCGGGGTAGCCGCCGCGACGCGACTGGCATTACGCCAAACTGACCCGCTCACAAGCGCCGATCATCCGCCCGGCTACGCATGTGCACCTATGTCTCCGCCACGCCTGACTTCACGTCACGTCACGTCACGTCACGTCACCGCACGGCACGGCACGGCACGGCAATCATCTTTATGCGCATAAACCTGGCTGAACGGCTAATTCCATCGCGATTCAAAAGAAACGATTGAAATACGAATTCTTCCAGGTAAAATCCATCTGCGCTTAAAAAAGAGAGGTGAACATTGGCAGCTGAAATCATCGCGGTAACTCAGCAAAAAGGTGGAGTCGGGAAGAGCACAATCGCGATGCACCTCGGGGCGGCTTTTCACGAGAAAGGAAAGCGAGTCCTGGTCGTGGATGCCGACGGTCAGAACACATTGATCCACTGGGCCAGCGCATCCTCCGACGGTGACACCGGCATACCGTTCCCCGTCGTCAATCTTTCCGAAGCCGGCAGCCAGATTCACCGTGAGATCAAGAAGTTCGTTGGCGACTACGACATCATCGTCGTCGACTGCCCACCTTCCATTACGGAAAAAGTCTCGGGCGTCGTTCTGCTCGCGGCGAGCGTTGCGGTGATCCCGACGTCGTCGTCGCCCGCCGATTATTGGTCGAGCATTGGCTTAGTCAAACTCGTCCAGCAAGCGCAGGTCATGAACGAAGACCTGCGCGCAGTTTTCCTGCTCAACAAGACGGAAGAAAAGCGCATGCTGACGCGCGAGCTCAAGCGTGCGTTAGAAGAGCTCGGATTTCCTCTCCTCAAGACCCAGATTCCTACCCGCGAAGCCTACAAGCAAGCAATGGCATTGGGTCAAACAGTGCTACAGATGAGCGATCGCGGCGCCAAGCTCGCCGCCATCGAAGTACGGGCGTGCGCGAATGAGATCGCCGCCTTGCTCCCGTAAATTTATGCGCATAAAGGACCCTGAATGAAACCCTCCCAATTTGCCAAAGGCTTTCAAGCACGTCCTGATACGACCAGTAGCGAGAAGCGAACGGCGTTAGATCGACTGAACGCGATTGATGGGCTGGTCAAAAACAATGCCTCGAAAGCCCCCGACGGTTCCGTGCGACCGCTTCCGGGCATAGTCCCGCAAACCGATTCGGGCCTCGACAACGTTGATGCCGAAAACGAGTCCGCCGCCTACCGTGCATGGAGAATTGAACACGGATATCGCCCGGGTCAGGTCATCGAGCTTGCGCTGAAAACGATCAAGCCGAGCCCCTTCAATCCGCGGCACTTCTACGTGAAGTCATCGATTGCCGAACTCGCCGTGAATCTGGCGAAGCAAGGGCAACAGCAGGCGATCCACGTCATTCCTGACTATGACAATCCCGGCACCTACTTCGTCAGCGACGGCGGTAGACGTGTGCGGGCGTTGAAGGAAGCAAACAAGGAATCAGTGAAGGCGATCGTTATCGATCTGCCAATTGGAATTCAGAGCTACAAGCTCGGCTACGATCTCAACGTCCAGCGAGATTCGCAGACAGTCTTCGACAATGCGGTGGTCTGGAAACGCTTTCTGGACGACCGCCATTTCCAAAGTCAGAAGGAACTGGCTGAGCATCTTGGTTTGGACGAGTCGACGGTGGCCGTGGCGTTGTCGATTGCCAAGTTACCCGAAGCAGTCATGCATGAGATGGTTGCGCGGCCTGACCGTTTCGGTTCCAACATGGCGTATCAGGTAGGCCGCTATCACGCGGCTCGCGGTGCCGACGCGACGCTGCGTCTGATCAACAAGATACTCTCTGACGACCTCAGCACGCGGCAGGTCGCCGACATCGTCAAGGGCAGAGCGACTGCACACGAAAGCACCAAGCCGGCGGGTCGCCAGCGCTATTCGCAGCGGCTCGAAGTAAAGCTCGATGGGGTGTCGGTCGGCGACCTGAAGACCTACGGAGAAGACCGCATCGAATTGCGCCTGAAGGGTCTCACGCGTGAAAAACGTGACGACATTCTTCGACAGATCGAAAAGATGTTGAAGTAATAGTCGCTCAATAAGCGGTCTGGCGGCGGCCGCCGTCAGATGCGCCGCCGCGTCCAGAATTGCCGGCAGCGTGCCGACTGATCAAGCAGCGCGCGACTGACTAAGTGTGAAAGCGAGCAGATCGCCGTCGGTCGGCTCGCCCCACGTCTTGCGAGCCAGCCAATCGAAGAACGCCGTCTCGACGATCTTCGAGTCGAGTCCCCGGCGACGCCAGTCGTCGCGCATATGGGCGCCGAGCCCCGGCAACTCTTCTTCCTCGAACGACTGCCGTGCGATGTCCCGTTCGGACTCACCCTGCTCGTCGTAGAGCTCGCGTGCCTCCCTGCGACGATACGCGGAATACTCGCCCAACAGGCGCGCCTTCAGATCGTCCGCGGGAGCCGCGACGGCCTTAGCGCTACCACCAGATGCCACGGTCTCGACAGGCGGTGCGTATCCTTTCTTCAGTGCGTCCTTGAACAACGCCGGCGCACTGCGTACCGGCGGCAGCGACGTGCTACGCATGCGTTGCTCGGTCATCTGCAAAGCCGCACGGATGCGATTTTCCTCGCTGTCCGCGTAAAGCGTTTGCGCCTCTTTCAGCGGAATGCCGATCTTGACCATCCGATCCACGAGCGTGCTGTCGAACACGTTCGGATGCTCGTCGAGAGCCAGCATCGGCTGCTTGCGCTCGGTCACGCGAAACTGGATTTCGGCGACACGCCGGCCCTCGCGGTGTTCGATCAGCTCCACGAAGATATTTGTGACTGCGTTCACCTCGGCGATTGCCGGTCGCAAATAATCGCGCTTGAAGTATTTGTATTCGCGCTTTGCTTCATCGCCCGCTTCCGTGTCCGGCGTGCCGGACAGGATAGGGCGCCACCACTCCCACGACTCGCGCATCGTCAGATGGCTTGGATTGGTCAGATAGCGCACGCAGATTTCGTACAGCGCGAGGCCGGCGCTGCTGCGCAACTGGCTTTGGAACTGCAGGCTCAGACGCGCATACTGAACCGGATCGAGCAGCTTCTTCTTGATCTTCGGGGCGAACGAAAATTCCACCCAGACCCGGCGCGTGGTCGGATCCTCGAGAATTTCCGCGTCTGCGATCAGCGTGGAGATGCCCCACTTCCGGCCCGGCTTCTGACTGGACGTGCCAGTGCTCCATTCGACCTGAACCGAAACCATCCGGCGCAGGTGCTCTTTGACGAGAGCGGTGTCGTTGGAATCAAACGCAGAGTTGGCGACGATGTCCGACAGTAACGCGCGATAGGTATCGCCCGATTCGTCGGCTTGCTGCGCGACAGCGAGCAGCACATTGAACAGCTTGCGCGTCAGCAGCGTGATTTTGCCGCTCTTCGGCTGAATAGCGATTGCCTCGACGGCCTTGCGCAATTCCGCCGAGCTGGGGCTGACTACATCGGTTTTCTTGGCGCGCTTCGTGGCCATGCGTATGGTCAAGGAGGGATTTGGCGAGAGCATACCGACTGTGGTGATACCCGTCTATAGCGTGATTCTCACCATTGCGGGTGAAGCGAGTTTACGCGACGCGACTCACCTCCGCAGACTCCCGAAAACTCTCACCTTTCTCTTTCGGCGCCAGGTTCGGCAATCCTTTTAGTGTCGCGGGCTGCGGAAAATCGGGAGGTTTGGAGCGTCGGCTCGACGGCGAGCGCGATATCCCGAACCTCCTCACCTCAAAATTTTTTTCGCCCTTTTACCTTAACGTGCATGCAGGTCACAAGGGCTGTGATCCCCTCGCCATATAGAGAGACCGGGGTGTGCGTGACCATGTGCGTTGGGCATCTTCGACAGAATTGCCGCGCAGAGGGGCCGAAATAGCGTCGTCAATCGCAACCCGCTTCACGAGTCCCCGAAAAAGCTCACCTTAGGATCGGTTCAATGCTCCAAACGGCGCGGCTTCCCCCGTGTCGAAGCGATAAAAGTGCTTCAAAATCGTCCCGAAAAGCCTCACCTTGGAATGCGGCGCCATGTTCGCAAGTCTTCCAGATGCACCTCCCGAAAAGCCTCACCTTTGCGGGAATATCGATATTTATGCTTTATTTTCAACAGGTTATGTCGAACAAAAATGGGTTCAACGTTGAACTTTGCCGGCGTAGCGGCTCCCGTAAAATCTCACCTTTAGGCCAGATTGCAATTTCCCTCGATGTGCAGTGGTGGCCTGGACGCTCCCGAAAACTCTCACCGTCGGCATCCCAACGCCACCGCTCAACTACCGGCCAAAGTCCGCAGGTAGGACTTTTCCAGCCGATGAGCCGCCTGTTGCCCCCGAATTCCCTCACCTTTACCGTTGAAACCGCCCGAAACGCGCCCCGAAAACTCTCACCTTTCACGTCATCCCGGTCGACTTTGGAGATGATTGGGCGCCATGGCGACCAACTCCCGGATTCGCTCACCTTTGCATCGCCGCTGCCTGGCAATTTCACTGTCATGCGGAAAAACATGCGCCGGAAGCGGGAACAGCTCCCGCAAAAGCTCACCTTGGGCTTCAAATGCCTAAAATAAAGGCAAAACGGCCAGCTAAGCCCCGTAAAGCCTCACCTTTCATCTGCGTTTTCTCCCGTCTTCGCTCACCACGAGCTTTTTTGCGGCTCGAACAGGGTCAAAAAGAGGGCGTCGCAACCCTCCCGAAAGTGCTCACCTCGATCCTGACGGCTTCACGAGTCGCGGGCGAGGCCTGCCGGGCGCTCCCGGCCGAAGCGCTCCCGCAAAAACTCACCTTGGCCTGACGTCTCATTCAGTGGGGTCCCCTGAACCCGCTCACGATACATCCCGGACCTGCTCACCACGCCTCCCGAACCCCATCACTCCCGATTCCCGCATAACCTCACCAACTCTCCCGGAAAGCTTCACCTTGCTGCTCGGAAAGCCCCGCCAGGCAAGGCTTTGCTTTGGCGTTAACGTTTTTAACTTGGGTTCAAGGTGTTTACTTTTATTACTCTCTAGCCAAAAACACGAGAGCTCTCGGATAGAAACAATCGTCGATTGCTTGTAGTGATGCGTATCGTGAAACAGTGCGCTATCAAACTACGGCTAACAAACCGTCTTTGTTTACAATAAGTTATGCGTGGTTCTTAGTTTTGTTTCACGAAGAATTGCTGCACGCGTGACTCTATGTCTGCAAAATAAGCCCTCCTCGACTAAGAACAGCCTCCACACAGTCCAACCTCACAAAAACGTATCGTTTGCTACGTAAATTGTTATTATTCGTCCAGTCAGCACAACAGTGGGCCCAAATATGAACGTGGACGACGAACGTCAAGCCATCCGCGAAGAGCTTGACGCCATGCGATCTCGCGGCAGCCGCCGCCAGGAATTGTCGCTACATGCATGCAAGCGACTATTTTTCGATCTGGGCATACGGCCGTCCATGGCAGCCGTACGTGATCTCACTCAGACGGGCAGCGCGAGCGATATACCAAAGGACATCGACCACTTCTGGGAACGCATTCGTAATGTGTCGCGCGTCAAAGTCGGCGCGGGTGCCATCCCGAAAGCTCTGGAAGAGCGCGCCGGCGAATTGCTAGGCGCGCTTTTCGAAGAAGCCGTCGCCCACGCGCGCACCACATTGGACGCCGAGCGGGAAGAGTCGCGCTCGCAAATTGCCGCGGCGGAACAGCGCGCACGCGAGGCGGAAATCCGTCGCGACGCCTCGGAAGATGCAATCAAGCGCAGTGAACAACGGGCGGAAGCTGCATGGGAACGCGTTCGCGCGCTGGAGGCGGAGTTGTCCACCGTCACTATGCACGGCACTGCCCACCATGAAGGTCTGCAAACAACGGTGCGCCGGCTCGAACACGAAAACGAAACGCTCCGCCAACGCCTGGACACGGAACAGGCCACGAACGCGACGCTGCGCGATCGCATCGACGCGCTTCATGTGGAATTGCGCCAAAGCACCGAACACTACGCGCAGCAGATCAAAGATGCCGTCGCGGAGGCCGAGCGCCGGGTGAAGCCGATGCTTGTCGAACTGGATTCGCTGCGCAGCATGGCCGCGACCTATCAGTCCGGCGTGCGCGACGCGAGTCGGAAGGAATTCGAGTTCATTCAGCAACTTGCGGCAGCGAAGGCACGGGGCGACCGGCTCGACGCGCAACTGCGCGAGCAGTCGGACGAGGTCGACGCGCTGACAAAAGAACTTGCGGCTTTGCGCGGCCAGCAGGGCATCGACCCGGAAATCGGCAGTTTGCTGTGCTCGCTAGTTGAAGGCGGCCGGCTCTCGAGCGATGAATTGCGAACTATTGGAACCGCAGCGGACGGCCACGTGCGCTTGCCGCTGCGCTGCCCGAAGTGCGACGAAGGTGAGCCCGAACTCTCGCAGGTCGATCACCGGTTCGAACTGCAGTGTCCGGAATGCGAGCATTCTTCGGGGCTCGGCGATTCGCGACTGGAAGCGGTAAGCCGATTCTTATCCAGCAACTCGCTTTCTGCACAGGCATGAAGCGAAGGCGCCGCCTACGTCAAAGGTGAGGAAATTCGGGAGGCCAAACGTGAGAGGTTTCAGGACTCCGCCGCACCCGGCGTCCTCGTGAAACGCCCGTTCATGCGAGGTTCTGGCAACAGCGGCGCGGCGGGATCCGGTTCGAGTATGGCGTCTGGATTCTGCTGTTTCGTCCATGTTTGCCAGGCTCGATAGAGACGATTCGCAGACACGGCCTGCACAAATCCGAGCCATTGTCCGACGAGTTCCGCCTCTACTCCGCTTTCGAACAGATCAGCAGCGAACGTGTTGCGCAAGGTTTGCGGACTGGCGCGCGATGTACGCGACGCCGCGATGCCTGCCGCTTCGATGAGTGCATCGACGGCACGAAGCATGGTTGCCTTGTGCATCGGCCTGCCTGAAGGCGACGCAGGAAAAATCAGATCGCCGGCGAGGTCCGCCAGGCGCCGCTCGGCGAGCCATGCTTCGAGTATCGCCGACGCGAAAGGCGCTAGCCGAGTGCGCCGCATGAGCGCTGGGTTTGTCGGCTCAATCGTCAACCACGGCGAGCCGGGTGCCGCGCAACTAACCGCCAAGGCGGCGGCCTCGCCGGTTTTCAGTCCACCGCCGAGAAACACTGCGATCAATGCGCGGTCGCGCCGTTCTTTCCAGCGCTGCGCTTTAGACAGTCCCTGTAGCGGCGAAAACAGATGCGCGATCAATGCAGCCCGTTCGGCATGATGAAGAAAACCGGTCGGCTCGTTCTCGCGTGCGTTGCGCCACGCGGCTTCGCCATCCTGAGCGATGAAGCGAGCCGGATTGGTCGACGATGCTTCGACTTCACGCACATGATCCAGCACGCGCTCGATCAAACGTAGGTAACGCACACGCTGAGGCTTGCGAATATCCAGGCCGGCGACAAAGTCCGCGATGCTCTGCGTATCGACAGTAACCAGCGTCTTTTGACGCGCGGCCAACCACTCGAGAAAAAGTCCCCACTGCGCCTGATAAACCTGCGCTGACGAACGCCTGAAATGCTGCTTCGCAAGCCACGCGTCGAACGCGATTTGTGGATCGCGACGCCAGTCTTCGCGTTGCTGATCGAAAAGATCGGTGGATGGATCCGGGCGCGGAACCGGATCGGATAAATGAGGAGGCGACATGCGCGATCATTCAGTTAGTTGCGCACATTGTAGACTCGCCTGACCAGGCTGACGGTCAGTCGCCCCAAGCTCTTGCCCGTTTATGTGCGGCAGGTTGAGATGCGCGCGTCGCGGCGCTGCGAGCCGCCTGCTCATAAGCGGAGACTGCAAATGCAAACACCGCGGGCAGCGCGGTGGACGTGCCGAAGTCCACGCCCTCGTCGGTTTCGGGATAAGGAAGATCCGACGGACGTTGAAACAGACCGAGCATGATCGCGTCATGGCGGCTGGCAAATCCAAGATCAGCCAGCGCCTCCGCCTCGATTGCATGCAGCAGGCGCCAAGTGAGCGGCACTTGCTGCGCGATGTAGCGCGCAGCAATATTGCGGACGATATATTCGAGATCGCGCGCCGCGGTCTGATAGCGCAGCGCGGCCAGAGCGCGGTCGGTTGTCTCGGTCGTCAGGTCGTTCATTATCGGCTCCAATCGATACCCTGTACTGTACAAATATACAGTGTTCGACGCAACCTTTCACACTTCCCGACTCAGCCGGCGACCCCTCACGGTTGAAAAGATTCTAACGGTGAGTCAGCCGGTCAGCCGTGGATCACCACCAGCAGCGCTTTTGCCTCGCCCTTGCCCACATTGCGGATCGCGTGCGGCTCGTCCGCCACATAGCGCGCAGTGTCCGCAGCTTTCAGGCGCCTGGCGGTGCCGGCTGCCTCAATCTCAATCGATCCTTGCAGCACCGTCAGATGTTCACGCGTGCCGGGCTCGTGCGCATTGGACACCAGCGCCCCGCCCGGTTGAAGCGTCAACTCGTACCACTCGAATTTGCCGGCCAACTCGATCGGCCCCCACACCCGCAGTTGATACTTCGCATCGTGCCCGCTCAACGTGGGGATTTCGTGCGGACCGGCAACGGCGATCGCTTCCGGCGTCTTTTGCGGCGCGAACAGCGAATCGAGGCTCACTCCCAGCGCGTTGGTCAACCGCCAGGCCACCGCGATCGTCGGATTGGCCTTGTCGCGTTCAATCTCCGAAAGCATCGACTTCGATACGCCGGCCGCACGCGACAGATCGTCGAGCGTCATGCGCCGTTCTGCGCGCAAGCGCTGAATTTGCTCCCCGACGCGCGGCGGCGCCGCGATCGCAGGAGCCGCGACTGCATGGGGAGCGGACGCCGCGCCTGCCGCCGCACGGCGATTACCCGAGCTTGCCATTTCCAGATCCATCGTTTAGAGTTGTTCGACATACCGGATTTTAGTTCGGAAAAACGAAAAAATCCGATAAAACTGACAGCCGACTATAGCAGGTCGCTTCGTGGCCGCCCATGTCGCGCGTGCCCAAAGCGGTGGAAGTCTCGCACTCGCCTATCACCCATTCAGGAGCCCGGTTCATGCGTGAACAATATCTCGCCCATCTGCGCGGCACTTTGGAGCAGATCCGCGCCGACGGTTTTTACAAGAGCGAGCGCGTGATCGCCAGCCCGCAATCGGCCGACATTCGTCTTGCCAACGGCACAGGCGTGCTGAATTTTTGCGCGAACAACTATCTGGGACTCGCCGACGACGCACGGCTCATCGAGGCGGCGAAGCAAGGCCTGGACAACGACGGCTTCGGCATGGCGTCGGTGCGTTTCATTTGCGGCACTCAGACCGTGCACAAGCAACTCGAAAGCGCGCTCGCCGAATTTCTGCAAACCGACGACTGCATTCTCTATTCGAGTTGTTTCGATGCCAACGGCGGTCTCTTCGAAACGCTGCTCGACGAAAACGACGCCATTATCAGCGACGAGTTGAATCACGCGAGCATCATCGACGGCGTGCGGCTTTCGAAGGCGAAGCGCTTCCGCTACAAGAACAACGATCTCGCCGATCTCGAAGCGAAACTACAAGAGGCAGACGCCGCAGGCGCGCGCTACAAGCTGATCGCCACCGACGGCGTGTTTTCAATGGACGGCATCATCGCCGACCTCGCCGGCATATGCGATCTCGCGGACCGTTACGGCGCGCTCGTGATGGTCGACGACTCGCACGCCGTTGGGTTTGTCGGTGAACACGGACGCGGCACACCAGAGCATTGTGGAGTGCTGTCGCGCGTCGACATCATTACTGGCACGCTCGGCAAGGCACTCGGCGGCGCATCGGGCGGCTATGTCGCCGCGCGCAAAGAAATTGTGGACTTGCTGCGGCAGCGTTCGCGCCCCTATCTGTTCTCCAACACGCTGACGCCGAGCATCGCGGCGGCATCGCTGAAAGTGCTCGAACTACTCGCAAGCGACGAAGGCGCACAGCTACGCGAGCGCGTGCGTAAGAACGGCGCACACTTTCGCGACAAGATGAGCGCGCTTGGATTCACGCTCGTGCCTGGGGAACACCCAATCATTCCAGTGATGCTCGGCGACGCACAACTTGCTTCGAAAATGGCCGATGCGTTACTGAACGAAGGCGTCTACGTGATCGGCTTTTCGTTCCCGGTCGTACCGAAAGGCCGCGCGCGCATCCGAACGCAAATGAGCGCCGCGCATACAACAGAACAGATCGACCGCGCGGTGGATGCATTCGCGCGCGTCGGCCGCGAACTTGGTGTCATCTGAAACGGGACGCATATGAAAGCATTGGCAAAACTCGAGCGCGCGCCCGGTCTCACGCTCACTGACGTCAAAGTGCCCGAAGTCGGCCATAACGACGTGATGGTCCGTATCAAGCGCACCGCTATTTGCGGCACCGACATTCATATCTGGAAGTGGGACGACTGGGCGCAAAAAACCATTCCTGTGCCAATGCATGTCGGCCATGAGTATGTCGGCGAGATCGTCGAAATGGGCGCGGAAGTGCGCGGCTTTTCGATTGGTGACCGCGTGTCGGGCGAAGGTCACATTACCTGCGGGTTCTGCCGCAACTGTCGCGCCGGGCGTCGGCATCTGTGTCGTAACACGGTGGGAGTCGGCGTAAATCGCGAGGGTGCGTTCGCCGAATATCTGGTGATTCCGGCGTTCAACGCGTTCAAGATTCCGCCCGAGATCTCCGACGACCTCGCGGCGATCTTCGATCCGTTCGGCAATGCCACGCACACCGCGCTATCGTTCAATCTGGTCGGCGAAGACGTGCTGATCACGGGTGCCGGGCCGATCGGCATCATGGCCGTGGCGATTGCGAAGCACGTGGGAGCGCGCAACGTCGTGATTACCGATATCAACGATTATCGGCTCGGACTCGCTCGTAAGATGGGCGCGACGCGTGCCGTGAACGTCTCTCGTGAATCGTTGCGCGACGTGATGGCCGATTTGCACATGGCCGAAGGTTTCGATGTTGGCCTGGAAATGTCCGGCGTTCCAGGCGCGTTCACCGGCATGCTCGAAGCAATGAACCACGGCGGCAAGATCGCGCTGCTCGGTATTCCGCCCGCCCAAACGGCGATCGACTGGAACCAGGTGATTTTCAAAGGCCTTGAAATCAAGGGCATTTACGGACGTGAGATGTTCGAGACCTGGTACAAGATGGTCGCGATGCTGCAAAGCGGTCTCGACCTGTCGCCGATCCTCACGCACCATTTCAAGGTCGACGACTATCAGCAAGCGTTCGCGACCATGCTGTCCGGCGAAAGCGGCAAGGTCATTCTCGACTGGACCTCGGCATAACACACACGTGGCGCAATGCGCGCCGCGTCAGACACGCCCGCAGCGTGCTCAAGCGCCTGCGGGCGTTTTGTCGAACTCGGCCTGAATTCGCACGTGAATGTCGTCGCCGACCGCTGGATACCATGTCGCGAGCCCAAACTTCGCGCGGCTGATATGCCCTTCTGCGGAAAAACCCAGCGTGTCTTTTTTCGTTAGCGGGTCGGGTGCAAAACCGTTGAAGGTGACGTCGAGCGTGACGGGTTGCGTTACGCCATGAATGGTCAGATCGCCGGTCAACGCGCCGCGAGCTTCGCCGGTGCGCTCGAATTTCGTACTGACGAAACGGATCTCCGGATAGCGCTCCACGTCTAGCAGGCTCGGGCTTTTCACCATTTTGTCGAGAAGCGGCACATTCGTGTCAATGCTCGCGGCGTCGATCGTAACGGACACACTACTCCGCTCCAGCCCGCCTTCATTCCAGTCCAACTGCCCCGTCTTGCGATCAAAGCGCATCGTAAAGCGCGAATACTTGAAGTGTTCGACGTCGAACGTGATGCTGCAATGGTCATGGTCGAGATCGTAGCGCCCAACCGGTACGCGCGCCTCATTCTGGCTGACGGAATGTGTGAGCACTTGCAATGGCGTGCAAGCCGTTGCAAAGAGAAAGCTTGCAGCGAGCAAAGCGCGCACGACAAAGGCGCGGGCGACAAATGTCTTCATCAAATAGCTTCCGGTTGACTCATCCCGATCAAGATAACAGTTAGCGGTAGCCGCACGCAAAATGGGGAAAAACTTGACGAGGGAGAATGATCGTTCTACTCTTCGCACATGGCTACTCATATTCGCATTGAAGAAGCGGCGACGCCCAGCCCACGTGAGCGACTGCTAGACGCCGCGGAAGCGTTGATCTACGCCGGAGGCATACACGCAACCGGCGTGGATGCGATCGTCAAGCAGTCAGGAACCGCGCGTAAAAGCTTCTACACACATTTCGAATCGAAAGACGCGCTCGTCGCGGCCGCGCTGGAACGACGCGACGAACGCTGGATGAACTGGTTCATCGCGGGCACGCAGCAGCGCGGCGGCACGAGCGCGCGCAAACGCCTGCTTGGCATGTTCGATGTATTGCGCGAATGGTTCGCGTCGGAGAACTTTCACGGCTGTGCGTTTTTGAACGCGGCCGGCGAAATCGCTTCGGCAGAAGACCCGATCCGTGTCGTCGCGCGGGAACACAAGGAACGTTTGCTTGCATTTGTGCGAACGCAATGCGAGCAGTTCGTCGCGCAAGAGAACGTGGATGCAAGGCGCGCCGCGCGTTTGTCGCGGCAATGGCTAGTGTTGCTCGATGGTGCGATCGCTGTCGCACTGGTTAGCGGCGAGCCTGATGCCGCGCTCGACGCGCAAGCCGTCGCTCAAACTTTGCTCGACGCTGAATCAGGCGGCGAGCCCAAGACGTCCTCAAGCAGGAAAGCCTCACCTCGATCTGCAAGTAAGTCCCTGCCTTCCAGGCGGACCGCAACCTGACCGTAACCTCACCGCAATCTGACCACTAGCGAGGAATCTCATGGCCGATCAAATCGAAAGCCGCCCGCCGCTGCCGCCGTTCACGCGCGAAACCGCGATCCAGAAAGTACGCGCCGCTGAAGACGGCTGGAACACCCGCGATCCCGAACGCGTGTCGCTCGCGTACACGCCGGACAGCGTGTGGCGCAACCGCGCCGAGTTCACG
Organism: Paraburkholderia sp. 22098; assembly: GCF_052045935.1. Taxonomy (NCBI): domain Bacteria; kingdom Pseudomonadati; phylum Pseudomonadota; class Betaproteobacteria; order Burkholderiales; family Burkholderiaceae; genus Paraburkholderia; species Paraburkholderia sp. 22098. The sequence continues at coordinate 109,052 of NZ_JBQEPV010000006.1, read as the reverse complement.
CATGGCCGCGCGGAAATCGTCGGGCTGTTGCGCCGCAAGTGGGCGAAGGAGCTGGACTATCGTTTGATCAAGGAGTTGTGGGCATTCACCGACAACCGCATTGCCGTGCGCTTTGCCTACGAATGGCATGACGACTCGAACAACTGGTTCCGCTCGTATGGCAACGAGAATTGGGAGTTCGACGAAAACGGATTGATGGCGCGCCGTCACGCCAGCATCAATGATCTTCCGATTCGTGAAGCGGACCGGCTGTATCACTGGCCGCTTGGCCGCCGTCCCGACGATCATCCCGGTCTCTCCGATCTCGGCCTCTAGACATTTCCACGCAACGTGAAGGCGGGCGCGTCGCCTTCACCGCTTTGCCATCAGTCCTCCGTTATGGTTGTGCTGCCGCTTTCCGGCACGTCTTGTGCCCGCAAGCCCGAGTGCGTCTTCAACATCGCATGAGTGGCTTGCGGTACAGTGCGCGACGGGCGGCACGCACAAAAACCAAACAGCATCACGCCGGCGCTCGACCGGTGGTGGAGAGGACATGCATCTTCGGCAGATCAGTAAGGACATCCGCAAGCACATCAGTCACACATTGTTCGCGCTCGTCGCGGGCCTCGCTGGGACATCGGCGGCGCACGCGGGCAGCTGGTGCGACGGCGGCGTTTGGGTCGACGCCATGCTCGGCTCGTATCACATCAATCCCGACCCGGACAAGCATTTCGAGCAGTTCAATCCGGGGCTTGGCGTCGAATGCTGGCTCAACAATCAATGGGCGCTGACGGCGGGCGGCTTTCGCAATTCGCTGCGCCGGCCGTCGTACTACGGCGGCGGCGTCTGGTCACCCGATTTCCTGCATTGGGGCATTGTGCGAATCGCGGCGATGGGCGGCATCATCTCCGGCTACAACTACGGCAACTGGGGACTCGGCCGCGACCATACGATTGGGCCAGTGCTCGCCCCGCTCGTCATGGTCGAGTACAAGCGCGTCGGTGCGAACTTCATCGTCATCCCGCCGATTCCATCCGACGACCTTCCGTTCACTATCGGCTTCCAGGTGAAGGTGAAGTTCTAGCCGCGACTCGTGCGATGTGAGGCTAGTGGCCGCCTCTCGTTGCCGTATCGAAGAACTCGACAAAACGCGTCAGCAAGCCGTTCTTGAGTGTCATGACGTGAATCCACTCGCTTTCAACGGCTTCGCCCGTCGATCGGATCGTGCCCTTCACGAAGCCTAGTGTGACGATATCGTCCCCCGCGTCGATATATTCGCGCGGTTCGAATACTGCGATGTCGTCGCTTTCCGCGAGCGACTTGAAGAACGCGGAGACCTCGTTCTTGTTGCGGCATTCTCTTGGAAACGGCAGCGACGCGGGTCCAACGACACGCCATTCAACGTCGTCCGCGATGACCTCGAGTATCGCGGGAATGTCGCCCCGCTGAAACGCCTCGTACGCACCTTTGACGACTGAGAGATTCGTGCTCATTGCTGTCTCCTTCAAAAGATCATATGAGTGGACGGGGCTGTTGTGCAGGGCGATCTGCGCCTGCGCTCAACCGCCGGCGTCGGCCAAGGTTGTGCACTAGCGGTCTCGGATCAGGCGTGCGGAGCTTATGAAAAGTCTGTTTGGAGCGCGCCGCAACTGGTTGCGGATTCGCTGGTGGCTCTATGAAAAATAGGCAAAGTTGTCAGCGAAGTGAAGCCTTATTCGCAAGGCCTTGGTAAGCCTTCTTTTGATTACATGCACCACACACGCACGCCTCGGCAAAGCTGTATGACGTGCACTTCCAAGCATTATTTGAGCGTCACGCAGGTAGTGCAGGAATAATTCTTCAGTGGAAATTTTCGCCGTTCCCAGTGATCACGTCGCCGCGTTTGCCGGCAGACCGCAACTGCCGTGATGAGCGCAAGGACGCGCGGGTAGCGAGCAGTTCGTCTGTTTGACAAAACGGCGAACGTCGAACGTCGAACGATAAGCGGCCCTGGCGGTCCACTTGCCCACCCTGACGGGAAGCCGCCACGGCTCTCCAGTATGATTGCAAGCTTCCCATCACCCTCACCGCCCTGGAGCTCTTGTGACCGCGCGTCTGTTTCGCTCCGCGAAAGCCGATCGTAACCGTTTCATCGTGCTGTACGTCAGCATGGCCATTGGCTTGCTGGTTGCCGCCGGCCTCTTCGTGTATGAAGCGAGGATCATCGTTGCCGACGGTTTGCGCGACGAAGAAGCGTTTGCCGTGCTCGGCGCAGCCAACCGCGTGCTGCACGATCTGGAGAACGCGGAGACCGGTCAGCGCGGCTATCTGCTGACAGGCGACGAAAGTTACCTCGTACCTTACCGCGAGGGCATTCGTGATCTCGACGACACCGTGCTGCGCTTGCAGCAGGTGGCGGGCAGCGACGAGAGATCTCTCGAACTCGTGCGCCGTGTCGAGCACGCGAAGACCGACAAGGTGACGGAACTTGCGCGCACCATCGAGCTGGCTCGCAGCGGCAATCGCATCGCTGCCGTCGCACTCGTGCAGACGAACGAAGGCAAGCTTTACATGGACGGTCTGCGCCAGGACCTTAGTCTGTTGCTGCACGACTGGCGTGAAAGACGAAGGGTGGCGACAGAAGACGCTCACCAGCGCCTGATGTTCGGAAGCGCTGCGCTAGTTGCTATCGCTGTGCTGGTGTGCTGCCTGATGGTTTATACGGTCTATATTCAGCGTCGTGCGTTCGCGAGGGTGCATGCGTATTCGAACGCACTCAATCAGCAGGCGGCGCAGGACACTTTGACGGGACTGCCGAACCGGCGCCGGCTGCTTTCCACCATCGACGCACTTTCGAACGATGCGGCCGCCGCCAAGCGCATCGCGCTGCTGTACCTCGACATAGACGGCTTCAAGAATGTGAATGACGCAATGGGCCACAGCGCCGGCGACGTACTGCTGCGTCGGCTCGCCGAATCGCTGCGCGCGGCGACGCGACAGAACGACATGCTCGCTCGTGTTGGCGGCGACGAGTTCGTTCTACTCGCGACGGATTGCGGTGACGACGCGAAGTTGAGGGAACTCGCCGACCGCCTGCTTTCAAGTGTTCGCGCTGTCGGTGACAAAGAGTATGGCGGTCGTTTTGCGATTGGCGTGAGTATCGGCATCGCCACCTTTCCCGACCGGGTTCAGACCATCGCAGGACTGCTAGACGTTGCGGACGCCGCCATGTATGTGGCCAAGCGCAGCGGCCGCTCCACTTACAGCTTCGGTTCATCGCCGGGACCGGGGCTTTCGAATGTCGTCAAGCTGGCGAGATAACGCGTCGCACGGCGGAAGATTGTTCAAGCATACCGCCGTCAAAGGTGAGCAATTCCAGGATGGTGAGGAATTCCAGGAGACGGCATCACCTTTGATCTTTCGCACACAAAGGTGAGACGTTCCAGGAGACGATGCCATGTCCCCAATGGTGAGTCGTCCCAGGATTTACGCCGCACCGTTGAGCGCCCCACGCGGCGTTGTCACCTGGCGTCACGCGTAAAGGTGAGGAGTTCCAGGAGGTTGCCGCAAAGGTGAGCGATTCCAGGAGGTGCCTGACTGTTGCACTCGCCTATATCCGGGAGGTGAGGTAGCCACGCCGCTGTTCGCACCTTTAACGATGTGGTGAGGATATTCGGGAGCTCCCCAGACTCGATCCCGCCTTCCGCCTTCGGTTTGATAAATGTCGACATGCGAACGCAACGGACGCCCCCCAACGGCATAGCCGCCGAAAACTTGAGAAATAAAAAGTGCGGCTCCGAATGCGAAGTTAAGTCTGTAGTCATCGCTTAGTAACACGGGTCGGCAATACTCGGCAGCGCTGCAAGCAAGATCTCATGTCGCATAAAAAACGCGCTGCTCCAAACGAGGGCAGACGCGAAGGCCAGAACCCGGGGTTCACATGACTATCCGTCATCGCATTACTCTATTGGTTGTTTTAATGTTCGTCGCGTTGTCGGCGATCGGCGGTTACGCCGTCTATCAAACGCGCGGCAGCGCAGCCGAAGTGCGCAAGGTCACCGAAGGTGTGGTGCCAAGCGCGCTTGCTTCCGCCGACCTCGTATCTCAGGTCAAGGACGTTCAGCTCGCGACCATGACGCTTGTCTACGCGCCCGACGGCGCCGTTGTCGCGCAGGCGCAGGACGAACTGAAGAAGAAAAGAATCGCGCTCCAACAGGCGCTCGCCTTGCAGGCGAAAGACGCCGCGAGCCACGCGCAAAAGGGTCTCGTTTCGCAGGCCAACGACAGTCTCGACAACTACTTCTCCGCGATTGCCGAGACGGCGAAAATGAAAGCCGACGGCAAGAATGAGCTCGCGCAGGCGTATCTGTTTGCGAACGTCGCACAGTATCGGGACGAACTCGAGGGTATTGTCGAAACGCTGCGCGTGGAGAAGAACCGCGAGAAAGACGAAGCGATCACGACGCTGAACGCGACACTGGCGACCACGACGACGGCCATTGCTTTCGTGACCGGCATCGCGATTATTCTGCTGACTTCGATCGGCGCTTTGCTCTACCGTCAGATCACGCGGCCGCTCAGCCGCATGCAGGCCATGATGAGCGAGATCGCGTCCAGCCAGGACTTCACGCGCCGCGTGCCGGTGGGGCGGCTCGACGAGATCGGCCATTCGATCGTCGCCTTCAACGGCATGATCGAGAAGATCCAGGAAAGCTCGGCGCAACTCAAACAGAAAACCGCCGACATCCAGGCGATGTTGCAGAACATGCAACAGGGCATTCTGACGGTGATCGACGGCGCCGTGATCCACACGGAGTACTCGGCGTATCTGGAAGACATCTTCGAGACGAAGGACATTGCCGGGCGCGGACTCATGGACCTCGTGTTCTCAGATACCGATCTGGGCGCCGACGCGTTGTCGCAAGTCGACGCCGCCGCGCATGCGTGCCTTGGCGAAGACTGCATCAACTTCGCGTTCAATCAGCATTTGCTGGTCGGCGAGATTTCGAAGCGCATGCCCGATGGCCGCGTGAAAATACTCGACCTGAGCTGGTCCGCAATTACCGACGAAGACGACACCATTGTCCGCTTGATGCTTTGCGTGCGCGACGTGACCGAATTGCGCAAACTTGCTGCGGAAGCCAGCGAACAGCGCCGGCGCCTCGACATGATCGGCGAAATTCTGGCGGTCAGCGAAGAGAAGTTCCATCACTTCATCGAGAGCTCGGCCGGATTTATTAGCGAGAACGAGCGCATCATCCGCAAGCATTCGGAGGCCGACCACGCCGCGATTGCAGAGCTGTTCCGCAATATGCACACCATCAAGGGCAATGCGCGCACGTACAACCTGCAGCATCTGACCGATGTCGTTCACGAAACGGAGCAGAGCTATCACGAGTTGCGCCAACCCGACGCGGATCGCCCGTGGGATCAGGAGCATCTGATGCGGGAGTTGACGCGTGTGCGCGAGGCTATCGAAAGTTACGCGACGATCAACGAGCAAAGCCTTGGCCGAAAGGGCAAGGCGCAGCGAAACGACGCGGGCAACGCGGGCCGCTATGTGATGGTCGACAAGGAAGAGATGCAGCGCATCGTGAATCTGCTCGACGAGACGAATGCAAGCGAACTGCACGAACTTCAGGCGATGCAAAAGACACTGCGCCGCAATTTTCTCGCGCTCGGCAGCGAAAGCGTCCGCGATGCGCTGTCGGGCGTGCTGGGCTCGCTGCCGTCGCTCGCGAGCGAATTGGGCAAGCCTGCGCCGTCCGTGCATATCGCCGACAACGGCTACCGGCTGCGTGGCAAGTCGGCCGGCACGCTGAACAACGTCTTCATGCACTTGCTGCGCAACTCGATGGATCACGGCGTTGAATCCGCCGAAGCCCGCGCCGCGAAAGGCAAGACGCCGGCTGGCGCGATCTCGATCGAGGTCGGCGTGGATGGCGGCGCATTGCAGATCACGCTCAGCGACGACGGTCGCGGCCTCGCGCTGGAACGCATTCGCGGCATTGCGATGGAGCGCGGCTGGATCGGTCCCGACGAAACGCCGGGCGACGAAGCCATCGCCGAGTTGATTTTCCGTCCGGGCTTTTCGACCGCGGACACCGTCACCGCAGTGTCGGGCCGCGGCGTCGGCATGGATGCCGTGCGCGACTTCCTGAAGCGCGAAAACGGCAGCATCGAACTGCGCTTCACCGACGATCACAAGGGCGCGGCGTTTCGCCAATTCCAAACGATCGTGTGTCTGCCGGACAGCGCCGCCGTCGACACGCTCGGCACCGAGTCGCGTAACGAAGACGGCGAAGTTCGCGTCGGCGCAGTGACGCGCTGAGCATTTTTGCGCCGCACGCCGCGGCGTCCTTCAAGGAATGGTTGTGATTCAACAGTATCTATTGGCGGCGCTGGCGGGCAGCGCCGCGACCGCGTTGCTCGGGGTGGCCGCGCATCGGCTGTACGTTACGCGGCTGACCGCAAGGCTGCGTGCTGACGGGCAAGCGCAGATCAATTCACTCAGAGCCGGGCACGTCGCGCTCGACGCAGCAGCACACGAGCGCGAGCGGGCCGAGCATGAGCTGCAAACGCAGACCGCCCAATTGCGCGCCGAATTGATGGAAGGATCGGCAAGCGTCGACGAATTGCGCGCGACGCTCAAAAGCATTACCGAAGACAGGGAACAGTTGGCGCAGCAGGCGCGGCAACTTGCCAGCGAAGCCGCGCGCCTGAAAGGCCTGGGCGCTGCGTTCGAGCGTTGGCACGAGCAAATGATCTCGCTGATGACGCAGAACCACGACATGCACGCGAAGAATCAGGAGCTCTCATCCATCGTGCGGCATGTGGTGATCGTGTCGCTGAACGCGTCGATCGAAGCGGCACGCGCGGGTCCCGCCGGCCGCGGCTTTGCGGTGGTGGCGAGCGAAGTGCGCTCGCTCGCCGCGCGTTCCGAGGAATTGTCGAAGAGCTATCGCGACAGCCTGCATCGGAACGACTTGACCACGACTTCCACGTTTCAGGACATTCAGGCCGGCGGCAAGATGATTGCGGCGTCGCTTGCCAGTGTGGAGTCGATGGCCAGTCAGTTTCATTCGAAGCTGGACGAGGTGTCCGCGTGATTACGGCCCACGCCAAGGACAGCTTCGAGCGCATATTTCGCAAGGCCGCGCAGGCGCGCTTGCCGCTGAGTCCAGACGACCAGTGCGAGATCGTCCCGATCGCGCAAGCCGACACAGGCACGGCACACGGCACACAGGTCGTCGTACTGACCATTTCGTCGATCGTGTTCAGGCTGCTGCTGATTCTTCATTTCGACGAAAACGACAGCACGCGCGCGTACTACCTGAAGGAAGCCGACGAGCGGCCGTTTCAGGACGCGTTCCTGGAAATCTGCAATCTGTGTTGCGGCGCGATCAATCAGGAACTGCTGCGCTACTTCCCGGACCTCGGCATGTCGACGCCGTACGTGCTGAGCGCGCATTGCCTGCCGCATCTGCATGAGTTGAAGCCGGCGCTGCTGTCTTCGTATTCGGTGATGCTCGGCGGCACCGCGCGGCTTGGGGCGACGCTATGCGTTTGCGCGTATGCGCCTCTCGATTTTGTTGCAGACACGAGCGCCATTGAAGAAACCAGCGGTGAGCTGGAGCTGTTTTGATCTCTGACGGATTGATGAAGGGAAAGATATGTCGAAAATTCTGGTAGTGGACGACTCAGGCACGGTGCGCGACGAAGTGGCCGGCTTTCTGAAGAAGAATGGTCTCGACGTGGACACCGCGGTGGACGGCAAAGACGGCCTCGCGAAACTGAAGGCTAGTCCAGGCATCAAGCTCGTGATTAGCGACGTCAACATGCCGAACATGGACGGTCTCACTATGGTCGAGAAGATTCGCGGCGAACTCGCGAACAAGACGGTCAACGTCATCATGCTGACAACGGAAAGCAGCCCGGCGATGAAAGAGCGCGGCAAGGCGGCGGGTGTCAAAGGCTGGATCGTGAAGCCGTTCAAAGGCGACGCGGTTCTCGAGACGTTCCGCAAGCTTGCGAGTTGATGCACGAGCGCGACGGCAAAGGTGAGGCTTTTCGGGAGCGAGTCGGCGGCGGCTCGAAACGCTCGGCTAGCTCCGCTTCTTGCTGCAAAAACCGCAAAAATTCGCTAGACGTCCAGCCGACGCGGTAGTGCAAGCAGGCTCTTCGCCACGTGTCGCCCACGCAAAGGTGAGGGAATTCGGGAGTAGTCAGGACGTTGCATCGACCGTGAGCGGCCAAACTCAAACCGCCTCACCGTTCATGTAGTCGCACGATTCGCTGCCGACGACTCCTTCTCTATCGAATCGCGTGCTGCGGCTTCTTACCTGGGTATCCAGATCGTTAGCGCATCCGAAAGGTGAGAGTTTTCGGGAATCGTCTGTTTCTGGCAACCGGTGCCCCGCCCAGTATGGCTTTGCAGCCTGTCCCTTACTGCGAAAGGTGAGTGTTTTCGGGAGTTCGGAAAACGGCGACACCTGCGAAGTGTTGATCGCTTCGTACCGAAGGTGAGGTTTTTCGGGAGCGCGAGCTTCGCCTCCGATTCACCAGCGAGCAGCGAAGCAACGAGCAAAAATCCTCGAATAAAGAGCGTGATTCGCGCGATGACCCCGTCGCCAAGCCACAGGAATCATCGCCCCATGCACGCAAAGGTGAGGTTTTTCGGGAGCGACGATGCTCGCTACACGTCAAGCCGACTTCGCGATTTCGCGAATGTCGGCCACCGGCGTTTCACCGAATGCATCGCTAAGTGCGTAGTCGAGCAACTGAGCCGCGCATTGCTCGGGCGTGGAAAGCTGACCGGTGCGCTTGAGGTCCTCGAACTTCTCACGCATGGGGAACTGTTCGACGCCGGTTCCGCGAATCTCCGCCTGCATGTTCGTATCGATCACACCAGGCGCAAGACTGCAGATGCGCAACGCGCGGTTCGCGTCGAGCGAGACGGCGCGCGCATGGTGATCGAGCGCCGCCTTCGTCGCGCAGTAGATGCTCCAGCCGGCGTAAGCGTTGCGCGCCGCGCCGCTCGAAATATGCACGATGCGCCGACCGCTCGCGTGCGGACTCGCGGCGGCGAGTGCGCTCGCGAGCATTAGCGGCGTTGCCACGTTGAGGCTGACGGCAGTCGCAATGTCCACCACGTCCTGCCCCTCGATCGGACCGATTGGCTGCACCATGCCCGCGTTGTTGATCAGCAGGACAGTCTCTGCGCCGCTGACGAATGCGCGCAAAGCATCGGTCGTCAGCCATTCAGCAACGCGTGCTGTATCGGCAAGTGCGAGTTCGGTTTCTTCTAGCAGCGTGGAAAAGCGCTGTTTGAGCGATGCATGACGCGAGCGCGATAGACCGAGCACTGCGATATCGCGTGCAAGCAGTTGTTCAGCGAGCGCCGCGCCAAGGCCGCGCGTGTGTCCAGTGACGATCGCGCGAATCGGAGAAGAGGGGTTCATGTCGTTCCTTGAGCGTTGGCTTGAGCAGAGCGTTATCTTCTCACGCATGTTTTGCGCGCGCAGCGGCGCCGCTCATCGACGGTAATCAGGTGGCCCGAAAGCGCTCACGATATTGCATCGGCGTTGCGCCGATTCTTTTCATGAAGACGATCCGCATGCGCTCGGCCGTGCCGAAACCGCAATCGTAGGCGATCGTCTTGAGCGCAGCGCCGCTGCTTTCCAGCAGCTTGCGCGCTGCATCCACACGCGCGCGCTCGACAAACTCATGCGGCGTCACGCCCGTTTCCTGCACGAACACGCGCGCGAAATTACGGGCGCTCATTCCGGCGACGTCGGCGAGTTCTTTGACCGTAAAGCCTTCGTGGATGCGCTCCATGACATGCGCCTGGACTTTTGCGACCGGCGATGTTTCGTCGGCGGGTGCCGTGAGGTACGGGCTGAATTGCGACTGACCGCCTTGCCGCTGCGCGAAAACGACAAGCCGCTTCGCCACTGCGAGCGCAATGTGCGAACCATGGTCTTCGGCGACGAGTGCGAGCGACAGATCGATGCCCGCAGTCACGCCCGCCGACGTCACGAGTTGGCCATCGCGCAAATAAATGCGGTCGTAATCGACGCGCGCTTTCGGAAACTGGGTGGCGAGTTGGGCCGCATGTTGCCAATGTGTGGTGACGTTGCGTGCATCGAGCAGGCCCGCATGTCCTAGCGCGAAAGCGCCGGTGCAAATGGAACCGTAACGCGCGCATCGAGGCGCGACGTTGGTCAACCAGTCGAGCAACGGTGCAGCAGGCGGCTCACCTTCGGGCAGTGCAGGGCCGCCCGCGACCAACGCGAGATCGAACGGCTCGCGAGCGTGCTCGAACGTGGCGTCGGCGATTAACGTCATGCCGTTCGACGCGCGCAGCGGCGCTTGCTTTGCGCTCAGCAGTGTGACCTCGTAGCGCTCCTGTGGCGTGACGAAGCGGTTCGCTTCCGAGAACACATCGACAGGTCCGGCGACGTCGAGGGCCTGCACGCCGGGGAAAATCGCTATCGCGACGGTGGGCATCGAATGATTCCTTTGACGATGGGCGAACTGCGAGAGCCTTGGCAGCACGCCGCCGTGCGGTTGGCCGCGTTCGACCGGTCGCAGCGCTTATCGCAACAAGCGCGTTGTTGAATACTGAGGCCGATGGAACGACCATGGCGCCCCGCGGAATGACCGGCGATCCAGCATACCAAACGCGCTTTAGCGCTGCACGGCAAGCGGCTCTGTTGATTCGCACAATCACAGACTCGACTCATGGCCATGAATGCCCGCGTTGCCGCTGGGCGATCTCACCACGACAATTCAGGGCTCGGGCTGCGCGGCTGCATGTGGGATGATTAGCACTGACCGAACTGCCGGCGCCGCGCCATGGTGATCAAGAACCTTCTTCGCAAGCTCGACCTTACGACCCTTCAACTGTTCCTTGCCGTCTACGAGGAAGGCACGCTCACGCGCGCCGCGGAGCGCGAGGCGATTGCCGTTTCGGCAGCGAGCAAGCGCCTGCTCGAATTGGAGCAGGCGGTCGGTGCCACGCTGTTCCAGCGCAACGCGCGCGGCATGACGCTCACGCCGGCCGGCGAAACGCTGCTGCATCACGCACGGCGCGTGATGCGCGACATCGAAAACATCGGCATTGAACTCGCGGGACACGCGAGCGGCGTGCGTGGTTACGTGCGAATGATGGCGAATCTGTCAGCGATCGTCGAATTCTTGCCCGAAGATTTACGCGCGTTCCAGCTGGAGCACGAGCGTGTGAAGCTCGATCTGGAAGAGCGGCCGAGCGGTGGCGTGGTCGAAGCGGTGGATGACAGCCTGGCCGATCTCGGCATATGTTCCGGCGACGCTGACACGCGCGACTTGCACGTCGAGCACTATCGTCATGATTCGCTCGTGCTCGTGATGCGCGACGATCATCCGTTGGCCACGCGCAAAAGCGTTGCGTTCGCTGAAACGCTCGACGGAGATCACGTCGGCTTGCACGCCGCGAGTTCCATCAACGCGCGCACGCATATGGCCGCGCGCCAGGCCGGCAAGCCATTGCGGCTGCGAATCCATGTGCCGGGTTTCGACGCGGTTTGCCGGATGGTACAGGCAGGCATGGGCGTCGGCGTATTGCCGCAAAAGGTTTATGAACTCATGGGCCGCCCGCTTGGACTGGTCGGTGCGCCACTCGAAGACGAGTGGTCGGAACGCAGCCTCGTGCTGGTCGTGCGCGACGTCGATGCATTGTCGCCGGTGAGCCGTCTGCTGTTCGAGCATTTGCGTTCGGTGGAAGCAAAGGACAACGCGCGAACCGCGGCGGCTTAATCCGCGCCTCGCGGGAGCGTTCGCCGTTCGCGAACGGTCGTTGGCGAATTGCGGTTGGACGCCGCCGCGGCATGCCTGCAAGCTGTCTCTCAACAGAAAACTGCTATGGAGACAGCACATGAGTGGACCCCTTCAGGGTATCCGCGTCGTCGAGATCGGAACTCTCATTGCCGCGCCGTTCGCCGCGCGCCTCATGGCCGAGTTCGGCGCCGACGTGGTCAAGATCGAAGCGCCTGAAACGGGCGATCCGCTTCGCAAATGGCGCAAGCTGCACGAGGGCACCTCGCTCTGGTGGTATCTGCAGTCGCGCAACAAAAAGTCGGTTTGCGTGAATCTCAAATCGGCGGATGGCGTCGAGATCGTGAAGCGGCTCGCGGCCGAGGCCGATGTCATCATCGAAAATCTGCGTCCGGGTGCGCTCGAAAAGCTCGGCATCGGCTGGGACGTGCTGCACGCGATTAACCCCAAGCTGACGATGGTCCGTATCTCCGGCTATGGACAGTCGGGTCCGTACCGCGACAGGCCGGGCTTCGGTGCGATCGGCGAGGCGATGGGCGGTATCCGCTACACGACGGGCGAAGTGGATGGCGCGCCGGCGCGCGTCGGCGTGAGTCTCGGAGATTCGCTCGCGTCGCTGCACGGCGTGATCGGCGCGTTGATGTCCTTGCTTCGCGTGAAGACGGGACAGGGCGAAGGCCAGGTGGTCGATGTGTCGCTCGTCGAAAGCGTTTTCAATCTGATGGAAAGCCTCGTGCCCGAGTACGACCTGCTCGGTCACGTTCGCGAGCGGAGCGGCGGCGCCTTGCCCGGCATTGCGCCGTCCAACACGTATCCCACGGAAGACGACGGGTACGTGGTGATTGCAGGCAACAGCGACCCGATTTTCCGGCGGCTGATGCAGGCCATCGGCCGCGCCGATCTCGCCGACGATCCGGCATTAGCTCACAACGACGGCCGCGCCAGGCATTGCGCGATGCTGGACGAGGCCATCGCCGCATGGACCTCGCACCATTCCACCAGCGACGTGCTGGCCGCGCTGGAACGCGCCGAAGTGCCTGCGGGACGCATCTATTCAGTCGCGGATATCGTGTCCGATCCGCACTACCAGGCGCGTGACATGTTGTTGCAGGCGCAACTGCCTGGCGGTGCATCGGTGAAGATGCCGGGCATCGTGCCGAAGCTGTCGGACACGCCGGGGGAAGTGCGCTGGCAAGGTCCCACGCTTGGCGAACATACCGGCAGCGTGCTGAGCGAACTCGGATTTGCAACCGAAGAAATCGAGCGGCTTCGCCGCGAAGGAGCCGTGCAATGACCCGAGCATCGAACGGTGTCATGGACACCAAAACTGCCGACAAACTGATTGTCCAGGAAGTCGCGCCGCGCGACGGCTTACAGATCGAACCCGCCTGGGTCGATACCGCCGACAAGATCGCGTTGATCAACGCGCTTTCGACGGCGGGCTTCACGCGTATCGAGGCCGGTTCGTTCGTATCGCCGAAAGCGATTCCGGCGTTGCGTGATGGCGAGGCGGTGTTTCAGCAGATCGAGCGCCATGCGGGCGTGATCTATGTCGCGCTGGTGCCCAACCTCAAGGGCGCCGAGCGCGCGCTGGCTGCGAAGGCGGATGAACTGAACCTCGTGATGTCGGCAAGTCAGACGCACAACCGCGCGAATATGCGCATGAGTTGCGAGTCGTCGTTGACGGCGTTTGGCGACATCGTGCGTCATGTGAAAGATTCGGGCGTATTGCTCAACGCCTCCGTGGCGACTGCGTTCGGCTGTCCATTCGAAGGCACGATCGACGAGGACCGCGTGGTCGGCATTGTCGATACGTATCGCGAGATGGGCATACAGGGCATCACGCTCGCGGATACGACCGGCATGGCGAATCCGCGCCAGGTGACGCGGCTCGTAACGCGGGTGCTTGAACGCGTGACGCCTTCCGCGCTCACGCTCCACTTTCACAATACGCGCGGACTTGGGCTTGCTAACGTGCTGGCTGCGTATGAAGCCGGCGCACGCCGTTTCGACGCCGCGTTGGGCGGCCTTGGCGGTTGTCCGTTCGCGCCGGGTGCATCCGGCAACATCTGTACGGAAGACCTCGTGAATCTGTGCGATGAGATGGGCATTCCGACCGGCATCGATCTGGAGAAGCTGCTCGCGTTGTCGCGGGCACTGCCGGATCTGCTCGGCCATGACGTGCCCGGGCAGGTGGCGAAGGCCGGACGCAACAGCGACCTGCATCCCGTGCCGGACTACGTGCTGCAAATCTAACTTTCCTTGATCCACTAGACGACCGGACGGCAGCGCCGAATCCGGCATTGGAGACGAACATGAGTGACCTGGGCGCAATCGCAACCGGCGGCCGCGAGCAAAGCGCGGACGGCGCGGCGGCCATTATCCGCAAAGTGGCATGGCGGCTGATGCCGCTCATCATGATCTGCTATCTGTTTGCGTTTTTCGACCGCATTAATATCAGCTTCGCCAAGTTTCAGTTGCAAAGCGATCTCGGGTTATCCGACACCGCGTATGGTCTTGGCGCGAGCCTGTTCGTGATCGGCTACGTATTGTTCGAAGTGCCAAGCAATCTGTTCCTGTACAAAGTTGGTGCGCGGCGCTGGATTGCACGGATCATGATTTCGTGGGGCCTCGCCACAGCGGCGATGGTTTTCGTCAATACCGAATGGCAGTTTTACGGACTGCGTTTTCTGATCGGGGCAATGGAGGCGGGCTTCGCTCCCGGCGTGCTGTATTACCTCACGCTGTGGTTTCCGCCCAGCTATCGTGGGCGTATTACGTCGATGCTGTTTCTCGCGTCGGCATTTTCGGGGCTGGTCGGTGCGCCGCTTGCCGGGCTGGTTATCGGGCATATGAATGGCGTGCTCGGTATGCCCGGATGGCACTGGCTGTTCCTGCTCGGCGGGCTGCCGTGCGTGCTGCTCGGCTATCTCGTGCTAAAGCTGTTGAAGGACCGCATTGAGGACGCGAGCTGGCTGTCTCCCGCCGAGAAGTCGTATCTGTCTGAGCAGATCGCGCAGCAAAGCCGTCATCCCGACACCGGGCATTCGCTGCTCGGGGCGATCAGGACGCCAGGCTTTCTCACGCTGGGTCTCGTGTACTTTCTGATTCAGGTTGCGTCGTATGGATTGAATTTCTGGACGCCGCATCTGATCCGCGTGGCCGGCACGCACAATCCGACGCTGATCGGTTTGCTCACGGCGGTGCCATATGTATGCGGCGCGATCTGCATGGTGGTGGTGGGGCGCCTGTCCGATGCAACCGGCGAGCGGCGCAAGTTCGTTTTCGGGCTGCTCGTGATGTCGGCAATCGGCTTTTTTGCCGCGGGTTTCTTCGATAAGCAGGCCGGCTTCCTGATCGTCGCATTGGCCGTAATGGGCGCAGGCGTGGTGGCGTCTATCCCGGCGTTCTGGGCACTGCCGCCTAAACTGGTGACTGGGGCGGGCGCGGCTGGCGGCATCGCGTTGATCAATACGCTGGGTCAGCTCGGGGGGATCGTGAGTCCGATCATGGTTGGACGCGTGCGGGATCTGACCGGCAGCACGACGCCCGCGTTGTATGTGATCGGTACGATGAGTGTGATTTGTGCGTTGATCGTGCTGCGCGGGTTGCCGGAGTCGCTGCGGCGCAAGGATGGAGTACGGTGAGGGGCTGTTTCCCAGCGATGCCGTCTCCGGCTGAGTGTTGCGGAGACGGCGCGGGATTGCAGTGTGCCATCAAGTACTTGGTGTGGGTTTGCTGAGGTTGTCCACAGGGTTTTGAACAAAAACTGGGGATAAGTTTTCGCTTTGGCTGGCACAGCACGATTGAGCGTAAGACGTTTCCGTCGTCGTTCCACGTGCAGACCCAACGCCGTTGACTGAAGTTGCCACGGTTGAACTGGTGGTAGGACGCACCTACAAGTTCTCTGAAGCTTGCTGTCCCACTTAGCGTCGAACCTGCTCACCCGTTGGATCGCTGGTCGGTTGCGTCCCATGGTGCGACCCACTGGCAGCAGCGGCGCGATGATGAGCGCTATGTGACGTCTCCCGCTTTTCCCGATAGTTACTGCTGCCCGCCGCGTGCGGGCTTTTTTTCGTGCCTTTCCCTATCTTGCGGACGATCTGGTTCTGTCCAGCGTCAGTCAATCCATTAGATGGCTATGCGTTAAACCTATCCCGATTTTGTTTTACAAAACTGCGACAGTTTCCATCTGTACGCCGGTCGGGATCGATTTGATAATGCAGAGGCCCGAGTCCTCAATGGAAAAGGGGGGCCTCGTCGAGACATTTAGTAGGATTCCAAAATGTCTGCACAGCCAGCGGCATATGAAACATAACTTTTGGAGGGGCTGACAATGTCGTGGCTTATCCAGCCGCATACGCCGGACACGACCGGCGATGCGTGGACGCAATGGGCGGACGAGCCGCTTCCCACTGTTCCCCGACCCGCTGACGCGAGGCAAGCATGACCCGGTGGACGACCCAAACGCGCACCCTCACGTTCAGCGGTGCCGCGCTTCCCGAAAATCGTCGGCGTCGATTACCGCAGCCGGAAATGCATCGAAACCCGTGAGCCGATGCTGACGGTCCGCAGTCTGCGCTTGCGCGCCGACGCATAACCCGCGTCGGCACGTACGACACCGCTCAAGCCTTCAACCCCGACCCCGCCGCCTCTTCCCTCGACTGCACCTGCAAGACCGCATCGCGCTTATCAAGCAGATGTTGCCGAAGAATCTGACTAAGCCTCTTACCGTCCCGCGCCTCGAGTGCCTTCAACATTTCGTCGTGGTCATGAATGGCGCTGTCCCACTTCGGGATCTGAAAATTGGACCGGAAACGCAGTGCCTGCAAACGCCGATTCACCGAGATATAAGTCTGCCGAAGCGCTGAGTTCCGCGCGGCCTCATTGATCTTGTCGTGGATCGCCTGATTCCGGCTGTAGTACCCAGCCAGATCGTTTTGCGCGCGACAAGCGAGCATTGCGTAATGCAACGCCTTGATCTCGGCGAGCTCCGCCGCCGTCATCCGCTCGGCTGCCAGTTCGCCCGAAAAAGCCTCGAGACCGCTCATCAACTCGAACGTCTCGCGCAACTCGGCCTCCGACATCTTCCACACCGACGCGCCCCGGTTCGGCGAAATCTCGATCAACCCCTCAGCGGCTAACACCTTGAGCGCCTCACGCAAAGGCGTGCGCGAAATGCCGAGCGTTTCGCACAGCTCGCGCTCGTTCAGCTTCTTGCCCGGCTCAAGTACGCCCTCGACGATGAACCGGCGAATGTGCTCCACAACCGTGTCGTGCAAGCGCTGACGCTCCACTTTCGGCAACACGGCCGCCGTGGGCAGACTTGCCTCAAGTTCCGAATTTTGCATACAAACTTCCTTATCCACATTGGATTTGATTTTATCGGATCGCCGCGCACAGCGAAATAGCGCGGGTAAACACCTGTGCGCAAAGGCGATTTCGGTCTTTCGCCTGTACGAACTCGTCTGATATAGTTTTTTGCATGCAAAATTCAATCGGAGGAGTGCAATGTTGAAGTTAGATTTTCATCCCGCCGGCCGTCACTTTCTGCAGATTCCGGGGCCGAGCCCCGTGCCCGATCGCATCCTCCGGGCGATGAGCTATCCGACCATCGACCACCGCGGCCCCGAGTTCGGCGAACTGGGTCTGAAAGTGCTCGACGGGATTAAGAAGATCTTCAAGACACAGCATCCCGTGGTGATCTATCCGGCGTCCGGCACCGGCGCATGGGAAGCGGCGCTTTCGAACACGTTGAGCCCCGGCGATCACGTGCTGATGTTCGAGACGGGGCACTTCGCAACGCTCTGGAAAAAGATGGCCGAAAGCTTGGGGCTCATGCCTGAGTTTCTTGGCTTGCCCGGCATCGAGGGTTGGCGCCGCGGCGTTCAACCGCAAATGATCGAAGCGCGTCTGCGCGAAGATACGCAGCACTCGATCAAGGCGGTGTGCGTCGTGCACAACGAAACGTCCACGGGCGTGACTTCGGATATCGCCGCCGTGCGGCGCGCAATCGACGCCGCAGGTCATCCCGCGCTATTGCTCGTCGACACGATCTCGGGCCTTGCCTGCGCCGATTATCGCCACGACGAGTGGGGCGTCGACGTCACCGTTTCAGGCTCGCAGAAGGGGCTGATGCTGCCGCCGGGCATCAGCTTCAACGCGATTTCGCCGAAAGCCGTGGCCGCGAGCAAGCATGCAAAGTTGCCCCGCAGCTTCTGGGACTGGAGCGAAATCGTCGAGATGAACAAGACGGGCTACTGGCCCTACACGCCGAACACGAACCTGCTGTACGGGCTTCATGAAGCGCTCGAAATGATTCTCGGCGAAGGGCTCGACAACGTGTTCGCGCGTCACGAGCGTCTTGCCGAGGCGACTCGCCGCGCGGTGCGCGCCTGGGGCCTGGAAATCCAGTGCGCCGATCCGGGTGTATATAGCCCCGTGCTGACGGGCGTGATGATGCCCGACGGTGTCGATGCCGACGCGGTTCGCAAGCTGATCTACGAACGCTTCGACATGTCGCTTGGCACGGGTCTCGGCAAGATGAAAGGGCGCATGTTCCGCATCGGTCACCTGGGCGATTGCAACGACCTGATGCTGCTCGCGACGCTCGCAGGTTGCGAAATGGGCTTGCGGCTCGCGGGCGTTCCGCTCAAGGGAAGCGGCTTGCCTGCCGCTATGGAGTGGTTGAGCGAGCCGACGCAAGCGTCCGGTTTGAAGGCGGCAGCCTGAACGAAGCGGCAGAACAAGCTGTGCTGGCCACGTCGCAACACCGGACCCGCTCAACAAGCCGCAGCAACGCATCGAAAAAAGCAGGCCGCAACGAAAGCAGGCATCAACGAAGTCAGTTCCATCACGAAGCCGCGCGCAGAACGCGGCCCTGAACAATGCGATGTTCCGGCGGCGCCTACCGCCGGGCGACGACCGGGCGTGTCATATGAGGCGCGCCGTCGACACATGCAAATGGAGAGAGACGATGAAGCGGTTTCGTTTGACCAGTGCGACCAGTATCGTTCTAGTGATGCTCTGCATCATGTACTTCATCACCTACCTGGACCGCGTCAACGTCAGTACAGCGGCCGCGGGGTTCGGCAAGGAATTCCATCTTTCGCATACGGAAGTCGGGTTGGTGTTCTCCGCTTTCGCGTATCCGTATCTGCTGTTTCAGATTATCGGCGGCTGGGTGAGCGATCGTTTTGGCGCAAGACGCACGCTGCTGGCGTGCGGCGCGATCTGGGGCATCGCCACGTTGCTGACCGGTTTCGCCGGCGGGCTGATCTCACTGCTGGCCGCGCGCGTGCTGCTCGGTTTCGGTGAAGGCGCGACGTTTCCCGCCGCGACATCCGCAATGGCGCGCTGGGTCGCGAAAGAGAAACGCGGTTTTGCGCAGGGCATCACGCACGCCGCGTCGCGCATCGGCAATGCGGTTGCGCCTGGTCTCATCGTGCTCGTCATGGCGAATTGGGGATGGCGCGAATCGTTCTATATCTGCGGCGCCTTCAGCCTGTTGTGGGTTGTCGTGTGGGCAATGACGTTCACCGAGCATCCGAAAGACCACCCGCGTATCACGACTGAAGAGCTCGAAGTATTGCCCGCGCCCAAAGCAAAGTCGGCGGGCGTGCCTTGGGGCAAGCTGTTTCGCCGCATGGCGCCCGTTACGATCGTGTACTTCTGCTATGGCTGGACACTGTGGCTGTTCCTGAGCTGGATTCCGCAATACTTCCTGCACAGCTATCACCTGGAACTGAAGAAGTCGGCGATCTTCGCATCGGTCGTGTTCCTCGCCGGCGTAGTGGGCGATACGCTTGGCGGCGTCGTGACCGACTTCATCTATACGCGGACCGGGAGCCTGAAGCGCGCACGCAGCTGGATGGTGTCGGTGTGCATGATGTTCTGCCTGCTGTCGCTGATTCCGATTATGTTCACGCACAACGTGTATCTGTCGATGGCGTGTCTCGCGTCGGGCTTCTTCTTCGCCGAAATGACGATTGGACCGATGTGGGCCATTCCGATGGACATCGCGCCGGAAGCCTCGGGCACGGCGAGCGGCATGATGAACACGGGCTCGGCGCTCGCGGCGATCATCTCGCCCGTGATGGGCGGCTTCCTGATCGACTACTTCGGCAGCTGGGAGTTGCCGTTCGTCGGCAGTATGCTGTTGATGGCGATTGGTGTCGTGCTCGCGTTCCGCATGCAGCCGGAGAGCAAGTTTGCAGACGATCCCGCGGACAAGGGGCAGGTCTCGCCCCGCATGGGCGTGTAAGCGATGCTTAAGTCCTCTCGCGCCGACGCCATGAAGCTGACCACGTTACCTCTGAGCCGCTTGCTCGCCGATGCGCGCCGCGATCATGCGACGCTCGACAACCTTCCGCCCAATCTCGCGCCGACCGACGCCAATGCGGCGTATGCGGTCCAGCATGAGATCCTGGCGATCGCCGGCGCGCGCATCGGCGGCTGGAAGATCGGCGCCAAGTCGGACAGCGGGCCGATCCAGGGCGCGCCGTTGCCGGACGTCGACCGGTATCCCGACGGCGCCACTGTGCCACGCGCGGCCGTCGCGCCATTGGGCCTGGAACTGGAGATCGCGTTTCGCTTCGGTCGCAGTTTCGAGCCCAGCACAACGCCTTATAGCGAGGCCGACGTGCATGCCGCAATCGGATCATTCGGCGCGACGATCGAAATCGTCGCGAGCCGGTTCGCCGCGTGGCCGGACGTCGACAAGCTCGCGCAACTCGCGGACTTGCAGAACCACGGCGCGCTCGTCGTCGGCGAATTCATGCCGTACGACGAGAACTTCCCGTTTGTCTCGCCCGCGCTGCGCTTCGATTTCAACGGACGCGATGTCGTGGAATTGACGCCCGCCAATCCCGCCGGCGATCCGCGCCGACTGCTCACGTGGCTCGTCAATCACGCGACGTCGCGTGGCGTCACCGTGACGCCGGAAATGGTCGTGACAACCGGTTCGTACACCGGCATGTTCTTCCCGCGAAGCGCGGGCACGGCACACGGACGCATCGAAGGACTGCCATCGGTAAGCGTCACGTTGTATTGACCGTTCGGGCGCTCGCGCGGTTTGCCGCGCTGCGCCGCGATTTCTGCGTATTGCAACAACACCGACGTTATGACGAATCCCACTTCCGCTTTGCTGGTCAAGCCGATTCATCTCGTGCCGTCCACGGCGCGTCTGATGACGCCGCTCGCGCAACATCTGCGTAAATCGTTGCGTGGTGACGTGCTGTTCGATGCAGCAAGCCGGGGACGTTATGCGACCGATGCGTCGATCTATCAGATCATGCCCGTCGGCGTTGTCGTGCCGCGCGATCAGGACGATCTGCGCATCGCACTCGACATTGCGCGCAGCGAGAAAGTGCCGCTGCTCGCGCGCGGCGCGGGCACGAGTCAATGCGGACAAACGGTCGGTGAAGCGCTCGTGATCGACACGAGTAAATGGCTGAACAATATCGTCGATTTCGATCTGGAGGCGCGCACGGTGACGGTCGAGCCGGGCGTCGTGCTCGATCATCTGAATGCGTGGCTCAAGCCGCACGGTCTCTGGTTTCCGGTGGATGTGTCGACAGCGGCGCAATGCACGATCGGCGGCATGGCGGGCAACAATTCGTGCGGTTCGCGCTCCATTGAATACGGCAACATGGTGCACAACGTCGAAGCCATCGACGCGATTCTCGCCGACGGCACCGAAGCGCGTTTCGCTTCGTTGCGCGATGCGCCGCAAGGCGCGCGTTTGCAGCAGATATTCGAAGGCGTCAAGCAGATCGCGCAACGCGAGCGCGACGAAATCGTGGCGCGCGTGCCGAAAGTGTTGCGCCGCGTGGCCGGCTACAACATCGACCTGTTCGACTGTCAGAATCCGCGCGCTTATACCGACGACGGCGTGGCCAACCTCGCGCATCTGCTGGTCGGCTCGGAAGGCACGCTCGCATTCAGCCGTCAATTGACGCTGAAGCTCGCGCCGTTGCCCGCGCATAAAGCGCTGGGCGTGGTCAACTTTCCGACGTTCTGGCAGTCGATGGATCTGACTCAGCACATCGTCAAGCTGAAGCCGGTCGCGGTGGAACTGGTCGACCGCACCATGATCGATCTGGCCATGAGCAACCCTGCGTTTCGCCCGGTTGTCGAAAAGGCGCTGGTCGGCGAGCCGCAAGCGGTGCTGCTCGTGGAATTCGCGGGCGAGTCTCGCGACGCGCAACTCGAGTCGCTCAGGCAACTCTCCGAATTGATGGCCGATCTCGGCTTGCCTGGCTCGGTTGTGGAAATGCCGGACGCGAATGCGCAAAAGGCGCTGTGGGAAGTGCGCAAGGCCGGCCTCAACATCATGATGAGCATGAAAGGCGACGGCAAGCCTGTGTCTTTCATCGAAGACTGCGCGGTGCCGCTCGAACATCTCGCCGAGTACACGAGCCAGTTGACGGAGGTGTTTCATCGGCACGGCACCGAGGGCACATGGTATGCCCATGCGAGCGTCGGCACGCTGCACGTGCGGCCGATTCTCGACATGCGCCGCGATGGCGCGGTGAAAATGCGCGCGATTGCCGAGGAAGCCGCTGCATTAGTGCGCGAATACAAGGGAGCTTATTCCGGAGAGCACGGCGACGGTTTGTGCCGCGGCGAATGGGTGGCGTGGCAATACGGTCCCAAACTCAATCAGGCGTTCAGTGAGATCAAGGCGCTGTTCGATCCGGACAACCGCTTCAATCCCGACAAGATGGTGCGTCCGCCGAAAATGGACGACGCGCGCAATTTCCGTTTCGCGCCCGGCTATCAGGAACGGCCCATTGAACCAGCGCTCGACTGGTCCGCATGGAACGTCGAGCGCGATCCGCTGACTGGCCGCGAGACCGTGCCGGGCAGCGGCAACGACCTCGCAGGCGGTCTCGCGAAGGCCGTCGAGATGTGCAATAACAACGGTCACTGCCGAAAATTCGATGCAGGCACGATGTGCCCGAGCTACCGCGTGACGAAAGACGAACAGCATGTCACGCGCGGGCGTGCGAACACCTTGCGTCTTGCAATCTCCGGTCAGCTAGGCGAGGCCGGCCTTGCGAGCGACGAAGTAAAGGACACGCTCGATCTCTGCGTGTCATGCAAGGGCTGCAAGCGCGACTGCCCGACGGGCGTCGATATGGCGAAGTTCAAGATCGAAGCGCGCGCCGCGCGCGTCAAGCGACATGGCTTGACGCTGCGCGACAAGCTCGTCGCCTTCATGCCGCGCTACGCTGCCGTCGCGAGCCGCATGCCGGGCTTGATCGCAGTTGCCGACAATGTGCCGCTCGTGTCGGCCTTGTTCAAGCGCGCGGTCGGTTTCGCGAGCGAACGGAGCTTGCCGCGTTTCAGGAAGTCGTTTCTGTCGAGCGCGAGGCCCACTGTGAACGCGCATGGCGCGACGCTGAAGGAAGTGCTGTTATTCGTCGACACCTTCAATAACAGCATGGAGCCCGAGAACGCCAGGGCGGCGCAGAAGGTACTGGAGGCGGCGGGCTACACCGTGCACTTCAACATGCGCGAAGGCGAGCGCCCGGTTTGCTGCGGCCGCACGTTTCTCGCGGCGGGCCTGGTTGACGAAGCGAAGCACGAAGCGAGGCGAATGCTCGATCTGTTCAAGCCTTTCGTGGAGCGCGGCGTGCCCGTTGTCGGTCTGGAGCCGTCGTGCCTGCTGTCGCTGCGTGACGAGTTTTTGCACTACGGCTTCGGCGACGAAGCACAGCGGCTCGCCAAACAGGCGTTCCTCTTCGAAGAATTCCTGGTGCGCGAGGAAAAAGCGGGTCGCTTGAAGCTTGCGTTGAAGCCGTTGGATACGCCGCAGGCGCTGGTGCATGGCCATTGTCATCAGAAGGCGTTCGACGCCTTTACGCCCGTGCAAACCGTTCTGAAATGGATTCCTGAGCTGAAGGTATCGACGGTGGAATCGTCGTGCTGCGGAATGGCCGGCAGCTTCGGCTACGAAGCGGAGCACTATGCGACGTCGCAGGCCATGGCCGAGTTGTCGCTATTGCCGGCGGTGCGCAAGATCGACAGCAATACCGTGATGGTCGCGGACGGTACGAGTTGCCGTCATCAGATTCACGATGGCGCGGGTGTGGAGGCCATTCATGTGGCCCGTGTACTTGCAATGGCGCTGCAATGATGCGCTTAAGCCGGGAGAGCCTGCCGGTACGCGGTAGGCGACACGCCCACGCCTTCGCGGAAACGGTGGCTAAAGTGACTCGCGTTTGCATAGCCGCATAGCTCGGCAATCCGCAGAAGCGGCAATGACGTGGTGCGCAACAGCATGCGCGCGCGTTCGAGCCGTTGCTGCGCGATCCACGCAGCGGGCGGCAATCCAAACGACGTGCGGAACATCCGCGCAAGGTGAAACTCCGACAGCGCCGCCACGCCTGCAAGTTCACCGATGGTGAGCGGCTCTGCGAGATGGCTCTCGATGTAATCGCGCAGTCGCCGTCTGGTCGCGACCGACAAACCGCCCTTCAGCGCCAGGCCGGTGCGGCGCACGCCTTGCGAGCGCAACAGCAGGCTCAGCACTTCATGCGCGGTTTCGTTGGTGCGCAGCAGACCGTCCGGGTCGTCCCAATGTTCGTTCGCGAGCGACTGACACAGACTGGCAATGCGCGCGTCTTCGAAATACGTCCGATCGGCAAGCGTCAACTCGCGCGGCTCGCGGTCCAGTTCCTGCACAGCGCGTTGCGTGAAGTGCTCAGGCAGGAAATAGAGGTGCATGAAATGCATATGGCCGCGCACCCACCAGCGCGATTCATGATCGCCGGGTAATGCGCATAGCCGCGACGGCGCGCCGTAACGCCCTGGCATTTTCTGCCGCTCGGTGCGATAACCGCCATCCAGGTAGCACGAGAGGGTGTGGTGGCCCGGCCGATCGTAGACGGTCTCGGCGACTTCTGTGTCGCGCGTCCACACGGCAATCGCCAGACCGTCGCCGAGCCACGCAAACCGGTCCAGGTTCGCGTTCGAGCTGCCGAGCGTGTGACACACCGACTGAATGCCAAACGGCGTTTCAGTGGCGTCATTCACAGCGACGGGCGGGCTCGGCTTCACGGTACTGGTGTCGTTCTTGCGGGATATGAGCGTAAGTATACGGCTGACCGCGCCGCGGCACCTATGCGCTCGCGGTTTGCCGCCGAAAATGCGCAATCCTGGACAAGTCCTGGCGCCTGCGTTGCCGCATAGTCGCACTCCCGTATCCGCTGTGCAGGCTTGACCATGAATCTGTCGCTTTATGCTGTTACCGTTCTGATCTGGGGCACCACCTGGATCGCGATCAAATGGCAGTTGGGCGAAGTGCCGCCGCCAGTTTCCATCGCCTGGCGTTTCTGGATTGCCGCATTGGTGCTGTTCGCGCTGTTGCGCATCATGCGCCGGCCGATGTGGCCGCCGCGCGCCGCGTGGAGATTTTTGTTCGCGCAAGGGCTCGCGCTGTTTTGCGTCAACTTTCTGTGCTTCTACTACGCCGAACAGGTGGTGCCGAGCGGCCTCGTGGCAGTGGTGTTCTCCACGGCGCCGCTTCTTAATTCGATCAACGGACGGCTTTTCATGGGGCGTCCGCTGCAGCCATCGGCGATTGCGGGCGCGATGCTCGGTCTCGTCGGTATTGTGTGTCTCTTCGTTCAGCAGATGAGCGGACATCTCGGCGACCACGCCGCATGGCTCGGGCTTGGCATCGCGTTTCTCGGCACATTGTGCTTTTCGGCTGGCAATCTGTTGTCGAGCCGCATGCAGTCGATGGGATTGCATCCGTTCGCGACCAATAGCTGGGCGATGTTGATCGGCGCGAGCGTGTTGACCGTAGGAAGCGCGCTCGCCGGCTTCCCGTTCGCTATTGAATCGTCCACACGCTATCTCGGCGCACTGGCGTATCTCGCGGTGTTTGGCTCGGTGATCGGCTTTACCGCATACCTGATGCTGGTCGGGCGCATCGGGCCCGAGCGCGCCGCCTATTCGACCGTGTTGTTTCCGATCGTGGCGCTGGCTGTGTCGACGGTATTCGAAGGCTATCAATGGTCGGCATTGGCAGTGGTTGGATTGCTGCTGGTAGTGGCCGGCAATCTGGTTGCGTTCGATATGACCCGGCGCATTTTCGGGCGACGCAGCCACGCCTGATAAACGCGGAGTTTATGCGCACAAAGTGCGCCTTTGCTGGGATGGATTCACAAATAGCATTTGAAGAAAACGATATTGGCGACCTATTGACGCATCGTGATGAGATTGGCCGCTTCTGTCACATAACTCCGCGAGACCGCAGAAGAATCGGCACGGCACGCACTCCTATGCATGCGGTATATTTGTTTTTCTCAAATATTTACGGTCAATTTTTTATCAATTAATTTCACATGTTTTCTATGCGAGGATGAAAGCGTCACTTGCAAGGGAACATTGTTGTGAAACTCCTTTCGCGCCTCGGCGCGGCAATCATTTTTTGCCACTGTCTTCTTCCGCTTACTGGCTATGCGCAGTCGCAGCTCACCTACACCACCTCGTGGATCGGCAATAGCTTCGGTTTCGGCGACGGCAAGTGGATGCAGCAGGATATCCAGGCAATTGCGGCGAGCGCCGACGGTACCGTTTTCACGAACGCGCCGTGGGACGAGAGCGGCAGTGAAATAGCCGCGTATCGCGGGGGCGACAAGATCGCCGTCGCCGGTTTCACGCACGGTTGGGGCGCTGCGGGCGGCGATGCCGTCGCGGTCAACCACACGTATCTGTATGCGGCAATGTCGATCGGTAACGAGAACAACAAGCTGGTCGGCGCGGACTATCCGCCGGCCGGACAGACGTGGTTTGGCATCACGCGCCGCACGTTGGCGAATCTCTCGGCCGGCGTGCCGTTTAGTGCGGGCGTGGGCAATAGCGCGAACGCAACGAAAAACAGCTTCCTGCCTGTCGATACAGTAACGACCGGTACCGACGCGGCCATCCGCGGACTTGCCGCCACCGACAGCGAACTGTACCTCTCGGACACCTACGCGAACCGCATCGTTGTTCTGAACGCCAATACGATGCAGCCATTGCGCTCGTGGAGCGTCAGCTCACCAGGACGTATCGCGATCGACACCGATTCGACGCTCTGGGTGATAAGCGGCGTATCGTCCGGAAACCTAACTATTTTGCACTTCAGCGCAGATGGGACCGCGCTCGCCGGCGTCTTGCCGTTGCCCGCCGGCGCAGTTCCGACCGACATCGCCGTTACGTCGGCTGGACAAATTCTCGTCGCGGACAACGGGCCGTCGCAGCAGATTCTCGTCTTCAACAAGGACGCCAATGGTCAACCGCGAGCGGCCTCACCGCTCGGCACGCGCAACGGTATTTTTCATGCGGTCAAGGGCGTGCCGGGCAACTGGCGCTTTAACGGCATGACGGGAATCGCGCTCGACCCGGCGGGCAATCTATATGTCGCGCAAAACGGTGAAGGGCCGCGGCCGGTTGGCTCTGCATCGGTCGGTCAAGGTGCGGTGCTGGAAAGCTATGTGTTCAGCTCGCATGCGTTGAACTGGCGGCTGTATGGGCTGACGTTCGTGGACAGCGCCGCATTCGATCCAGCCACGCCGTCTTCGGTGTACACCGGTTCGAAGCGCTTCACGCTCGACTACAACCAGCCTGTGGGCCGCGAATGGTCGTATGCGGGGTTCACGCTGAATCGCTTCGATTATCCCGACGATCCCACGTTCCATCAGCCGCGCGGCGTGCGCGGCGAGCCGATGGTGCGAAGAATCGACGGCCGGCCGTTTCTGTATACGCTCGATCCGGGCGCGCATTATCTGAACGTCTACCGTTTCGACGCTACACATGGCGAGACGGCAATTCCGTCGGGGCTGCTCGCGCAAAATCCGCTGCCGGGCACGTGGCCTTCGGGGCAGCCGGGCTATGGCGAATGGCTGTGGCGCGATGTCAACGGTAATGGCGTTGTGGATGCCAGCGAAATCAGCAGCAATCCGTCGACCGGCAGCACCGTGGGCAACGGCTTCTGGTGGGTGGACGCGCCGGGCAACGTCTGGCTTGCCACACCGCTGAGCGGCGTCCGCGAAATGCCTTTGCAGGGGCTGGACCAAGCGGGCAATCCGATCTACACCTACGCGAGTTCCAGAATGTTTGCGATGCCGCAGCCTTTCACGCGACTGGCGCGGCTCATCTACATCGCGGAATCCGACACCATGTACCTGTCCGGTTTTACGAGCGCCGTTCCGTGGGACGCGACCCATTGGAAAGAAGCCGGCCCCGTGCTCGCGCGTTACGACAACTGGAGTTCGGGCGCGCCCACGCAGCAGTACGCGGTCGCGCTGCCGTGGAACACGCAGAGCAATCCGCAGACGACCACCGTAGGCGTCGCCGTAGCCGGCGACTATGTCTTCGTGGCCGAGTTGTACACGGCGAAGGTCGATGTGTACGACGCGCGCACAGGTCAGCCGGTCGGCTATATGACACCCGGCGCGAGCGTGGGCAACACGAGCGGTTGGGTGGACGTCTATCTCGGCATCAGCGCGGCGAAGCGTGACAACGGCGAGTACGTGGTACTGGTAGAAGACGACGCGCGCGCAAAAATTCTGATGTATCGGTGGACACCTTAGTCCAGGTCGTGTTCGCGCCGATCACGAATAGACGGCAACCCGCGATCGGTATATAACAACGTGAAAGGATCGCTCGTTTACCGCTTCATACGGGGAGACGCTTCATCATGACGCAAGACGTAACGCCTACGCCGCCCACCGGCGACCGGCCCAATCTGGAAAACCTCGACGCAGCGCTCAGTCACGTGGATCAGCAGGTATCGTCCGGCAGCATTGCGTCAGGTGCTGCAAAGGGGATTCTGTACAGCCTGATCGAAACGCTCGGCACGTTCGTCGGCGATCCTGACTTGCCCGAACACGCGCGTTCGGGATATGAAGGGCTGCTAGAAGCTGCGCGGGAGCTGCGCGCGAAGCTGGAACACTGAACGTTGGTTGGGCCTTGACGCTTGCCATCAGCAATTGGCGTTTAGCGTTTTGCGCCTGACTTTACGGCTAACCCTTAACGACAGCGATCCCTCCTCGCGCCTCGTCGCCAAGTCAAGTGCTGGCCGAGTCGCCGTCTGTGATAAAAAGGCGCACTGTTCTCAACATTGCGCCTTTTCCATGTTCTCTGCGTCCGCTACCGCGTTGTTGGCCGTCGGCATTATCGTCGTGCTGATTACGCCGGGTCCGACTAATACATTGCTTGCGTCGGCAGGTTTGCGCCAAGGGCTGCAGCGGTCGCTACCGCTTATCGCCGCTGAACTCGCCGGCTACCTGGTTTCTATTTCCGTCTGGGGACGGTTCCTGGCGCAAGCCGCGCATGCGCTGCCATGGCTGCCCGCGTTGCTGCGCGTGGCGGCGGGTTTGTACATCGCGTGGCTGGCCATCGATATGTGGCGCGCGGCCGTCGCCCTACCCGACTCGACGCCGCGCGCGAGCGGCATGCGCACGCTGTTCATTGCGACGCTGCTCAATCCCAAAGCCTTGCTGTTCGCGAGCACTATTTTTCCCGCCGCTGCTTTCGCGCATTGGCCCGCTTATCTCTCGGCCATGCTGATCTTCGTGTGCCTGCTCGTGCCGATTGCGCTCGCATGGATCGCTTTCGGCGCGGCGCTGGGCAGCGGCAAGCTGCGTTGGCTCGATCCGGCGAAAATCCAGCGCGGCGCGTCGATCCTGCTCGGCGTGTTTTCGCTGTCGCTTGCATGGTCGGCGCTGCATTGACTGCGCAGGACGGCGGCGCGCTTACTGTTCGACGCACTCATCAACGCTCAATGCGTCCTGCCATTCCGGCGACGCCCATGTGATTTGCAATTGCGGCGTGCCGTGCCAATCCGCGCACCGTTGCAACGCGCGCCGCAGGTCGCCAGCGAGCCGGGCGCTCGGACGCACGCCCGCTTCCATATGCACGGACTTCAATTCGAAAATGCCCTGCGCGCGGTGCGCCTTCGCATCGACGCGGCCTACCAGCCGCCCGCGGCTCAGTAGCGGCAGCACGAAATAACCGTATTTGCGCTTCGCCGCCGGCGTATAACACTCGATTGCATAGTCGAAGTCGAACAGCGCGGCGGCGCGTTTGCGGTCCCACACCACAGGATCGAACGGCGAAAGTACCGTCGTCACCGTCGAGGCGAGTTTGCCGCTCGCGGCGTCGTCGAGCATGGGCGCGAGGTCGCGGTGCACGAACGTGTCCTGCTTCCAGCCGACCACTTGCACGGGAATCAATTCGCCGCGCTCCGCGAGCGCATGAAGCTCGTCGCGATACGGGCGGCGCGGCAGACGGTAATAATCCGCCACCCAGTCGGCCCGCGCGACGCCGAGCGCCCGGCAAGTGCGGCGCAGCAGTTCATCGGTGACGACATGCGACGGTGGCAGATCGCGTGCGTCGTTCCAGTCCGGCAAGACGCGTTCGGTGACGTCGTAGACGCGCTGAAAATTGCGCCGCTCTGCCACCATGAGTTGACCGATGGCGAAGAGCACTTCCAGATGGCGCTTCTCCGGTTTCCAGTCCCACCAGCCGTTGCCCTTGCCCGACTCGCGAGCGAAATCCGCCGAGCGCACCGGTCCCGTGGCGCGAATGTGCGCCAGTAGTTTCTCAATGTCTTCGCGATGCTTGTTGTGCCAGTCGGCCGCGTACTTCCAGCCCATGCCGCTCGGGTCCAGCATGCGATGACGCAGCAGGCCGTAGTCTTCGATCGGCACGAAGCACGCTTCATGCGACCAGTACTCGAACAGCTTGCCTTCGGCGAGATGTTCGTCGAGCCATTGCTGCGCATACGCGCCGAGCCGGCTGAAGAGCACGAGATATGGGCTGCGCGCGACAACGTGAATCGTGTCGATCTGCAATTGCGCCATGCGGCGGATCGCGTCGAGCACGTCGGCTTTCACGGCCTTGCGGCGCGGCGGTGTCAGCAGACCTTGTGCGGCCAGATGCAGCGTGCGGGCGGCGGAAAGCGGAAGAGTCTTCACGCGGAGATTGTTCAGTGAGTGACTGCGATGAGAAGGCGCGAGCCTGTCCTGAATCAGCGGCGCTACTGTAGCGTGAATGCAAAGCGGAGGTTGATGCGAGCGCGCTGCGCATCAAAGGTGGTGCAGTGACGAAGCGGCAGATGAGTCGTGGACTGGCCGAGACTGAGCCCGAAGTGGCCGCCAACCAAGCGGCGGGTGGTCGAGGCGGACGCTGGCGATGGCAAGCGAGTCGCAGGAGAAACGTCAAATGGGCCACCTGAAACCGCCTATGCCGGTGCATGAACGGCCGCGCCTGGATGCGCCACGTCGTCAACACCACAAACACCGGAGCGCAGCGCAGCCAGGCCTCCGCGGCACGCGCTCAAAGCCTACCAGCCGCGCCCGTGATGCTTGTCCCAGCCGCGATGACGGCCATGATCGTGATGCCAGCGGTGGCCCCGGTAATAGTCGTCGCGGTAGCCGTAACCGTAGACGGGCTGAGGCGCATAGACGACCGGCGGCGGGGCGTACATGACTGGCGGCGCGGCGTAGATTGGGCCCGGCGTGTTGACGAACACGCCCACGTCGACGCGAGCAGAAGCGGCAGTCGATGCGCAGGCGGCGGCAAGTCCGAAGGCGGCGAAGAAGATCGCGCGTTTGTTCATGCTTCTCTCCTGTGTCCCAGCAAGACGATTGCTGTTTCCAACGATCGGCCATTCACTGTCGAATGGCTGACATGGATCTTACGAGACAGAAAGAAAAGCAGGTGCAACGAGTTGAAGGCGTGTGTAACAGAGCATTACCCGGCAGCCTGGCCGGCAGCTTTTGCTACGGACCGCCCGTGAACGTGCGGCGGTCCTCGCAGAGGGGCAAGCTCAAACTCAAGCTCAAGCCACGGATGCGACCCCTTCGTCCGCTGAAACCGCCAGTATCTGGTGAATCTGCGCGACCACCGCCGCGCCTTCGCCCACCGCCGCCGCCACGCGCTTGGTCGAGCCCGCGCGCGCGTCGCCGATCGCGTACACGCCCTTCACGGTCGTTGCGAGATCGCATGCCGACACGCCGTCCGCGCTGGTGCCCGTCAGCACAAAGCCCTTTTCGTCGAGTTCGACGCCGCAGGTGCGCAGCCAGTCGGTGTTCGGGTCCGCCCCGGTGAACAGGAACAGATGCCGCGTGTCGATGTGGTCGGTGCCATCGGGCAAGGGCTTTTTCAGAGCGACCGACGCAAGCCCGCTTTCGTCCGCGACAAGGCGGCCGATCTCCGAATTCGGATGCACGACGACGTTCGGCAGCGAGCGGATGCGGTCGATCAGATAGCGCGACATAGTGGCTTCGAAGCCGCTGCGCCGGATCAGCACGTGGACCTTCGCTGCATGCGTCGCCAGATAGACGATCGCCTGGCCGGCCGAATTGCCGCCGCCCACCAGCACGACTTCCTGGCGCTTGCACAGCTTCGCCTCGACAGGCGACGCCCAGTAGTAGACGCCGCGTCCGTCGAAACGGTCGAGCCCTTCGAGCGCGGGGCGTCGGTACACCGCACCGCTCGCGATCACGATCGTGCGCGCGCTGATATGACCGCCGCACTTCAGCTCGAGCCGGTACGGCGCTTCCCCGCAATGCAGGGCTTTTACGTGGACGGGAATCGCCACGTGCGCGCCGAATTTCTGCGCCTGCACGAACGCGCGTCCGGCCAACGCTTGACCCGAGATGCCGGTCGGAAAGCCGAGATAGTTTTCGATTCGCGAGCTTGCGCCGGCCTGGCCGCCCGGCGCGCGGCTATCGAGCACGATGACCGAGAGTCCTTCGGACGCCGCATACACTGCAGTGGCGAGTCCGGCCGGTCCTGCGCCCACAATCGCGACGTCATAGACCAGCGAGGCGTCCAGATCTGGCAGCAGGCCGAGCGAGGTCGCCAGTTCCGGCATGCTCGGATGACGCAGCACCGAACCGTCCGGACAGATGACGAGCGGCATGTCTTCCTGCTGCGCGCCGAATTGCTCGACGAGACGCAACGCGTCCTCGTCGCATTCGTCGATCGTGGAATGCGGATGACCGTTGCGCGACAGAAAGCCTTGCAACATCACGAGGCGCGCGTCGGTGCTGCTGCCGATCAGGATCGGGCCGCCCGCGCCTTTTTCGATCAGCGACACGCGCCGCAGAATCAGCGCGCGCATGATGCGCTCGCCCAATTCGGCTTCGGCCACGAGCAGTGCGCGCAGCTTCTCCGGCGGAATGAGCAACGCTCGCACCGCGCTGAGCGCCATACCGTTGACGAGCGCGTGGCGTCCCGACAATTGGCCCACTTCGGCAAGGAAATGCCCCGGCCCGTGTTCGCCGATCACCACTTCACGGCCGATGCCGTCGCGTTGATAGACCTTCACGCGCCCTTCGAGCAGCACGAACATGCCTGGACCGGTGTGGCCGGTCTCGAACAGCAGTTCGCCCGCTTCCCAGTGGCTCGGTTCACCGAACCGGCGCACGCGATCAATCTCCGCTTCGGTGAGCGCGGGGAACATCTGATGCATGCGCGTGGACAGATTCGAAAACGGCGCGTCGGCGACTACCGCTTCCGATTGTGTTTCGGGTTCTGAAACGGAAAGCATTGAACCGCTCCTTCAGTGTTCATTGATTGACTGAACGAAGGCGCAACGGCGCGCACGCAAAAGCGCGCAAGCGGAAGCGCCGCGGCGTCAAACCGCTTTCGGCGCGATGTGCTCGACTGCGGCCTCGGGCGGCGGCATGCCGGGCAAGGCCTCGACGGGCCTGCCGGAGTCGCGCCAGGCTTCCATGCCGCCGCGCAACGGCAGCACGTCGTCGAAGCCTGCTTCGTTCAACTGCTTGGCCATCCATGCGGCCGAAATTTCATTGGGACACGAACAATAAATCACGAGCTTCTGGTCGCGCGGATACGTGGCGACGATCTGATCGAGCTGCCGCTCGTCGGCGAATTGCGAGCCCGGAATCACAAACGGGTCGAGCTTGCGCTTCTCGTGCGAACGGATGTCGAACAGCACCGGCGTCTTGCCCGCCTCGACCAGCGTGGCGAGTTCGTCGACTTCAATGCGAGCCGACGCGAGCTTGTTGATCAACTGACGACGCCGAATCCAGCGATACGCCGCATACAACAGCAACAGCGCAATAGCGACGACGCCCGCGGTGCGGCCAAGGCGCCCGGCGGCAGCGAACACCATGTCGATCTGATGCGCGAACAACGCGCCGACGATAAGCCCGGTGCCTGACCATAACGCGGCACCGATGCTGTCGTAGGTGAGGAACGTGCGATAACGGGTGCCCATTGCGCCCGCCATTGGAATAGACACGATCGACAGGCCCGGGACGAACTTGGCGACGGCCAGCACGCGCACGCCCCAGCGCCCGAAAAACCGCTCGGTTTTCTTCACGCACGTGTCACGCGACAGCGAAAGGCGGCAAATGGTTTTCAGCGTGTTGCCGCCGTACAGACGACCGGCCAGATACCACGCGCTGTCGCCGATCAGCGTTGCAAAGATGGACAGCACGAGTACCGGCAGCAGTTGCGTGCCGACGGAGCCGGGATGCATGGCGGCCATTGCGCCAAACAACACGAGCGACGGCATAGCCGGTACCGGCAGGCCGATAGAGGCCGCCAGCACGTTGGCAAAAATGAGCGCCGGTCCGTATTGCTCGACGAGATCATGTAGCATCGACTTACATCCGCGGCCTTTTCAGGCACGGTGCGCAGTAGGGAAGCAAAGGAGAATGGAGCGATTATGGACCATTTTCAAGGCGTGCAAAGCCCTTGAAAAACCCCGGTTATTCGGGGTTGGAAGCGTTACCGCCGCGCCTTCGGTCCGCGCGCCGCGCGCGCTGTAAATGTCAACCAGCACGAGCAGAACAAAATGAAAGACGATTGAATCTCGCGCAGCCTGAACAGAGGTGGCGCGCGAAGATGCCGGTAATGGTGCGCGGCGCCTGCAGTGCCGCGCTTTCTACTGCGCACGCGGCGATCACGCTGATGCGCTGCGCCGCCCGATTACGTTATTGACGATGATTGTGCTGCTCGCCCGGCAACTCGGCGCCGTGCGCGCGGATTGCCGCGATCAGCTCGGCCGGCGTGATTTCATAGCGTACTTCCCGATGTATGCCGGGCTTGCGCTCATCGACCTCGATCAGAAGGATGCCTTTGCCGTCTTCTGTCGACTCGAGGCGCAGCGAACGCAGTTCGCGCCCGGTTGCGTCGTCGTATTCGGTGAGCAGGGCCATTGACCCGGAGGACCCGGTAGTGCGCATCGAAGTTGTCCTTAATCCGTTGTTGATCGAACCATTGTACGGGCAGCATGACGCGCCGTCTGTCGCGCAATGTTCACGCTTTGGCGATTGACCGTTGCGTGCGCCTGCTTGCCCGAACGCCGCCGTGCACCTAAGCCCGCGGGCCGCGAGCCCGGTGCGTGCAGTGGCGTTCACCTGTGACAATGAGTTTAACGCGACTCGTTGCGACGACGGGCGCATTTTTCGTGCCCCGTGGCGGTGCAGTTCTTCTCCTGCAATGTCATGCTGCTGACGCGCAGTGTGGTTATGCATCGCGGGAGGTCAGCGAACAGGCGATCGGCAAAAACGCCCGAAGCAATGCTCGGTAGGTCGCGCTCGCCGGACCATAGGCAACGTCCGGCCGTCGCTCCACTACAACGGTCGGTTGTGAGATTCGCGCACGCGTTCCAGGTCCAGCATCTCGGAGGCGCGCAACGGCGCATCGCCGTCGAGAAAGAACTCGTCTAGTTGGGGAGGTGCCGCGTCGGAGCCGCTCAACATCGCATGAACTTGCCCGCGATGATGGATCTGGTGCACGAAGAGATGAGGCAGCACCTTGCCGATGCTCTCCCGTTGAACGCCGACCGACGGACCGCGGTCGATCTCCGCCTCACGGTTCAAGTCGCTGCCCGTCAGCGACTCGCAAAAGGCCAGCAGGTCGCTATCGCTTCGAGCCTGGGCGTCCCACAGCTGAGTCGCGCGTGGATAGGGCAGTTCGTCGTCGAAAATCGTGAGACCCTGGCCGCCGCCCACAAGCGCGTCGTAGTAGTAACGGTCCACGAGCAGAATGTGATTTAACGTGAGTTGCAACGAAGGGAAGAAGCTCACCCTGCGCGCGGCGAATGCTTCGTCGGTCAAGCTCAGGCACGCGCGGTAAAGGCGCAGGTTCGACCATGCGTTGTTGCGCGCCATGGCAGTCAGATGCAAAGACAACGGATCGCGTGAAGCGGCGCCTCGCGAGTTGGACTCGATCATCTGTGTCTCCGTCAGTAGCAAGCGGCATGAATCTGCGAGCAGGAAGGCGCGCATCGACGTGCGCGCTCCAACAGCATAGATCGCGCGAAAAAAAACGGCCCGTCTGTTGGGACGGGCCGCTCAACGCCGTTGTTACTCGGGTCAGTCTGTCCATACATCCATTGGGCAGCGACGCTTGCACGGTAAGGCGTCAATATCCCGCTGTCGAGGTAGGAGTAATGCCGATCTATCGGATCAATGCGACCTCAATGCAACGTCGATGCGTCATTAATGAACAACCGGGACCGCCTCGTCATGCTCCGCGGGATGAGCATCGCGCTGTCCATGCGCAAGCGTGGCTGCTGATGCTAGCTCGTGCGCCGCATTGGCTGGCGCGCGCTGACGCGTGCGAGCAACAACGCGCGATGCAGGCGCCGTGTCCGCAACCGTGAACAGACGGACTGCCTCGCTTAGCACGTCAGCCTGCGCGGCGAGACGCTGCGCCGTGGACGCCGCCTGTTCGACGAGCGCGGCGTTCTGCTGGGTCGCGCCATCGAGATGCGAAACAGCCTGGTTCACCTGGCGAATGCCCTCGGCCTGTTCGCTGCTCGCGTTCGCTACTTCCACGATGATCGACGACACCCGCTCGACCGCTTCGTCGATTGCACGCATTTGAGATGTGGTGCGCGCTACGAGGTCGGTGCCCGCCGCGACTTCCGCCGCGCTTGCCTCGACCACGGATTTGATCTCCTTCGACGACGCCGCGCAACGTTGCGCAAGCATCCGCACCTCGCCCGCGACCACGGCGAACGAGCGGCCTGCTTCGCCCGCGCGCGCCGCTTCGACGGCGGCGTTCAGCGCCAGAATGTTGGTCTGGAAAGCGATGCCGTCAATCACACCGGTAATGTCGGCAATGCGCCGAGATGCGGCCGTAATGCCCGCCATGGTCTGCTCGACCTGGCCGGCGATCTTGCCGCCTTCGGCAGCCGCGGCCTGCGCGTCTTTCGCGAGGTCGAGCGCGCGCACGCTGGCGTCGGCGTTCGCTTGCACGGTGGTGGTCAGCTCTTCCATCGTGGCGGCGGTTTCTTCCAGCGACGCGGCCTGCAGTTCCGTACGGCGAGCGAGGTCCACGTTGCCGCTCGAGATCTCCCGCGCGTTATCGAGCATGCCGTTGATCTGCTCGCGCACGTCATAGACGATCGCGGCCAGGTTGGCCTTCAACTGATTCAATGCTTGCAGCACATCGCCCAGGTCGTCGTGACGCGCGATCTCCAGATCGACAGTCAGATCTCCTGCGGCGAGCCGGGTCGCGAATCCGCTCATGTCGCGCACCGGCGCAGCCACATGCCGCGCGAGCAGACGCCATGAAACCAGACTGACGGCACTGGCCACGCCGAACGCGATCCAGAACGGCGTTGGCGGCGCGCCTTGCCACGCCGCGAGGCCGGCCGCCGCGAGCGCGAGCGGCGTGAGCGCATAGCCGAAAGCGGCGCGCGTCGCCACAGGCAGGCGCGTCAGTGCTTGCAGCCGACCAGGCAAACCCGTGCGCACGATCATGCCGCGACGCAGCTTTATCCCGCGCGCCTCGCCTGCCCGCATACGGGAGTACAAGGCTTCGGCCGCGCGCACGGCGTCACGCGCCGGCTTCACGCGCACGCTGAGATAGCCCACCACGGCACCTTTCTTGACCACCGGCGTGACGTTCGCATGAACCCAATAGTGGTCGCCGTTCTTGCGGCGGTTCTTGACGAGCGCAGTCCATGGACGTCCATCGCGAATCGTTGCCCACATGTCCGCGAACGCTTCGCGCGGCATGT
Source organism: Paraburkholderia sp. 22098 (assembly GCF_052045935.1). Taxonomy (NCBI): domain Bacteria; kingdom Pseudomonadati; phylum Pseudomonadota; class Betaproteobacteria; order Burkholderiales; family Burkholderiaceae; genus Paraburkholderia; species Paraburkholderia sp. 22098. Next base: position 71,266 of record NZ_JBQEPV010000006.1, on the reverse strand, counting down.
CCGGATGACGGATCAGATTGTGCGGCTGGCCGACGAGCTCTTCATGGGTATAGCCGGACACGGCGATAAAAGCCGGATTGCAATATTCGATGCGGCCGGTCAGGTCGGTCGCGGAAACAAGCATTTGCGACGACGGGAATTCGTACTCTTGCCCGGTGACAGGCTGGTTATTGTGCATGACTTTCCTTGCTGATGCTCACCCCGCACAGTGCGCGGTCTTACAGTGTTGCAAGGAATAACGGCATGAAGTGCGGGTGCCTTGAGGGTTTCCCACTAATCCGCTCAGGTTTAAGCCCGTGGCGCCGTTAACGCAGGGTTCGGGAACGCCTTGGCGGCAGACCGCGTTAAAAGTGCCGGATGCATCGCGCGACACCGTCAAAGCGACTACACTGCGCCGATACAGGCCAGCAGACGCAGTCCGCTAAAGACCGCAGGGGTCTGCCTGCGCGAACCGCACGCACGTGATCTGATGCAGAAAATCCTTGATCGAAGTCAAGAGTCACTCGAATACGCGTTCGCGTCGCTCGCGAAGACTGCGAAGCGCCAGCAACGGGTGTATCTCGCGACAATCGGCTCATTGATGCTGATGGTGGCTGTTTTTGCGCTGGTTATCGCGGTCGTGGCTGCGTTCAAGCAGCTGGAATATCGCCGCACGTTCACGTCGCAGAATGCAACCGACCTGTCGTTGCTGCTGCATCGAGAAGAGTCCTTCCTGCGGCGCGCCGAATTTACCCTCGACTACTACTACGGCGCAACGGACGTGCGGCGCGCGCCCGAGGCGGTCGAGCAATCCATCGCACAGACGGGCGCGGCGCGCGGCACGGTGGACAGAGTCGACGCGGAGTTTGACGTCGTCATCGGGCAGTCCACTCGCGCCGCCTGGGGCGCCCGACTCGGCGACAAACTGGGGCGGCTTTACGAATCGGCGCAATCCACGCTTGTCACACAACAGGCGTTCGAACTCGAACAGCGGGCAACGCTGATCGGCGTCGATGAAGACTATGCCGTGATTCTTCCTTCGCTGGCGGGCTCTGCCGCCGGGCCGAACAGCGGGGCGGCGCGCTTCGCCACGTCTGCTCAGCAAGCGGCGCTCGCAGGTGTGCTGAGGGAGACGATCGAGCGCGAACTCAAGTCGCAAACCGGCAAGCGCGTGCCGGGCAAGGGTGAGCGCCTGTGGGTCGGACCGTACCGAGATCCTCTGCAAAACACGCCGGTGATCTCGGCGGTAAGCGCGTATTACGAGGGCGACAAACCTGTCACGCTCATCAGCGCGAGCGTTCCGCTCAATGTGCTCGCCGCGCGCATTGCGCCGCCCGGCAGCGAGGGCGCCACATTGCTGATGGCGCCCGATCGCCGCATTCTAGTGTCTTCCGCTGCGCTCGACGCGCAAACCGGCGCGATGCTGCAACGCGCAGTGGCCGCGACTCCGCCGCACGTTTTTCACTATGAGCGCGAAGGCGCGATCTTCTATGAGCCGCTCATGCCGGGCTTCGGCTCGCTCGTCGGCTATGTGCCCTGGGGCGGGTTGGCCGCGGCGCTGGGCTGGCAGCTGGCAGTGATCGGTAGCCTCGCGTTTCTGGTCATGCTGGCCATTGCGCTGACCGCGCGTTTGTTCGGCCTGCGGCTTTTGCGCAGCGCGTTTGCCGAGACTTCGCGCGCGCTGGAAAGCGACACCCTCAACCATATTCTGGTAAGCGCGACGCCGATCGGACTGTGCATCGTGCGGCGAAGCGACTATTCGATATTGACGGCAAACGCGCTCGCCGCCGAACTGCTGCAAATCGAGCCCGGCACAAGCCGGCTGCCGCCGCATATCGCTGCCGGGTTTCTCCCTCAGGCACCCGAGCAGACCTCGGCCGCCGAGTTTGCACGGATCGCCGCTTTTGTCGCGCCGGCGCAGCCGCAATCTCAGCCTGCGACGCTAGTGCCCGCGAATGCGCAGGCAACCGGGGCGCCAGAAGCCGGCGCCGCGCCCGCGCAATTCCTGCAAATCACCTACGCGCCCGCCCGCTATGCCGGCGAGCACGTGTTGTTCTGCGCGATTCTCGATGTGACCGCGCAGCACGCGCTCGAACAACAGTTGCGGGACGCGCAGCAGGCGTCTGAAGCGATGATGCGCGCGCGCACCAACTTCTTTGCCGCGATGAGCCACGAGATTCGCACGCCTCTGAATGCGCTGCTCGGCAATCTCGAACTCTTCGCGCGCACGCCGGGGCTTGAAGCGCACGCGCAGCGGCTCGCCGCCCTGAATGTGGCGGGTGATGCGCTGCGCCGCGTCGTCAACGATATTCTCGACTTCTCCAAGATCGATGCCGGCGAAATGCTTCTGGTGCGCGAACCGTTTCCTCTACTCGAGGCATTCGAGAGCATTGCGCTTTCCTATGCGGCGATGGCCGGCGATCGCCCTGTCCGTTTCTTTTCACTGCTTTCGCCGGCGCTCGACCGAACGGTTGTCGGCGACAGAATGCGGATCGCACAGGTCATCAACAATCTGTTGAGCAACGCATTTAAGTTCACGTCGAGCGGCAAGATCATGCTGCAAGCCGACCTTATCGACGATGCGCAAGGCCGTCCGATCCTCAATTGCCGCGTGTCGGATTCCGGGCCGGGCATGACCCAGGAACTGGTCACGCGGCTTTTCAAGCCGTTCGTGCAAGGCGAGGCCGGTGCGTCGCGCGGCGCGGAAAGTACCGGTCTCGGACTCGTGATCTGTGCGCGCCTCTGCCAGTTGATGGGCGGCACGATTTCGGCCGAGAGCGTGGTGAGCGTCGGCAGCGTATTCAACGTGTCGATTCCGCTCGCTGCCTCGCCGGATGCGAAGCCGTCGAAGCCGGCGCCCGTCGCTGAGAAGCGCGGAATGCTGCTCGCGCTGTGTCAGGATTCCCAGGTCGCCGAACTGCTCCGCCGATGGCTCGAGCACTTTGGTTGGAGCGCGCACGTGGTACCCGCGCTCGCCGCCGCGCGGGCGTGGCTGCAAGTGAACCGCCCAAAGGCGATGATTGTTTCGGGCGCGTACGACCTCGACGTCATCGCCTCGCTGCGGGCGTTGCAGCCGGTGCCTGCCGTCTGGGTAACGCGAGCGGGACCGCAACGACCGCAAATGCGCGGGGAAGGCGTACTCGAAGTGACGGAGTTCAGCGGAACGGCAGTCCGGACTGCGATCGAGCTGGCAGTCGAGGGCAAGCCGGTTGCCGCGCAGTGCGAGGTGCCGGCGGCACCGCGAATAGATTCGGCGGCGGCGCCTGTGCTGACGACGCATCCCGCGTTGCAAGGCCTCACCATTCTCGTTGCGGAAGACAATCCGCTGATTCAAACCTTGATCGCGGAACAGCTTGCCACGCTCGGATGCGCGCCGACCATCGCCGGTGACGGCAGAATGGCGCTCGGCTTTTTCGAACGGACGCATTTCGACGTCGTACTGACCGACATCCACATGCCGGCCATGGACGGCTTCGAGTTCCTCGCCGCACTGCGCAAGCTGGACGCCGACGTGCCCGTGCTTGCCTTCAGCGCGGTGGCCGAAAATCAGGAAGCGCAAAGCTGGCATGAGCGTGGTTTCAGCGGTTACGTTTCGAAGCCTGCTTCATTGGGCGAACTTCAGGCTGCACTGCTCGCTGTAGCGACTGCCGTGCAGGAAAAGGCCGCGCCGGGTGCCGGTCCTGCATCCGTCGCCGCAACGGGCGCCACGCTCGCCGCGGACGAGAAAGCGCGTTACACCGCCATGCTCAAGGAGCACTTGAAAAACGATCTGCCGCGGCTACTCGCCATTGTCGATGAAGAAGACCGGCAGGCGTTGGCCGGCTGGGCGCATAGCGCGAGCGGCGCGTTCGTGATCGTGCAGGAGCCGAGGTTCGTTGAAGAGTGCAGGCAGCTACAACGGCTGTGCAACGACAGCGAAAGCTGGACGACCGAAATGGACGAGCGCGCCGTGTCGTTGCACGAGGCTCTGTGCGATCACTACGGCGTGGACGAGCCGTCGACGCATTGACCGCATTGACCTCATTGATGGCCACCTACACCGTCGCCGCTCAGCCCGGCCGTCGTGCGATGAAGTCGATTTCCACCAGTGCGTCACGCGCCAGCGCGGTCACGCCGATGCAGGTGCGCGCCGGCAGCGCGTCGGCGGGAAAGTACACGCGGTAGATTTCGTTCATCGCGGCGTAATCGCGCTTGAACTCCGTCAGGAAAATGCGTGCGGCGACCACGTGTTGCAGGCCGAGATCGAGACCCTTGAGAACCAGCACGAGGTTGTCCATCACGCGACGGGTCTGCGCGACTACGCCTTCGGGAAGCGGTGCGGCGTCGTCGGTGGGGGAGGTCGGCATCTGGCCCGTGAGGAAAACCCAGCCGTCGGCTTCAGTGGCGTGGGAAAACGGGCCGACCGGCGTAGGAGCGCCGGGAATCATCCAGAAAGCGGGGGTTGAGCTCATTGGGAATGCCGGTCATGGCTTCGAATGTCGGGCTGACAAGATAACCGATCAAAACTCACGATGCCGGCGAGGCGGCCGGCATCGTCCCCCGCAAGCCCGCGCTTAAACGAGCCCGGTCGTGTAATAAACCGCGATCACGAAGAAAACAGCCAGCGTCTTGATGACCGTCACCGCGAAGATGTCGCGATAGGACTGACGGTGCGTCAATCCGGTCACCGCCAGCAGCGTGATGACCGCGCCGTTATGCGGCAGCGTGTCCATGCCGCCGCTGGCCATAGCGACCACGCGGTGCAGCACTTCCATCGGAATATGCGCGGCCTCTGCGCCCTTGATGAACACATCCGACATGGCCGCGAGCGCGATGCTCATGCCACCGGACGCAGAACCCGTAATGCCGGCCAGCGAACTGACCGACACGGCTGCGTTGACGAGCGGGTTCGGAATGCTTTTCAGCGCGTCGCTCACCACGAGGAAACCCGGCAACGCGGCGATGACACCGCCGAAGCCATATTCGGAAGCGGTATTCAGCGACGCCAGCAGCGCGCCCGCCACTGCCGCCTTGGTGCCGACTGCAAAGCGCTCGCGCACCCGGCCGAACGCTGTCAGCACGACCATGACGATGCCGAGCAAGAGCGCGCCTTCAACAGCCCAGATCGCCACGACTGTCTTGATCGTCGTGGTAAGCGGCGCGTGGACGCCCGGCAGGATGTCCGGCGCGACGGTGTATGAAACGCCGTACGCCGTGGGAATCCAGCGAGTCAGCACGAAGTTCGCGACGCCGACCAGCACCAGCGGCGCGACCGCGAGCAACGGATGCGGCAGCTGCTTCGACTCGACGCGTTCCGGTTCGTTGACGAGTTCTGTGCCATAGCCTTCGCCGGTTGCCATCGCGGCGCGGCGGCGCCATTCCAGATAGCTGAGGCCGACCACGATAATGAACAGCGAGCCGATCACGCCGAGCGCGGGCGCAGCCCACGAGGTCGTCTTGAAGAACGTCGTCGGAATGATGTTCTGGATTTGTGGCGTGCCGGGCAGTGAGTCCATCGTGAACGAGAACGCGCCCAGTGCAATGGCGCCAGGCATCAGGCGCTTTGGAATATTGCTCTGGCGATACAACTCAGCGGCGAACGGATAGACCGCAAACACCACCACGAACAGCGATACGCCGCCGTAAGTGAGCAGCGCGCACACAGCGACGATCACGGCGTTCGCGCGCGAGCGGCCAATGTAGCGAATCGCGGCTGCCACGATCGACTCCGAGAAACCGGATAGTTCGATGACCTTGCCGAACACGGCGCCCAGCAGGAATACGGGGAAGTAGAGCTTGACGAAGCCGACCATCTTCTCCATGAAGATGCCGGTGAAAACCGGTGCAACGGCGGCCGGATCGACCAGAAGGACGGCGCCGAGAGCGGCGATAGGTGCGAAGAGAATGACGCTGTAGCCGCGATACGCGGCGAACATCAGAAACGCCAGCGCGGCAAGGACGATGACAAAGGACATTGAGTCTCCAGAAGCTTGGTTTGTTCTACGTGTACGCCGTCTCAGCTAGACACGGCACGGCGCCCGCGAATGCAGGTTCCATGCCATGCGCCCGATAACGGCTCGCGCGCCGATGCGCGGGGCCGTAGCGGACAAAACCATGAGACGTGTTGGCGCAGATTGTACCTAAACGTCTCCAAACGGGGACGTGAATTGCTCCGTGCGCACGCGCGTCATGGCGGGACCGTTGTTGTATAGGCTTGTCGGCGATCTCTTCGATGAGATAAGCTTGTCCACGAATGGAGACAAGCGACTAATAGAACGATAGCCGGAGACAGCGACAACATGATGAACGACTGGGCGGGCCTCCCTGCCACCTATAGCGACGTCCTGCGCCGCGCGATGGATTCGCTATTCCGCACTTTCGAGAATTTCAGCGAAGGCACGTTCATTGTCGACGCCGAGGCGCGCGTCGTCTGGATCAACAAGCGTTATGCGGCGCGGTTCGGGTTTGCGGATCCCGAGCAGGCCATTGGCCGGGATTGCGAAGCGGTGATTCCAAACAGCCTGATGCGCGAAGTCGTGAAGACGGGCAAGCCGATTCTGCTCGACATTCTGGAAACGGATCGCGAGCCGCTCGTCGTCACGCGTCTGCCGCTGAAAGACGATGCAGGCGAAACCGTGGGCGCCGTCGGTTTCGCGCTGTTTGACGAACTGAAGGCGCTTACACCGCTCTTTTCGCACTATTCGCGCGTGCAGGAAGAACTGATCGCGACGCGCCAGTCGCTTGCACAGGCGCGCCGTGCCAAGTACACCTTCGGCAGCTTTGTCGGCACGAGCGCGGCCAGCCTGGAGGTCAAGCGCCAGGCGCGCCGTGCGGCGCAACTCGAATCGCCGGTTCTTCTGCTGGGGGAGACCGGCACCGGCAAGGAACTGCTCGCGCATGCAATCCACGGCGGCTCGGCGCGCGCAAACCAGCCACTCGTGACGGTGAACGTGGCGGCGATTCCGGACACGTTGCTCGAAGTCGAGTTCTTCGGCGCGGCGCCTGGCGCTTACACGGGCGCGGATCGCAAGGGCCGCGTCGGCAAGTTCGAACTGGCGAACAGCGGCACGCTTTTCCTCGATGAAATCGGCGATATGCCGCTGCCGTTGCAGGGCAAGCTGCTGCGAGTTTTGCAGGACAAGGAGTTCGAGCCGCTCGGTTCGAACCGGATCGTGCGCGCCGACGTGCGGATCATCGCGGCGACCTCTGCCGATTTGCCCGCGCTCGTCGCGGCGGGACGTTTCCGCGCGGACTTGTTCTATCGGCTGAACGTATTGACGATCCACGCACCGCCTTTGCGCGAACGCGCTTCTGACATTGAAGCGCTCGCCTACGCAATGCTCGAAGACCTGTCGACGCAGGCGCGCGGCGGCAGTCACTACGAATTGCAGGACGATGCATTGCGCTTGCTGTGCGCCTACGCATGGCCGGGCAATGTGCGCGAACTGCGCAATACGCTTGAGCGGGCCGTGATGTTGTCCGACAGCGAGCGGATCGATGCGCGTGCGCTTGCGCCGTTCGTCGGTTCGGGGCAGGGCGGCGCACTCAGCGCGAGCGCAATACAAGGCGCGCCGCACGCCCAGCCGCCGGCCGTGGGCGAAGCGGGGAATCCGGAGATCGAGCCGTCGTCGTGGAACAAGGCAATGGCGGCGTTCGAGAAGCGCTTTCTCAGCGATGCACTGCGCGCCAACGGCGGGCGCGTGATCGACACCGCCGCGCAGATCGGCATGGGGCGGGCAACGCTTTACAAAAAGATTGCGGCGCACGGCATCGAGATTTGACAAAGCCGGCCTTCACCGGGGCACGCAGCGCGATTGGCGCGTGGCACAATCGTGTGATCCAAAAACAAGACGTGATCGGGGTTTCACATGAACCGCAGCTTCTCTTTCTTCGCGCGCCGTGTCTCTGTGTTCGCGGTCGTTGCAGCGAGCGCCGTACTGGGCGGTTGCAGCAGCAGCGCGCCGCTGTTTTTGCCCGACGGCCGTGTCACCACACTCGTTGAATGTCCAGCTGGCTCCGACTCCTGCTCGCAGCAGGCGGCCGCAGGCTGCGGCGGCGCGTTCGACACGGTTCGCCAGTCCACGAACAATGGCACGCTCAGCTTGATCTACGCCTGCCGCGCAAAGTAATAGCGCTGCGGCTGCGCCATTGCGGGTGCGGACCGAAGGCATTGGTTCGACTGCCTTCGGTCCAATAGTCTTGCCGGGACTGTGCCGCCCAATTTGTACACCGGCCCCGCATAACTCCCTATTCAAAATGCTTACGGCCTTCAGCGGCGAACTATTGCGCCGAGGGCGCGCTTTCAGAAGTGCACGAACGTCATAAATATATGCGTCTAATGCGTGGGAGACAAAACCGTGTCTATGCCACTCGCATATTAATCAGCGACCTTGGTTTTTATTCCTAATGGATCGACATCCATAAAAAGTCACGGTATTTTTTCGCACTGAAGCGAAGTCGGTGCGGCAGGTAACGGAACATGAAACCCCGCGGCAGTATTCTGTTTTCACAGGTTCGCCAGCGCATGCGACCAGCAGCTTTTGCCGAATAAATAGACCACGCGGCAAAAGCGAGGAAGAAGTTGCCGACTAACGGAAGTAGACGTTAGAAACGGCACAGTTGTGCTTTTTCATTGCGTTTCGAATTAAGTCAACGAGTATTCCGGGGAAAAGAATGAATCATCACCAACTCGAAAAAGACATCCAACATCTCGAACACGTCATTTCGCACATTTCCGCCGAAGACCGCATACCGCTGTCGTATTGGCGTAACCGCATCGATTCGGTTTCCGGCTCGGTTCGCATGCCGACACAGGCCAGTCGCATCAAACGTCTTAATGCCGCACTCGCGGCGTTGGAAGAGCGCCAGAAGGCCTGACCAGCACTGCGCGCTGCAAACTCGCTGCCATCTCGTTATCGTCTACAGACGACGCTTAAGCCAGGACACACTATCGACATGCAAGCAGCTGGATTTTCGTCAGCTCGGCTGACAGCCCTGACGCGCACCTTGCAGGGTTACGTGGACCGGGGCGATGTCGCCGGCGCGGTGGCGCTCGTCTGGCGCCGCGGCGAAACCGGCTACTTCGAGGCGCTCGGTCTGCGCGACGAAGCCGCGCAGTTGCCGATGGAGCGCGACACGCTGTTTCGCATCGCGTCGATGACCAAGCCGGTGACGAGCGCCGCCATTCTCATGCTGATCGAAGAAGATCGGCTCGCGCTCGACGCGCCCATCGCGCAGTGGTTGCCCGAACTGTCGTCGCCGCGCGTGTTGCGCGATCCCGGCGGTCCGCTCGATGCGACCGATCCTGTGCGCACGCCGCTTACCGTGCTCGATCTGTTGACGCATCGCGCGGGCTTCGCATACCACTTCACCGCGACCGGCCCGCTGGCACAGGCGTACGCGACGGCGTTCAACGGCGTCGATGGGCATGGCGACGTGAACGCGTGGCTCGAGCGCATCGCCCAATTGCCGCTGATGTTTCAGCCGGGCTCGCGCTGGCATTACGGCATCGCCACCGACGTGCTCGGCGCGCTGATCGCGAGAGTGAGCGGCATGCCGCTGGGGGAGTTTTTCCGCACGCGCATTTTCGAGCCGCTGGGCATGCGCGACACCGCGTTCTGGGTGCCCGAGCCGCAGCTCGCCCGTCTGGCTACCGCATATGGCGTCGATCCGGAAACGCGGCGGCGCGTGGTCGAGGATCATGCGTCTGCGAGCCGCTGGGCCAATCCGGCGCGCTTTCAGAGCGGCGGCGGCGGGCTCGTCTCCACCGCTCAGGACTATCTGCAGTTCGCGCAGTTGCTTTTGCGGCGTGGACGTGTCGACGATGTGCGCTTGCTGTCGCATCGCTCGGTCGATCTGATGCGCTCGAATTTTCTGACTCGGGATCAACGCCGCCTCCCGGCGTTCGGTCATGTGATGTGGGCGGGCCAGGGCTTCGGCCTCGGTTTGTCGATCGTCGACGATCCGGCGCAGCAACTTCCGCAAGGCTATCGCTCAGCTGGCTCCTTCGGTTGGCCGGGCGCTTTCGGCACGAGCTGGTTCGCCGATCCGGTCGAGGACATGATCGGCATCATGCTGATCCAGCGCCGTTCGATCGAGCCGTTTCCCATGGCAGTCGACTTCGAGCGCCGCGTGTACGATGCAATTGACGATTGAGTGCGCATGCTATGGCGATGACCGGCCGCACTTTTAGCGCCGGACAATGAAGGGCTCTCTATCCGGCGTTTTATTTGTCTGATAGCGTCCGCACTTCGGTTCGCCACAATCAACGGGAGCATTCGCGATGGCCTCATACAAACAGTTGACCGCTCAGCTCGAAAAGCTTCACAAGGAAGTTGCGGCGGCTCGTGACAAGGAAGTCGCGCAAGCGATCGCCGACATCAAACAGAAGATCGCCGAGTACGACCTGACCGCCGAAGAGCTCGGTTTCGCGAATACACGCACCGTTGCGCGAAAAGCCGCTTCGGTCGCCAAGTATCGCAACCCGAAAACCGGCGAGACCTGGAGCGGCCGCGGGCGCTCGCCTGCGTGGCTCGCGGGCAAGAATCGCGAGCGTTTTCTGATCGAAGTGTAGGGTGCGGTTAGCAGGCTTCGTGTCGTCCGCATTGCTGAAGTGATGCTGCGCCCGGTTTTTTCTGCACCGCTACCAGGCCCCGAAAACGCTCACCTTTAGATCGAAACCTGGAGTCCGCACACTCGACCGGCGCCTCCGGTCCACATACTTCGGTGAGCCTGGCTTCTTCACCGGGCGCACCCAATCCGAGGTGAGTGCGAAGTAGGGACCGCGCCTCACCGACATGTCCGAAACCCGCGCCAGCCTTTGCTGGCGGGTGTTCCCAGGCTGTACGAAGAATCGTTCGCAAAGATAAAAGCGCGGCTCTGCGTTCGCTTCGTCGATGCCGACGCGCAAGCAACGCCGCGTCGTTGGTGCAAGAACCTCTTCGCGCGTGCTCACCTTTCGGCGTCGTGCGCGGCGCGACGTCGTCAGTCCCGAAAACTCTCACCTTTGCGTGCGTTCCGCTTGCGCGAACACGCCGCTTTCTCTATGCGGTCCGGACAAACCCGGAGTTGAGTTCGCCTCATACCCCGGATCAAAACTCATCGATACATGGTCGCGGATGCCGAACGCCACAATCGGTCATCCACTCAACTTGACGGAAAGACCATGAGCGTATTGACGGACAAACAGCTTTTCATCGGCGAAGGATTCGAAGGACCGGGCGTCAACCTCGCGCATATCAACGTGCTGGTCGGCCCGCGTAACGGCCCAGCGGGCCAGGCGTTCGCCACCGCGTTGGCGACGCCTTCCACGGGTCACGCGCCGTTCGTCGTGATCGCGCGTCCGGGCGTGCCGACCAAGCCTTTGACGCTCTACGTGAACAAGGCGCAGATCGGCAGCGACTTCCATGGCAACGCAACCTGGGGCGCGTCGCAAGCCGGTATTGCGAAGGCGGTGGCCGAGTCGTTGGAGAACGGCACGCTGCCTCCGGAAGCGGAGAACGATTGGGTTGTCGTGTCCGCGAACTGGGTCAATCCAGCGACCGACGATCTCGACGCCGTCTTCGAAAACAACTACCGCGCGTGCAGAAACGCGATCCTTGCCGCGATGAAAGGCTTGCCGCATCGCGACGAAGTGTTCGCCGCCGCGCGCGACGTCTCGAACCCGTTCTACACCCCCAAACAACGCTGATCGCGGCCTCGATCGAAGGCAGCCGCATCTGATCTGCAAGGAGACACCTTTCATGGAATACATTCGCCTCGGCCAATCCGGCCTGAAGGTTTCGCGTCTGTGCCTCGGCACGATGAATATGGGCACGCCCCAATGGAAGCCCTGGATTTTCGACGAGGCGCGCAGCGAGCCGATCGTTCGCCATGCGCTGGAAGCCGGCGTCAATTTCATCGACCTCGCGGATTTCTATTCGACGGGCGTCGGCGAAGAAGTCGTCGGCCGCATTCTGAAGCGCCTTGCGCGCCGCGAGGAGATCGTCGTGACGACCAAAGTCGGCTACGACATGGGCACATACCAGAACGCGGGTGGTCATTCGCGCAAACACATCATGGACGGCATCGACGGGTCGCTCACGCGCCTTCGTATGGATTACGTCGACATCTACATGCTGCATTTCTTCGACGTGAACACGCCGGTCGAGGAAACCATGGGCGCGCTGAACGACATCGTGCGTGCGGGCAAGGCACGCTATATCGGCGTCTCCACCATGTACACGTGGCAGTTCGCGAAGATCATGCAGGTTTGCGAACGCAACGGCTGGCATAAGCCGATCAACATGCAGTTGCAGCTGAACCTCGCGTATCGCGAGGAAGAGCGCGAGATGATCCCGTATTGCAAGGATCAGGGCGTCGGTGTCTCCGTATTCAGCCCGCTTGCGCGCGGCCTGCTGACAAGCGACGCCAACTCGACGCGCAATCAGACCGACTTCTTCACCGCGCAAATGTATGGCGATGATGTGTCGCGGCAGATTGCGGCGTCGGTGGCGCGCGTGGCCGCCCGTCGCGGCGTGTCCGCGGCGCAGATAGCGCAGGCGTGGGTGCTTAGGCACGAAGGCGTGGCGAGCATGCTGGTCGGCGCGGACACGCCGGCGCAGTTCGACAGCGCGATCGCCGCGCTCGGCACGGCGCTGTCCGACGAAGAGATCTTCGAACTCGAACGCAATTACACGCCGTGCGATCTGATCAACGACTACACCGCTGGCAAGCGCATCGCGCGCGAGCCAAGACTTGCGCAAGACGCGTTCGCCGAGAAGCTGGAGGAAGCGGCATGAACGAATTTCTCCGGACAGGGCATTACATCGGCGGCGAGTGGTACGAAGGCGCAAGCACTTATCCCGTGCTCGATCCCGCGACAGGCGAAGTAATCGCGCAAGTGGCTAAGGCCGGCGCGGCGGAGGCGACGCAAGCCATTGCCGCCGCGGAACGGGCGTTTCCCGCGTGGCGCTCGTTGACGGCGAAAGAGCGCAGCGCGCGCGTCAAGCGTTGGGGCGAGTTGATGCTCGAACATCGCGATGCGCTTGCTGCGCTATTGACCCGCGAACAAGGTAAGCCGCTCGCCGAAGCGCGTGGCGAAGTCGGCTATGCGGCGAGCTTCTTCGAATGGTTCGCCGAAGAAGCGAAGCGCGCATATGGCGACGTGATTCCGAGCCCGAATCCGAACGCGAAAATCATCGTGACGTGCGAACCGGTCGGCGTGGTCGCGGCCATCACGCCGTGGAATTTTCCACTCGCGATGATCACGCGCAAGGCGGGCCCCGCGCTGGCGGCCGGTTGCACGATGGTGCTCAAGCCCTCCGAGGAAACGCCGCTGTCCGCATTGGCGCTGGCCGTGCTCGCAGAGAAGGCGGGCATTCCGCCGGGGGTGTTCAACGTGATCTCCGGCGATGCCGTCGCAATTGGCGGCGCGCTCACCGAATCCGACGTAGTGCGCAAGCTCTCGTTCACGGGCTCCACGCGCGTGGGCAAGCTGCTCGCGAAGCAATCGGCGGATACGTTGAAGAAGCTCTCGCTGGAGTTGGGCGGCAACGCGCCGTTCATCGTGTTCGACGACGCGGATCTCGACGCCGCCGTGCAAGGCGCGATGGCGTCCAAGTTCCGCAACACGGGACAAACCTGCGTGTGCGTGAATCGCTTTTACGTGCAGGACGGCATTTACGATGCGTTCACGCTGGCGCTCGCGCAGGCGGCGCGCAAGATGCGCGTGGGCAACGCGTTGCAAGGCGACGTCGAACAAGGGCCGTTGATCAATCAGGCCGCGCTGACGAAGGTGGAGGCGCATGTGGCCGACGCGTTGCAAAAGGGCGCGAAGGTGCTGACCGGCGCAAAGCCGCATGCGCTTGGCGGCACCTTTTATGAGCCGACGGTTCTCGTCGATGCATCCAGTTCGATGCTGATTGCGCAGGAAGAGACCTTCGGACCGGTCGCCGCGTGTTTTCGCTTCAAGACCGAAGACGAAGCCGTCGCCGCGGCCAACGCGACGCCGTTCGGGCTGTCCGCGTACTTTTATACGCGCGATCTGGCGCGTGCATGGCGCGTGGGCGAGGCGCTCGAAAGCGGCATGGTCGGCATTAACGAAGGGATTCTGTCCACCGAAGTCGCGCCGTTTGGCGGCGTCAAGCAATCGGGCCTCGGCCGCGAAGGATCGAAGTATGGGCTCGATGAATACACCGAACTCAAATACATGATGATGGGCGGGCTCGGACGCTGATCGTCAAACCTCATACGGGCGGGAGCGCATCGCGTTCGCCGCCCGAAAAAGCCAATAAATCAAGGAGACAGCGTGAGTAATCAGGATGTCCAGGCGAGCCCTCTCGGCCTCGCCCCCACTTTCCCGGCTGCGGCGCCGTCCGCGAACCGCCCCATTTCCATCGACGACGTGCCGTTGAACGCGTTCCACGTGAAGATCGCCGGCCTCACGTTTGGCGCGCATTTCACCGAAGGTTTCGCGCTCGGCACAATCGGCTACGCGCTGGCCGCGATGAATCGTCAAATGCCACTCGACGCATTCTGGATGGGCATGATCGGCAGTTCGGCGCTGATGGGCATTTTCTTTGGAAGCCTCGTGTTCGGTTGGCTGTCGGATCGGCTCGGGCGGCAAAAAATCTTTCTGTTGAGCTTTGTCATCATCACCGTGGCCGCGTTTGCGCAGTTCTATGTGCACTCGCCTTTCGAACTCTGCTTGCTGCGCGTATTGATCGGCTTCGGCATGGGCGGCGATTTTGCGGTGGGACATGCGATTCTCGCGGAATTCTCGCCGCGTAAGCATCGCGGAACATTGCTCGGGTCGTTCAGCGTCGTGTGGACGATTGGTTACGTGGTGGCGAACGTGCTCGGCATGCACTACGCCGACGCCTCGCCCGATGCCTGGCGCTGGCTGCTCGCCTCTGCGGGCGTTCCGGCGCTGATCGTGCTGGTGTTGCGCATGGGCACGCCCGAGTCGCCGCGCTGGCTGCTCGGCAAAGGCAGGATCGCGGAGGCGAGGTCGGTCGTGCTCAAGCACTTCGGCGAGAACGTAACGCTCGACGGCGCTCACGACCAGCACGCGCAAACGGCTGGCGGCTTCATGCGTCTCTTCGAGAAAGACCTGATTCGTCGGACTATCTTTAACTGCGCGTTTTTTGTGTGCCTCGTGATTCCGTATTTCGCGGTCTACACATTTTTGCCGACCATCCTGAAGGCGATTCATCTGAACAACGACTCAGGCGCGGATTTGCTGCTGAACGGCTTTCTCGTGCTTGGCGCGCTGATCGGTATCTGGCTCACGATCAAACTGCCGCGGCGCGTTTTCCTGATCGGCTCGTTCGCGGTGACGTGCGTGTCGCTGATCGCGCTCAGCTTGCTGCCGGAATCGGCGACGCTCGCCATGATTGTCGCGTTCGGCATTTTCACGCTGACCATGTCGGCATTCTCAAACCTGGTCGGCGTGTTCCCGCCCGAGTGCTTTCCCACCGAAGTACGCGCCTGCGGCGTCGGACTGGCCATTGCTTGCAGCCGTCTCGGCTCCGCAGTGGGGACGTTTCTGTTGCCGCTCGGCATCGCCACGCTCGGCTTTCACATCACAATGTTCGTGCTCGCGGCCGTGCTGCTGGTCGGCATGATCGTTTCGATTGCCTGGGCGCCGGAGACTAAACATTTGACGTTGACCGAAGCGAGCGGCGGCTAGGACACGAAGCGTGCAACCCGGCGGCGGCGCGGTTACGGGCCAAAGGTAACCGCTTCACCGCCCGGCGAACGTTTCTGACAGTAGCGCCGGCCGGCCGCCCCTTGCGGGCGGCTTTCCCACGTCCGCCGTCCCGGCGTGTATCATTCGTTCCCTGCGCTGTTCTGCGCTGGCGATTATCCGTATTGTCGAACGCTCGTTCCCGACCTGTTTTCCGACGCGGCCCGGTTGCCATAGTGATGCGGGTTCCCGACCCGACTCCCGCAGCTCGACGCCGCCGCGCCACGCGTGGCAGCCCGGAGGCCACAAGCTTCCGAAGACCGCCGAACCCCTATCCGTGACCGCCAGACCCGATGTCAGTCTCCGAACTCAAACGCCGCCGCACCTTTGCGGTCATTTCCCACCCGGACGCGGGCAAAACCACGCTGACCGAAAAGCTGCTGCTGTTTTCGGGCGCGATTCAGATTGCGGGCACCGTTAAGGGCCGCAAGAGCAATCGCTACGCGACTTCCGACTGGATGGAAATCGAAAAGCAGCGCGGCATTTCCGTCGCGAGTTCGGTGATGCAGTTCGAGTACGGCGACGCGGTTATTAATCTGCTCGACACGCCGGGCCACGAAGACTTCTCCGAAGACACGTATCGCGTGCTCACGGCGGTGGATGCGGCCGTGATGGTGATCGACGGCGCGAACGGTGTCGAAGCGCAGACGCTGAAGCTGCTCGAAGTGTGCCGCAGCCGCAAGACGCCGATCGTCACCTTCATCAACAAGCTCGACCGTGAGGTGCGCGAGCCGCTCGAACTGCTCGACGAGATCGAGCAGCATCTCGGCGTCGCGGCGGTGCCGTTCACATGGCCGATCGGCATGGGCAAGGAATTCCAGGGCGTCTACGACATTCAGCGCGATCAGGTTCGTGTGTTCCGGGCCGGGCAGGACACGGCCGGCGGCGCGGTTGAAACGCTGCAAGCGTTGAGCGATGAAGAAGGCGAGCGCCGTTTCGGCCACAGCTGGACCAAGGCAAAGGAAGAGATCGACCTGATCACCGGCGCAACGCCCGATTTCGACCGCGAGCAGTTTCTTGCCGGTCAGCAATCGCCGGTGCTGTTCGGCTCGGCGATCAACAACTTCGGCGTGAAGGAAATTCTCGACGCGCTGGTCGACCTGGCGCCGCCGCCGTCGATGCGCATGACGGTGCAGCGTCCGGTGATGCCGGACGAGCCGAAGTTCACCGGCGTCGTTTTCAAGGTGCAGGCGAACATGGATCTGGCGCACCGCGACCGCGTGGCGTTTATTCGTGTGTGTTCGGGGCGTTTCGAGCGCGGCATGGCCGTGAAGGTGACGCGTTCGAACAAGACTTTTCGCGCGAATAACGTTGTGACGTTCCTGTCGCAGCGGCGCGAGACGGTGAGTGAGGCGTATCCGGGCGACATTATCGGTATTCCGAATCACGGCACGCTGAGCCTCGGCGATACGCTGACCGAAGGCGAGGCGTTGCAGTTCGTCGGACTGCCGTTCTTCGCGCCGGAAATCTTCCAGACCGTCGAGGTGGTCGACCCGATGCGCGCAAAGCAACTCGGCGAGGCGCTCAAGCAGCTTGGCGAGGAAGGCGCGATTCAGGTGTTCCGTCCCGAAGTGGGCGGTTTGATGATTCTGGGCGCGGTTGGCCAACTTCAGTTCGAAGTCGTGTCGCACCGTCTGTCGACCGAATACAAGGTCGACGTGCGCATGGCGCCCGCGCGCTACCGCATGTCCCGCTGGGTGACGTGCGACGACCCTGCGGAACTGCGCCGCTTCACCGACTCATACGCCGCACGCATCGCGCTCGATGCATCCGACGCGCCCACGTATCTGGCCTCGCATGTGTCGGAGATCGAAGTTGCGCAGAAGGCGTGGCCGAAAATCGTGTTCAACGAGTTGCGCGAGCATTCGGGCGCGCCGTTCAAGAAGGCAATGTGACGAGTTGAGCCCGTCCGCCAGCGCATGTGGCCGGCGGAGCCTGTTCAGATCAGAGAAAGCCGCGTGTCATGCACGCGGCTTTTTTATTTCGAGGCTCGCTTTCGGCTTGCCATTGGATGGAATGGCCGCTAGCCCATGTTCAGTACTTGTTCGCGCAACCATCCCGCGAACGCCTGCACATATTCGAGGGCGGCGTGCTGAGGCGCGACGTCCAGCCAGTACCCGAACGGGCCGGCCACTTCGACATCGGAGAACTGCGCGAGGCTGCCATCCGCCAGTTCCTCGACGATCATATTTCTGTCGACGATAGCGAGGCCCGCGCCCTTGCGCGCGGCGCGGATCGCCTGTTCCAGCGTCGAGAATTCAATGCCGTTGTCCGCGTAACGCGCGGGCAGCGCCGCCGTGGCGAGCCAGTTCGGCCACAGGTCCAGCCTCGCGTCGTTGTGCAGCACGTGCAGCGCGGGCATGTGTTCAAGCAGCCTGTCGAGCGGCTCGCCGAGCAGCATCGGCGCGCCCACCAGTGCATGGCGCTCGGTCATCAGCAATTCGGAGTGTGCGTCGGGCAATGCATGACGGCCGAAGCGGATCGTGCAGTGGCAGTCGGCGGTCGGCTCGGTGCGAATCGACAATTCGACGTCGGGCATCTCATCAGCGAGTGAACCAAGCCGTGGCGAGAACCATTGCGTCGCGAAGGTAGGCGGTACGGCCACCACGAGACGGCGCCGGCCCTTTGCCGCGGTGATCTGCCGGAAACCGCGCTCAATGGTGTCGAACGCGTCGGACAGGCAAGGCAGGAATTGCAGTCCCACGGGCGTCAGGCGAATGCCTTTGTGATCGCGCTCGAACAGCTTCGCGCCGAGCGATTCCTCGAGCAGTTTGATTTGCCGGCTAACGGCGCCTTGCGTCACGCATAGCGCGCTCGCCGCGCGGTTAAAGCTCATGTGGCGCGCTGTTTCCTCGAAAAAGCGCAACGCGATGAGCGATGGCAAGCGTCGCATACATCACCTTCTGTCTCTTGGATCGTGCGGGGCAGTGCGGCCGATGTGAAGGCGCGCGGATCGCCTGCAATTGTCGCATTGAAGCACTGCATTTTGCCTGCGCGCGCTAAAAAAATCCCAATGCGCGGTTGCGCCGGTCAACCTCCGATTGCCAGGGCTGTGGCTCGTGCGCGAGAAGCGCCGCGCGATGGCCGCTCTTCGCCTATGCTGAGGAACACGCGCGCGTCGACGTCCGAGCGGCGCGCCATTTTCATCTGCGGAGCGCCTGTGACCGTTCGCAATCTCGACGCGTTGTTCCGACCCAAATCTGTCGCCGTGATCGGCGCCTCCGAGCGGCCGGGCAGCACCGGCGCGATGGTCTGGGCGCGCTTGCTGGAAGGCGGCTTCGAGGGTCCGCTGTGGCCGGTCAATCCGAGATACGAAACGCTGAGCGGGCACCCGGTAATCGGCGATGTCGGCGACTTGCCGCAAGCGCCCACCGTGGCACTCATCTGCACGCCGGCTCCTAGCTGGCCTTCCATCATTCACAAACTCGGCGGTTTAGGGACGCGCGCGGCGATCATTGTCGGCGAGATGCGCTGCGACGACGACAGGCTCGCGCTGCGGCATGCGCTGGCGGCGGCGCGGCCGCATCTTTTGCGGATTGTTGGACCGGGCAGTCTCGGCGTAGTGACGCCGGCGCTGCGCGCGCATTTCGGCGCGCCGTCGTGCACTGTGAAGGCGGGCGGCGTGGCGTGGGTCTCGCAGTCGAACGCGCTGACCAACGCGGTGCTCGGCTGGGCGCATGCACGCGGCCTCGGTTTTTCGCACGCGATCGCCCTCGGCGGCGAGGCGGATGTCGACGCGGGCGATGTGCTCGACTATCTCGCGAGCGACCCAGGCACGCGCGCGATCCTGCTCGAACTCGACAGCGTGAAGGCGGCGCGCAAATTCATGTCGGCGGCTCGCGCGGCGGCGCGCAACAAGCCCGTGCTTGCTCTGCGCTCGGGCCGCGCCGATCCCGCCGACGGGCTTTATACCGCCGCATTTCGCCGCGCCGGCATGGTACGCGTCGACGCGCTCGACGACCTGCTCGACGAAATCGAAACGCTTGGCGTGGGTCGCGTCGCAGCGGGTGCGACCGCGACGCTGATCACTAGCGACCGTGGCCTCGCGACGCTTGCGTGCGACGCCTTCGCCGCCGCTGGCGATACGCTCGCGCCGTGGCCGGAGCAAGCGTCGCAGGCGCTGCAGGAGGCGCTGCCGCATGCGGTAGGCGGCAACCCGCTGCAACTCGGCGACGACGCTCGTCCCGAGCACTTCGGCACGGCGCTGAAGCTGCTTGCCGAATATCGCGGCACCGGCACTGCATTCGTCGTGCATGCCTCGACACATGGCGCGCCGGTCGGCGACGTGGCGCAGGCGCTGATCGAAAATCAGCGGTACGCGTATCGCGGACTGCTCGCATGCTTCTTTGGCGGACTCGACGCTGCTACGCGCGACGCGTTGCATGCGCAAGGAATTCCGGTTCACACGACGCCGCAGCGGCTCGCCCGCGCATTCGCGCGTCTCGTCGATTACCGGATGGGGCGCGAATTGCTGATGCAGACGCCGGAGGGCCTGCCAGCGGAAGTCCCTGATGCGATCGACGCCGCGCAGGCGCAGGCTCGCGCCGCGCTTGCTGCGGGGGAACGCGAATTAACCGGTGAAGCGGCAGCGGACTTGTTGAAGCGTTTCGGGCTCGACATAGAAACGGTGCCGACAGCGAATGCAGCGGGCGTGGGCGAGCGTCCCGACGCGGCGCAAAGTTCGCGCGAATCGGACTGTGCGGAAACCAGCCCGCCGTCTGAGCGCAAGCCGGTAGTCGACATCGCCGTGGAGCTTCATGACGACGACAACTTCGGTCCTGTGTTCCGCTTCACGGCGCCGTCCGCCGATGGTGTTTCCGAGCCGCTGCGACTCTATGGTCTGCCGCCGCTCAATCCGACGCTCGCCCGCGACATCGTCACACGGTCGCCGTATGCGCGGCTGATCGCGCCGGAGCCTGCGCTAGCCGCCTTGACGGCGCTCTCGCAAGCCGTCTGCGACGTCAGGGAAATCGTCGGTCTTACGCTCACGCTGCGCGTGTACCGCGATCATGTGACGGTTGTCGCACCCACACTGCGCATCGCGCCGACGCGCAGCCGCCTCGCGATCATGCCGTATCCGCGCCGCTTCGAGGAGACACTCGACTGGCAAGGTCTGCGTATTACGGTGCGGCCGATTCGCCCCGAAGACGAGGCCGCGCATCACGACTTCGTCGAAGCGATGACGCCCGAGGATTTGCGGCTGCGGTTTTTCGGTGCAGTAGGCAGCTTCGATCATTCGCAGCTCGCACGCATGACGCAGATCGATTACGACCGTGAAATGGCGCTGATCGCGACAGTGCAAAGCGACGAGGGCCTGGCGCGCACGCTCGGCGTGGTGCGCGCGGTGGCGGACCCGGATAACGAAACGGCAGAATTCGCAGTTGCCATTCGCTCGGATCAGAAAGGGCGACGGCTTGGCCGGTTGCTGACCGACCGAATTATCCGGTATGCGCGTGCGCGCGGTATACATTGGCTTGTCGGCGAGGCGTTGCGGGAGAACACTGCGATGATCGCGCTCGCGAGAGCGAGCGGCTTCACGATCACGCCAACGGAAGACCCGAGTGTGGTGGGCTTCCGGATGGCGCTGGAAAAAGAAGCGGAGCAGGAGAAGAGCGCCGCGACGGTGCGCGGCGCGCGTTGATTCGAAGGTGCGAGCACCTGCGCAACAGCAGTGATCAGGCCGGCAGCTTCGCAGCCGCTTCATCGACCTGCGCTCGCGTGACGGCCAACTCTTCGAGCCACGCATCCGCATACACCGCACCGGTTTCGCGTTCCAGCCGCGCGATGGTTGCCGCGCAGCGGCTCGAATCCTTCGGCGTCGCGATAAACGACTTCACCGATTGCCCCGCCTTGAATGCATCGAACAGCGGCACGCGAATATCGTCCGGCAACTGACGCGTCGTCCATTGATACGGCTTGCCGTTGAACGTGAACGAGGGCGGCAGCACGCGTTCTTTCTTGGCGGCGGGAATCAGGCCATATGTGCGCGCGGCTTCACCAATCTGCTCAGGTGAAAACAGTTCGTCGGGGCTGATGTCGAATTGCTGGATGAAAGTCTCGATGCTCTTCATCGCTGCCGCACGGTCGTCACGCCGCTTTTGCGCATGAGCGACGATGTCGCGGAGTTCGTCGGCTTCTGCAGGCGTGATCGTGAAGCTCGATTGCTTCTGCTGGAGTTCGGAAAAACGCTGGAATTCGGAATCGGTCAGAAGTTTCGCCATTGCTTATCGAAGGGCGCGCATGAACGGATTCATGCGGCGACATTTTTGAGAGGGTCGCCATTCTAAACCATGCGCGCGAGCGGTCTGCATCGAGTCAGTCAGCCACGCGTCAGACACCCTTCTCGCTGAACATGGACAGCGCCTGAACCGTCTCGCGCAGCAGCGTAGTCGCGGCTGCGAGCGTAGGCGCGACGTATTCGTCGATACGCTTCAGATAAGGGCACGTGAGCGCCGCGATTGCCTGGCCGGACGGGCCGAGAATCGGAAAGGTCACGTCCGTCACGCCGAACGTCTGCTGGCTGTCCTTCTGCGAGAAGCCCGCCGCGCGAATCCGTTCGCACGCTGCTTCGAGGGCGTCGCGGTCTATCGTCACTTCGCCCTTCACCTTGGTGTGCTCGGCGAGCATCTGCGCGCGCTGCTCTATCGTCTGGAATGCGAGCATCACGCGGCCCGAGCCAGTGTCGATCAGGCCGACCCGCGATCCGAGCCGCACCGACATGCCCCAGGTGCCCGGTCCGTCCACTTGCGCGATGACAAGCAGATTGCCGCGGTCGTACACGGCGAGGTGACACGACTGTTCGGCGGCATCCGCGAAACGTTGCATGAGCGGCAACGCCTCTGAGATGAGCCGGTTCATCGGCGGATGACGATGGGCGAGCGCATACAGCTTGAGGCTCAGCGAGTAACGATCGCCGCTCGCGGAACGCACCACGTATTGCCGGGCGACCAGACGTTCGAGCATCCGGTACATCTCGCTCGCGTTGCGTCCAAGCAGCTTGGTGATCTCGGCGCGCGTGAGGCCTTGCTTCTGCTCTGCAAGCAACTCCAGGATGTCGAGACCTTTGTCGAGCGCAGGAGCGCGATAACGGTCGGCATCGTCTTTGTCTTCTGCGTCCATCGTAAGGTCATTCCGTGGGCTGTTCGTACCTGGCGCTTGAGTGTAAGTGCGACGGCCGATTCCTGCGAGCGGATGCGTCCAGGGAAAACACGGACCATTGGTGCAGTGCACTTCCCTTGACTTCGAAAAGTGCATATATGAATAATGCGTTCATTGGTGAATTTAGCATGTCCGCTCGTAGCATGCGTCGCCACGGTCTAACGGAGAACTCATTTGACCAGTCGCCCGCAAACGGATCCGCGTTTGATCCTGCTCAGTCCCGAGGACAATTGCCTGATCGCGGCGGCGAGGCTCGACGCCGGCACGCAACTGGAGATCGAAGGGGAGAGCGTGACTCTCACGCAAACCATCGAACTCGGGCACAAGGTAGCGCGCCGCGATCTGGCGAAGGACGACAAGGTGCTGCGCTACGGCGCAGTGATCGGCCATGTCACTGAAGCGGTGCAGCGCGGGGCGCATCTGCATACGCACAACCTCGAAAGCGATTACCTGCCGACCTATACGCACGACGCCGGTCATCAATTCGTACATCACTGATTCGCGCATAACGACGCGGCTTCGCGCTGCGGTGGAACGACCATGACTGACACTTCCGTAGCAACTGCCTCCGCGCAGCAGCCCATGCTGCAAGGCTATCCGCGCAGCGATGGCCGCAAAGGCATTCGCAATGTCGTCGCGGTCGCTTATCTGGTCGAATGCGCGCACCACGTGGCGCGCGAGATCGTCACAGAGTTTCGCGAGCCGCTCGACGCGTTCGGCGACACGCTTGCCGACGGATCTGCCGGGCGCGAGCCGCCGGTTCATCTGATCGGCTTTCCCGGCTGCTATCCGAATGAGTACGCGGAGAAAATGCTCGAGCGGCTCACAACGCATCCGAATGTCGGCGCGGTGCTGTTCGTCTCGCTGGGATGCGAGAGCATGAACAAGCACTATCTCGTCGACGTGGTTCGCGGGAGTGGCCGCCCCGTCGAAGTGCTGACGATCCAGGAAAAGGGCGGCACGCGCAGCACGATCCAATATGGCGTCGACTGGGTTCGCGGCGCGCGCAAGCAACTCGCCGCACAAGAGAAAGTGCCAATGGCGCTCAGCGAGCTGGTGATCGGTACGATCTGCGGAGGCTCGGACGGCACGAGCGGCATCACCGCGAATCCGGCGGTTGGCCGCGCGTTCGATCATCTGATCGACGCGGGCGCGACCTGCATCTTCGAAGAGACCGGCGAGCTGGTAGGCTGCGAATTTCATATGAAGACCCGCGCCGCGCGGCCGGAACTGGGCGACGCGATCGTCGCGTGCGTCGCGAAAGCGGCGCGCTATTACTCGATTCTCGGCCACGGTAGTTTTGCGGTCGGCAACGCGGACGGCGGCCTCACCACGCAGGAAGAGAAATCGCTAGGCGCGTATGCGAAGAGCGGCGCGTCGCCGATTGCGGGCATCGTGAAGCCAGGCGATATTCCGCCGACCGGCGGCCTCTATCTGCTCGATGTGGTGTCGGACGGCGAGCCACGGTTCGGCTTTCCGAACATTAGCGACAACGCGGAAATCGGCGAACTGATCGCGTGCGGTGCGCATGTCATTCTGTTCACGACCGGACGCGGTTCGGTGGTCGGCTCGGCAATTTCGCCGGTCATCAAGATATGCGCGAATCCCGCGACGTATCGGAACCTGGCTGGCGACATGGACGTGGACGCAGGCCGTATTCTGGAAGGCCGCGGCACGCTCGACGAAGTGGGACGCGAAGTGTTCGAGCAGACGGTGGCGGTGTCGCAGGGCGCGCCTTCCAAATCTGAAATGCTGGGTCATCAGGAATTCATTCTTACGTACAAGACGTTCGAGCCGGTCGGGCCGGCATGCTTGCCGTCGAGCACCGCCGCGCCTCGACGCGTGGTTACTGTGGCGCCGCACTGAGCGTTGCCTTGCCGTGTGATAAAAAGAGCATGCAACAGCAACCACTTGCATGCGACCGGAGCAAGAAGGAGACACGCTCAATGACTGCAACGAACGGTTCGAAAATCCAGCAACGCCGCCGCGTTGGCCGCAGCGCATTGCAAGTAACCGGATTGAGTCTCGGCACCGCGCCGCTCGGCGGCCTCTACCGCGATCTGTCCGAAGAAGAAGCACACGCCACCGTCGCGGCCGCCTGGAACGCCGGCGTGCGCTATTTCGACACCGCGCCGCATTACGGCCACACCAAAGCGGAGCATCGTCTTGGCGACGCTTTGCGCCGCTATCCACGCAGCGAATACGTGTTGTCGACGAAGGTGGGCCGCCGTTTCGTACCGCGCACCAACCCCTACGACGGCAGCGAAGGCTGGCAGGATCCGCTGCCCTTCGAAGCGATTTACGACTACACGCACGACGGTATTCTGCGTTCGTTCGAAGACAGCCAGCAGCGCCTCGGCATCGTCGACATCGACATTCTGTTGGTCCACGACATTGGCCGAGTCACGCACGGCGAGAACAATCCTCACTACTGGCGGCAACTGACCGAAGGCGGTGGTTTTCGCGCGCTCGACGAACTGCGCTCGGCCGGCGCGGTCAAGGCCGTTGGGCTCGGCGTCAACGAAGGCGCCGTAATACTCGACGCGATGTCCGAGTTCGATATCGATTGCGCGTTGCTCGCGGGCCGTTATACGCTTCTCGAACAGGCGACTCTCGACGACCTCTTGCCGGCGTGCGAACAGCGCGGCGTCAGCATCCTGTTAGGCGGTGCGTTCAACTCGGGCATTTTGGCGCGCGGCGTCGAAGGCGATCTGAAATTCAATTACGGCGAGGCGCCGCGCGAAGTCATCGAGCGAGTGGCGCGACTGGAGACGGTTTGCCGAAACCTCGGCGTGCCGCTCGCCGCCGCAGCCTTGCAGTTTCCGTATGCGCATCCGGCGGTCGCCACCGTGCTGACCGGCGCGCGCAGTGCCGACGAATTGCGTGAGAACGCTGCGTCGTTCGAGTTGCCGATTCCCGGGGCCTTGTGGTCCGCGTTGCGCGAGGAAGGCTTGCTCGACCCTCGCGCGCCCGCGCCACAGAACTGAATGTGAAGATGCATATCGACGCTCATCAGCACTATTGGGACCCCGCTCGCGGCGACTATGAGTGGCTTACGCCGGAGCTCGAAATTCTGTACCGCCCTTTCGGTCCCGCAGATCTGAAACCGTTGCGAGAGAGGGCGGGCATCGAGAGAACGGTCGTGGTGCAGGCGGCGCCGACCATCGACGAAACGCGTTATCTGCTCGACATTGCGCGCGACGAGCCGTCCATTGCCGGCGTGGTCGGCTGGGTGCCGCTCCTGCTGCCTACGGCTCCGGCTTTGATCGGAGCGCTCGCGCAAGAGCCCAAGTTCAAGGGTGTGCGGCCCATGCTGCAAGACCTGCCCGACGATACATGGATTGCGAATCCCGATCTCGCGCCTGCCATCGAAGCGCTGATCGCGCACGACCTTGCCTTCGACGCGCTGATCTACGCACGGCATGTCGACCACGTGGAAACGTTCGCGCGGCGTTTTCCGTCGCTGCGCATCGTGGTCGATCACGGCGCCAAGCCGCCCATCCGCTACGGTCAGGCCGGCTGGCAAACATGGGCCGACGCGATCGCGCGGCTCGCGAAGCTGCCGGGCGTGCACTGCAAGCTGTCGGGGCTCGCGACCGAGGCATCGCCGGGCTGGACCGAAGAGACACTACGCCCATACGTCGAGCACCTGCTTGCTACGTTCGGCCCCGCGCGGCTGATGTGGGGCAGCGACTGGCCCGTGCTCGAACTGAACGGCGATTATCTGTTGTGGCATTCGGTGGCCAACACGCTGCTTGCGTCGCTTGACGACGGCGAGCGCGAAGCGGTTTTCGGCGGCAACGCCGCCGCGTTTTATCGACTGTGACGTGACGAACACGTTTAGCCCATTCAACTGGAGTCGTAGATGACACAAAGACTGGCCGGCAAGACAGCATTGATCACCGCGGCGGGACAGGGCATCGGCCTCGCAACCGCCGAAATG
This sequence comes from Paraburkholderia sp. 22098, assembly GCF_052045935.1. Taxonomy (NCBI): domain Bacteria; kingdom Pseudomonadati; phylum Pseudomonadota; class Betaproteobacteria; order Burkholderiales; family Burkholderiaceae; genus Paraburkholderia; species Paraburkholderia sp. 22098. The sequence continues at coordinate 44,480 of NZ_JBQEPV010000006.1, read as the reverse complement.
TTCGCGCGCGAAGGCGCGCGCGTGATCGCCACCGACATCCGCATTGACGGGCTCGCGGGCAAGCCCGTCGAGGCGCGCAAGCTGGACGTGCTCGATGGCGAGGCCATCAAGGCGCTGGCCGCAGAAGTCGGCCCGATCGACGTGCTGTTCAATTGCGCAGGCTTCGTGCACGCGGGCTCGATCCTGGAATGCAGCGAGGAAGACTGGGACTTTGCATTCGACCTCAATGCGAAGGCAATGTACCGGATGATTCGCGCATTCCTGCCCGCCATGCTGGAGCGCGGCGTCGGCTCGATCATCAATATGTCGTCGGCGGCGTCGAGCGTGAAGGGCGTGCCGAATCGCTTTGCGTACAGCGCGTCGAAGGCGGCGGTGATCGGGCTGACCAAGTCGGTTGCCGCGGATTTCGTCACGCGTGGTGTACGCTGTAACGCGATCTGCCCGGGCACAGTGTCGTCGCCGTCGCTCGAACAGCGGATCGCGGCGCAGGCCGCGGCGCAAGGTGCAACGCTCGAAGCCGTGCAGGCGGCGTTCGTCGCGCGCCAGCCAATGGGCCGCATCGGCAAGGCCGAAGAGATTGCTGCGCTGGCGCTCTATCTCGCGTCGGACGAATCGGCGTTCACCACGGGCCACGCACATGTGATCGACGGGGGCTGGTCGAACTGACGCATAGACACAGGGCGTCGCAAGCCGGCGCACTGACGTATCAACCGAACACCACTGAACCCAGAGGAAAGTGCAACGATGAAACTGCTTCGTTACGGGCCGAAAGGCCAGGAAAAGCCGGGCTTGCTCGACGCGCAAGGCAAGATCCGCGATCTGTCCGGCGTAGTTGCCGACATCGACGGTGCGGCGCTGACCGACGAGGGCCTCGCCCGGCTGCGCGTGCTGGACGCGGCTTCGCTGCCGGTTGTTGACGGCAATCCGCGCATGGGCCCGTGCGTCGGCAAGATCGGCAAGTTCATCTGCATCGGTTTGAATTACGCGGATCACGCGGCCGAGTCGAATCTGCCCGTGCCCGCTGAGCCGGTCATCTTCAACAAGTGGACGAGCGCGATCTCCGGTCCGAATGACGACGTGGAAATTCCGCGCGGCTCGAAGAAGACCGATTGGGAAGTGGAACTTGGCGTGGTGATCGGCAAACCGGCCAAGTATGTGGACGAAGCGAACGCGCTCGATTACGTCGCAGGCTATTGCGTGATCAACGACGTGTCGGAGCGCGAATGGCAGATCGAACGCGGTGGCACCTGGGACAAGGGCAAGGGCTTCGATACATTCGGCCCGATCGGCCCGTGGATGGTCACGCGCGACGAAGTCGCCGATCCGCAGAACCTCAGCCTGTGGCTCGAAGTGGACGGACACCGCTATCAGAACGGCAGCACGAAGACGATGGTGTTCGGTGTTGCCAAGCTGGTCTCGTATGTGTCGCAGTGCATGAGCCTGCAACCGGGCGACGTCATTTCCACGGGCACGCCGCCGGGCGTCGGCATGGGCGTCAAGCCGAATCCGGTGTATCTGAAGCCCGGCCAGACGATCCGTCTCGGCATTGAAGGTCTCGGCGAACAAACGCAGAAGACTTACGCAGCGGAGTAAGCCACTGGGAGCCGGCGGCGCGCGTTTGAGGCTTTAGCGTTAATTCGCCGGTTCGTGATCGCCGTTCTCGCCGATCCGGTTGACCGTGCCTTGCGCAACCGCGACGAGTCTTTCGCGGTTGCCGTCCATCACAAAGATGTTGCATTGGCAGGTCGCCTGATGGCGGCCCGCATACACCACCTTCGCCCGCGCGATCAGCGTGCCGTTCACCGCAGGGCGCAAGTAATTGATCTTGTATTCCCCCGTCACGACCTTGGGCCCGAGCGACAGTGCGCCGGCAAAGGTCAGCGCGTTGTCAGCGAGATAGCTGACTACCCCGCCATGCACGAAGCCGTGCTGCTGCCGCAACTCGTCGCGGATCGGCAGGCTCAGCGTCAGTTCGTCGGTGCCCGTGTGCATCAGCTCTGCGCCTAACAGCATGCTGAACGGCTGGGCGTGCAGTGCGCCGCGCGCCCGGTCGAGTAGGTCGGTCATTGTGATTCCTTCGAGGAAGGCCTGCGGTGGCAGTGCGCACTGGCGTACGCGCGTCAGTCCCTACCCACTCTAGGAAGCGCTAACGCGCGCCGTCAAGGTGAATCGGAAATATCTGCCCCGCATTGTTGCTTGCGGCGGTAGGAATGCAGACGTTGGCCGACGTAAACGCGACGTAAGGCGATCTTTGGCGTTTTTGATCTTAAGCAAAGAATGGTGCTGCCGTTAACCCTGAGGTACTCCCCGTCATTCTCTGCCTTCAGGTGTTCACGATGTTCAGCAAGATCAAGGTCGCATCCGGCCTGTTGTGTGTTCTGGCCGCATTCTGCGTTTTCCAGCTTGTCACGGTAGGTCTCGGTTTCTGGTCACTCACGCGTACCCATGACGACGTTGGCGACCTTTCGAACATCGCGCTCAAACAAGTGGATGCCGTCAACGAAACCACGCAGCATCTGATGGACGCCCGCATCAACCTGTCGCGTGCCGGTACGCGCATGGTGCGCGGCGGCGCGGAGCCGACCGAAATCGTTCAGCATGCGCGCGAGCAGCTGACGGCCGCCGAGCAATCGTTCAACGCGTTCATGAGCGCCCCGAAAACGAGCGACGAAAACAGCGCCCGTGCCGCAGCCCTCGCCGAGCGCTACAAGAAGCTGCATGGCGCGCTCACGGAACTGGCGCAGTTTCTGGACGCAAACAACATTCAGGCGTTTCTCGACCAGCCGACGCAATCGTTCCAGGACGGCTATCTGACCGAGTTGCATAACTTCACGCAGTTCGGCAATGCGGCGAGCCGCGCGTCGCTCGATTCCATCGACGCGCGTATGGCCGCGTTCCGGGTCGTCAGCATTGTGATTCTGCTGGCGCTGGTCGGCGGGACGTTCGCGGTGCATATGGCGTTGCGCCGTGGCGTAGTCGCACCGTTGGAGGAAGCGGGCCGTCACTTCGACCGGATTGCACAAGGGCGTCTCGATCAGCCGATCGCAGCCCGGGGCACCAACGAAATCGGCCGGCTGTTCTCAGGACTTGCCAAGATGCAGGCGAGCGTCGCGCGCACCGTGCAGACCGTTCGCGAGTCGGCCGACTCCATTCACCTCGGCGCCGATGAAATCGCGACCGGCAACGCCGATCTTTCCGCACGCACTGAAAACCAGGCCGCATCGCTCGAAGAAACGGCGTCGAGCATGGAAGAATTGACTGCCACAGTGCGTCAGAACGCCGATCATGCGCGCGAAGCAAACGCGCTCGCCGAAACGGCCCTCGAGGCGACCTCGCGCGGCAGCGAAGTGGTCGACAAGGTGGTGGACAAGATGCGCGGCATTGCGCAAAGCTCGGACAAGATCGCCGAGATTATTTCGGTGATCGACGGCATTGCGTTCCAGACCAATATCCTCGCGCTGAATGCGGCCGTCGAGGCGGCGCGCGCAGGCGAACAGGGCCGCGGCTTTGCGGTCGTGGCAGGCGAGGTTCGCGGACTGGCCCAGCGCAGCGCGCAGTCGGCCAAGGAAATCAAGACGTTGATCAGCGAATCGGTCGCCGAGATCCAAGGCGGATCGGCGCTCGTCGAGCATGCCGGCGAAGCGATGAGCAACGTGTCCGCCTCGATCTCGCGCGTGACGCAGATGATGGCTGAAATCAGTGCGTCGTCGCTCGAGCAAAGCACGGGCATCGAGCAGGTGAACCAGGCGGTCGTGCAAATGGACGAGATGACGCAGCAAAACGCGGCGCTCGTCGAGCAGGCTGCGGCAGCGGCGGCTTCGCTGCATCAACAGACTCAGCAATTGAAGCAGGCGGTTTCCGTGTTCGAAATTTCGGCGGCTGTGTTGCGCACACAACAGATCGAAGAAACGCCGGCGGAATTCGGGCAATTTGCGGTGTCGGGAATGCGCGCGATTTAAACGGTTCGCGCTCAAAAATCGGGCAGCCAGAAAAGAAAAATGGCCCGCGGAAGCGGGCCATTCTTGTATTAGGCGCAAGCGCCTACGCGTGCCTCAATGTACCGTTGGTACTTAGGCCGGCGTGATGTTCGCAGCTTGCTTGCCCTTCGGGCCCTGCTTCACTTCGAACGACACTTTCTGGTTTTCCTGCAGGGACTTAAAGCCGCTGCCTTGAACTTCCGAAAAGTGTGCAAACAGGTCTTCGCCGCCGTCGTCCGGCGTGATGAAACCAAAGCCCTTTGCATCGTTAAACCACTTCACAGTACCTGTTGCCATTTTTGATCCAGTAAATGTTGTGTATTGCATTCGCGACCGCTATTTCTCAAATCGAGATCGAGCGCGAAGTACGAGTTGTATCACGTCTTTATGATGGACGCCAATCAACCAGTATTCGGGTATTCCCCGGCTTCGGCCTTTTCGAGGCGTCGAGGGCACAAAAAAGGACGTGCCTCCGCGTAGGGTAAACTGCTTGTATTACTCTTCCAGGAAAAACATTGACACATTATTTGCAAGAAGAACTTACGTCGTTCTGGAGCCGTTTGACCCCCTATCTCGCGGTATTGGAGTCTAAATCACCTCAAGACGACGCACCGGACCCTGTCGGCCGAATCACCGTGGATGCCGACGACCGCCAGGCTTTTGCCCTCCACACCACCGACCGCAAGCCGCAAGGCGGCACGTCCGACACGCCTACTGGCCAAAGCGCAACGTATATGCGGACCAGATCGGCCGGCGCCGATTGGGGCCCTTGGCAGCGCGAAGAGTATTGAGCGACCGGGCGGCGGGAGTGAGTCGCGCCGCGGCGAATGTTTGGCGGATCTCGACTGAGGGCGAGGCCGCTAAAAAGAGCGTTCGCCTCGCTTGTACGTCGGCCTGCCGTGTCAGGCCGGCAACGCGTTGAAAGCCGTTGCGAGGTGATAAGGCGTGGTCGACGGCATGTCGGCGCGCGCTACTTCACCCGTTGAAGTTTTGCATTCGACCCAGCCTTGCGGCCGCAAGAAACGTTGCTGGAACAGTTCGATTTGCCGCGGCAGATCGGCCCGCACGACAGCTTCGTCGTGGCTCGCTAGTGCTCGCAAATACTCCGTTTGCGCCCAGATGCGCTGAGTAGGATCTTTGATCCGACCGTTTTCATCGAGCGACGCACAGACGCCGCCCGTTTCCTGATCCACACCATTGCGTTGCGCGAAGTCGAACGCGCGCGTCAGTGTTTCCATCAGATCTGATCCCTCGAATAGCGCGCCTGCCCGCTTGGCCAGCCAGAACCATTCGAACTGATGCCCCGGCTCGAGGCGATTGTCGTCGGTGCCAATCGGCAATTCGGCGATGCAGCCCGACGGCGCATGCACGAAGTGACGAGCGACCGCGCCGGCCAGGCGCCTTAGTGCGGCGTCGAAAGCGTTGTCGCGCGTAGCTTCGCGGGCCGCGAGCCAAGCCTCCGTTAGATGCATCAACGGGTTCTGAACCGGTGTGCCGGTTACTCCGGTGAAGTCGGCCGTGAGTGCAGCATTGAAGAGATTGTCTTCAGCGGAAAAATGCGACTGGATCAGCGCGGACGTGCGATGCACGATTTCCAGCGCGTCGCGATTGCCGGAGCGGCGGCCATATTCCGCACAGGCGAAGACGACGAACGCATGTGTGTACAGGTCTTTCGCGGTGTCGAGCGGAGCGCCTTGCTCATCGACGCTGTAGAACCAACCGCCGTGTTCCGTGTCCTGAAAAGTGTGCGTAAGGGAATCGAACAGGACTTGTGCGTGAGCTGCGTCGCCGGCTTCGGAGAACACAAAGAGTTGGCGCGCGCAGGCCATTGCCCGATAGCGTTGCGCGGGCTCTGGAAGGTGATGCTCCGCGCTGAGCGCTTCGTACGGCAGTTTGAGCGCTCCGTTGAAACCGGGCCCGCGCCACATCGGTAGGATGACGTTGTTGAAGTGCTCGCGCAGTCCCGCGGCGAGCGCGATGGCCGGGGCGGCGTCAGGGTTCTTGCTGGGCATAGTCTTGTTTCAAACGCGATGTTTCAAACGCGGTGTTTCAAAGCGCTCGTGTCAGCGAGCGTGCGTCAAGCGGTAGTGCAATTGCCGGCCGCACCGGCACACGTGCTGAGGTTGCAGACGCGGGGCACGCATGGGACACGCATGGGACAAGCGTGGGGTAGCGGCGGCCTGCGGCTTAGCATAATGGAAACCGAACGCATCCGGCGCCCAAAATCGACGAAGAAAACGCTCAAATAATTTCAAGAAGGAGAGAACGCGATGCTGGGTAACCTCGAACTCGTCTCCCGCCTGGTGTTGGCCGCGGCGCTCGGCAGCGTCATCGGCTTCGAGCGCGAACGTCTTTCGTGGGCGGCCGGATTGCGCACGCATATGCTGGTATGCGTGGGTTCGGCGCTGATCATGATCGTATCGGCGTATGGTTTCGCCGAAGTGCTCACAGGCGAGCATGTCGTGCTGGATCCCTCGCGGATGGCGGCTCAGGTTGTTTCGGGCATCGGCTTTCTTGGCGCCGGTTCGATCCTGCTGCGCGGCGAAATCGTCCGCGGGCTGACGACGGCTGCGAGCCTGTGGTCGGTCGCCGCAATCGGGCTGGCGGTCGGCGGCGGGCTCTACACGGCGTCGATCGCGGCGACCATCATCATTCTGATCATCCTCGCGGGCATCAAGCCCCTTGAGCGGCGGTTCATCACGGTCAAGCAGCGACGCCAGGTGACCATGCTCGTCGAGCGCGGCGCCGTGACGTTTCACTCACTGCATGACGAACTTGGCGCAGCGAGCCCGCGCGTCAAACAGTTCGTCATGCAGCAAAGCGACGAAACACCCGAATGCGACGAGGTCATGATTACGCTGAATCGCGTGTCGAATGTGGAGTACGAGGCGATCTGCACGCGCTTGCGCCAACTGCGCGGTGTCAGGGAGTTCAGGCAGGACGACGCGTCGTCTTGAAACCGGAAAAACGTCGGCGAATGGCTTCGGCGGCGCTGGGCGCCATGCGACAATGCGGTCTCGAAAAATTCCAATGGCATTGACGAGCGGTGCCGGCGCCCGCTCCCCGCGACGACCGCTCTTTTCTCTATGGCAGATTCCGCAGTATCCACGCAATCCCGGCCTCGGCGCGACGCTTCCACGAAGAAGCGGCGCGAGGCCACGGTCTCGACCGAAACCGAAAAAAAGCTGGCGCGCGCCGCGCGCTCGGCACAACGCCTTGCACAACTGAGCGACGTCTCGCGCGACGACAGCACGCTCGACCTGTTCCCCGACGATCCGACGCGTGCCACGCTAGAAGCGATGAACATCGACGTTCGCCAGGGCACGCTGCACGGCTTCGAACTGCCCGATGTCGTGCTGGCCGCCGTGGGCGCGCTCGATACGCCGAGCGACAGCACGTCAGCTGACGCAAAAGCGGCGCGCCGTGCGCCTCGAGCAGCCAGGGCCGATGAACCGGCCCGGATAGACGCGCAATTGAGCGGTCTCGAAACCGAGCCCTCGACAGTGACCGGGCCAGACGCCGCGCATCCGGTGCCGGCTGCCGGTTTGAATGACCAGAATGAGACAGTAGTATCGCCGCGCGAGGCTATTCCTCCGCTGTCCCCCGCGATGGCCGCCGCGACGGTGGCGCGCAGTGTCACCGCGCTGCGTCAGGCAGCCGAGCGGGAGGTCGAGACGGTGGGATCCGCGGTGGGCAACCGGTTGGAGGCTGGCGGCAAATCTTCGCAGCGTTCGGCTTCGGGCAGGAAGATGGGAGCGGCGGTTTCAGATCAGGCGCACTTAGCAGAAGGGTCCGCCGCGAGCGCACAGGGTGAAGTCAGTGCACCGGCATCCGCGCGCAACGCGAACGAATCGGCGGAGGCGGACCGCTCAACGCGTGAGACGCCGGCCACGGCTTCATCCTCCGACGTGGGCTCGGCGTTCGCCGCACCCTGGCAAGAAGCGCAACGAGCGGAAGCCGCTGCGGCTGCCGCTGCCGTGCAGCGCGCAGCCCCGGAACTCGATCGTGCGCGGGCAACGGCCTTTGCCGACACCGTCGACGCGCTGTACGGCGTGATCTCCGACCAGCGCCGTGCAGCGACGGACCATTCGCGTCGGATGAAATGGATGCTGTCGATCGTGGTCGGCGCCCTGCTCATGACGGTCGCGATCGGCATTACGCAGACCATGCTGCTTATGCGCCTCACCCGCGAAACCACCGCGCAACAGCATCGGATCGAACAGATGTTGCAAAGCCAGCAGACCGCGATGGCCAGCGTGCTCGACACACAAATGGCGATGGCCAATGCAGCCGCCCATGCCGCCCCGCCCACGCTCACACCGGCGCCCGCACCGCAGCAGGCGCTCATGGCTCCGGAATCCGCGAACGGCCAGCGCGCCGTGCACGCGCGGCACATCAGAAAGCCGAAAACGGCGAATTCGCACTGACAACCTGCGAACGGCTGCCTGCCGTGCCGGCGAAACGCCGGCCGCGGCGGCAGCTTCCATCCCCTCGCCCCATGCGGTCCGCAGTGAAAGGCGTCCGAGCGCCTCGGGAACCCCTCAAGAGCGCGCTAGCCGGGCGCCACGTAGCCATCACGAAGCCAAGCCCCGCCCGCGTCCATGTCCATCGCCGCCCACTGAAGCCGTCGATAAAACAGGGACGTTGTAATGCTGCAACGCAATATCATTGTCCAAGGCCGAGACAGCGCGTCGCATCGAATTAATGTTGCATTGCACTAGCTTTTGCCTAGGGAAAACCCTATAATTCATCTTAAGGGAAAACCCTAGCAAATGCAGTACTAACCGGGAGTCGCCATGAGCTTCATCTTTGCATTGTTCCAAAAGGTCAGCGACCTCTTTGCGTCGCCCCACTTGCCGCTCGACTCGGACTACTCGTACGCAGCGCGTTCGCGGGAAGCTGAGCGTCAGCGCAAGGCGCAAGCCACGCTGTTCGGCATCAAGCTGTCCGACTAATAACAGGTCTGGAACCGGGCGCGCTCGTCGCGCCGGGTGCGCATGTCAATGCGCGTGTGTCATTCAAGCCACGGTCCGCGAAAGCGCGCCGTGGCTTTGTTTCATCTGGGCATTCGTTCGGGCGTCGTTTGTTCTTCGGCGACGCCTTTCGCCGCCGAATATTTCCCGGCCGAAATGAATGTAACGGCGCCTCACCTATCGGCAACCCGCAAGCCGGACGAATTGCCGCGAAAGTCTTATGCGTACGGACGTCGGAACGGAAATAACGGTTCCCCAATCCGTCCCTTTCTTTGAAATGTGCGCTTACAAGTGCTCACGTCTTCATGCGAGTTGCGTCGCTAAAGTTGGTTTCAAGCGCAGGGCGTCCTTGACGGGCCGGAACTTCGAAGCCCGATCTGCAAGGCGCTGGCTCGATTCAACCTTGACGGGAGAGAACTATGAAAGCCTTCAACAAAACATCGCGTTCGATCATTGCAGCTTTGCTCGCGGGCGGCGCCTTGCTGGCAGCCGGCGGCGCGTCGGCACAAGAACGCGTGATCGTGGAACGCGGTCCGGGTCCGGTCGTGTATGGCGAGCCGCACATGATGCCGGTAGGCGTGTCGATCAACATCGGCTGGCATGGCGACCGCTATTACGACGGTCACCGCTATTGGGATCACGACGACTGGATGCGCCACCATCCGCGCGACTATGATCCGCGTCACCACGGTCGTGACGAACATCGTCCGCCCCCGCGCTACTAATTCGCACATGACCGCGCCGTTTCTTGCGGCGTGAACCAGACAAAGCCGGCTCTTCCTCGCGGAAGGCCGGCTTTGTCGCATTCGGCATTGTCGGATTGCGTACTGCGCTATCCTTTAACGCTTTCGTCGATGTCAGCAAAGGGAGCGGTCGTGAGCAAGGCAGCGAAGGCAGTAATAGGAGTGGTTGGGACGGGATTGATGGGCGTCGGCATCGCCACGCAAAGTGCATTGCACGGATACCGGACTGTCGTGCACGACGTGGACGCGGCGCGTCTTGCGAGCGTCGCGCCGAAGGCGGAAGCGGTGCTCGACGAATTGATCGACGCCAGCCGCATCGACTCGAAGGCCAAAGAGGCCGCGCTCGCTCTGATCGAGACTCATGCGGAACTGGACGGCATGCGGTCGGCGGATTTCGTCATCGAAGCGATCCCCGAGGTGCTCGAGTTGAAGCACCGTCTGTATGAAAAGCTGACTGTGCTTCTCGCCCCGAACGCTATTCTCGCCAGCAATACGAGCGGCTTCCCGCCGGATCAGCTCGTCGCTCCGCTGGTTGCAAAGGAGCGTTTCGTGATCGCGCATTTCTGGAACCCGCCGCACATGATTCCGCTCGTCGAAGTGGTGCCCGGAAGCGCGACCGCGCCCGACGTCACGGCGAAGACTGCAGAATTGATGAGCGCGATCGGCATGGAACCGGTGGTTCTCACAAAAGCGATTCCTGGATTCGTCGGCAACCGCTTGCAGTTCGCGGTGTTGCGCGAGGCGCTCCATATCGTGCGCTCGGGCGCCGCGACGCCGGACGTGGTGGATCGCGTCATGAAAGCGTCGCTGGGCCGCCGGTGGGGAATAGTCGGGCCGCTGGAAGCCGCGGACATGGGCGGGCTGGATACTTTCCTCGACATCTCCACGCATCTGATGCCCGAACTGGCGAAGGACGAAAACGTGCTCGACCTGTTGCGGCAACAGGTGCAGGCGGGGCGTGTCGGCGTGCGCAGCGGCGCGGGCTTCTATGACTGGGACGACGCACACCTCGCGCAAGTCAAGGCAGGCCGCAAGCGCGTCATTGCTCAAGGGTAGCGAGCGAGGGCTCGGCACTTGCACAAATGCCATGAGAGGGCGGGTGGCTGCCGTGGCGTCGTACGGCAGTCATCACCAGTTTTCGATCCGGCCCACTGTGCCGCCCGTCAGTCTGCGGTATAAATACCCGTCGCCTTTTTCACGCTCCGCTCCCATGTCCCATTACTTCTACGACCCCGCCGCCGGCCACAACCTTGCGCATGACCCGTTCAAAGCCATCGTCGCGCCACGGCTGATTGGCTGGATCTCCTCACGCGACACCGAAGGCACGCTGAACCTCGCGCCTTACAGCTTCTTCGGCGCGTTCGCGAGCTCCCCGCCGATCATCGGTTTTTGCAGCGAGGGCCGCAAAGACAGCGTTGCCAACATCGAAGCGACCGGCGAGTTCGTCTGGAACCTGGCAACGAAACCGCTCGCCGAGCAGATGAACCGTTCATCAGCGCCCGTTCCGCCGCACGTCGACGAATTCCAACTCGCCGGGCTCACGCCAGCGCCTGGGCGCAACGTGCAGGTGCCGCATGTCGCAGAATCGCCGGCCGCGCTCGAATGCAAACTGCTGCAGGTGGTGCGGCTGCATAGTCTCGACGGCAAGCCGATGGACAACTATCTATCGCTCGGCCAGGTGGTCGGCGTGCACATCAACGAGGCGTATCTGAAAGACGGTCTGTTCGACACGCACGCCGCGCAGCCGATCATGCGCGCCGGTTATCGCGGGGACTACGCCGAAATAGGCAACATGTTTCAGATGTTCCGCCCGACCGCATAAAACGGCGCCGCGTCCAGACGGCGCGTGCGAGTGGGCTTTCACCGCGCTGCGGGCGGCCGTCGACGCGATGCCCGCGGCTTCGCGGCCGAAGCGGCAGCGCTGCTTTCCCCCGAATCCTGCGCATTCGGTACCACCACCGCTTTCGCATCCAACTGTTCGACGGAATCCACCGCGGACGCAACTGGCGCCGCGGCCGTGAGTTCGGCGGCAACGGCCGCGGCGGCGGGCATCGGCCGGATCGTACGCGCATGCGAACTCACCAGCACGGCGCGAGGTTCGTTGTCGTAAATCACGGCCCGCACTCGCGGATAAATCTGCCGCTCCCATCGCTGTCCGTTGAACACGCCGTAATGCCCGACACCGGTCTGCACATGATGTGTCTTCAGGTAAGGCCGCAACTTGTCGCACATGTCCTGGGCGGCGAGCGTTTGCCCGACCGCGCAGATGTCGTCCTTTTCGCCTTCAACGGTAAGCAACGCAGTACGGCGTATTGCTGACGGATCGACCAGCCGGCCCATCACCGTGAGTTCGCCTAACGGCAGCGCGTGCCGTTGAAAAACCGTATCGACGGTTTCCAGATAAAAATCGGCGGTCAGGTCCATCGTCGCGAAGTATTCTTCGTAGAACGAGAAGATCGTGTCGGCTTTCGCCGGATCTCCTTTGGCCCGTTCGTAATGCATGGTTTCGAACGAGTCGAGATGCCGGCTGAGATTCATCGACATGAACGCGCTCAGCTGCACGAATCCCGGATAGACGCGCCGATGCGCGCCTGCAAAGCCGAACGGCACCGCGCTAATCAGGTTTCTCTCGAACCACTCGATCGGTTTGCTTTTCGCCAGTTCGTTGACCCGCGTCGGATTGATGCGCGTGTCGATCGGACCCGCCATCAACGTCATGCTGGCGGGCTGTGCGGGATTGTCGTCAGCGGCCATTAGCGCGACGGCGGCTAACGCCGCAACGGTCGGTTGACAAACGGCGAGCAGATGCGCGCCAGGTCCAATCGTTTCGGTGAAGTCGATCACATGCTGCACGAATTCGTCGAACCCGAAGCGGCCCTGACTCAGCGGTACGTCGCGCGGGTTATGCCAGTCGGTGATGTAGACGTCGTGCTCGGCGAGCATGGTGCGCACGGTGCCGCGCAGCAGCGTCGCGAAATGGCCGGACATCGGCGCGATCACGAGCACGCGTGGCTGCGGCGCCGGCACCGTCGTCTGCTTGCGAAAGTGCAGCAGTGAGCAGAACGGAGTGTGCGCCGCGACTTCTTCGACGACCGGAACAGGCTTGCCGTCCATCATCACGCTGTCGATTTCGAACGGCGGCCTTACGGGCGTAAGTCCCGCGAGCGTCAGCAGATCGCAAGCCGCGCGAAGCGACCGTCCATGCGAAGTCGCGCCGAACTCGGGCCACGTGTCGAGCGAACGGTTCATCAGCGCCGCGCCGTGACGCATGGGCAGCATCATGTCCGCGAACGCTTGATAGGTTGGATAGGCGAACAGGTTCATGCATCCGCGCGCGAGCGTTGAAATGAAGGAGCCCGAATAGAAGGCAAGTCACATGCCATTGCGTTTGCGCGCAACAGCCGCGGCGGCACATTGGCATAGCATTTGCGCGCGTCGTGAAAGCGGTCCGGATTTGCCGCGCTTTGGTGCACCGGCGCACGGCAACGTGCATGTGCGCCGTCGGGCGTCGGTTGAACGCCTCATCAGGAGGGGATACGTATGGCGAATACCACGCTCACCATCAGCAGCAAGAATTATTCGTCGTGGTCGCTACGCGGTTGGTTGCTGACGCGGTTCAGCGGCTTGCCGTTCGAAGAGATCGTGATGCCCATCGACGATCCGGCGGCGCGCGCCGAACTGCTACTTCTGTCGCCTTCGATTCTCGTGCCTTGTCTGTTTCACGACGGCATCAAGATCTGGGACACGCTCGCCATTGCCGAATATCTGAACGAAGTCAGGCCTAAAGCAGCATTGCTGCCGGAAGACATTCGCGCGCGAGCGCATTGCCGCTCGATTTGCGGCGAGATGCATTCGGGTTTTGCTTCGCTGCGTTCCGCGCTGCCGATGAACCTCAAGGCGCACTTCCCCGACTTCAAGGTCTGGGCGCGCGCGCAGTCGGATATCGACCGGATCGTGACTATCTGGAACGAGTGTCTGGAACAGTACGGCGGTCCGTTCCTGTTCGGCGAGCGCACTGCTGCGGATGCCATGTATGCGCCGGTCGTGACGCGTTTCGTGACATACGACGTGAAGCTCGAACCGCATATCGCTGAATACGGGCAGCGCATCATGGCTCTGCCCGACATGCAGCAATGGATCGCGGACGCGCAGCAGGAAGCCGACGAGATCGACGAACTGGATGTCGAATTCTGACGACCGACGCTGCTTCAACCCGGACGCGATCCGCGGCGACTCAGTCCCGCCCGCTTTCCAGTTTGAAGACGCTGACCACTTGCGCAAGACGCGCGGCGTGATCCCGTAGTTCGGCAGCCGCGTCTTCCGCTTCGCCGACAATCGTCGCGTTCTGCTGTGTGGCTTCGCCGATCTGCGTGACCGCGAGGTTCACCTGCTCGATTCCGCCCGATTGTTCGCGCGACGCAACGCTGATCTCGCCCATGATCGCGCGGACCTGGCCGACTTGCTGAACGATGCCTTGCATCGTCGTGCTGGCCTGCTCGGCAATCTGGAAGCCACTTTGCACGGTCGCCGTCGATTCGGCGATCAGACCTTCGATCTCCTTGACCGAAGCCGCGCTGCGCTGAGCGAGCGCGCGTACTTCGGAGGCGACCACCGCAAAGCCTTTGCCGTGCTCGCCCGCGCGGGCCGCTTCGACGGCTGCGTTCAGCGCAAGAATATTGGTCTGGAACGCAATGCCTTCGATCACGCTCGTGATCTCCGCAATTTTTTGCGACGAGCGGCTGATCTCGCCCATCGTCGACACAACGCGTTCCACTGCACGGCCACCTTCGAGCGCCGCGTCCGCAGCGCGCGTGACGAGGTTGTTTGCTTGTGCCGCGTGGTCGGCGTTCTGCTGCACCGTCGACGTGATCTGCTCCATGCTCGCCGCCGTTTCTTCAAGGCTGCTCGCTTGTGTGGCGATGCGCGACGCAATGTTGCCGCTGCCCGTGGCGATCTTCTCGGTGCCGTGCGACATATCGGTGGATGCGCTGCGCACTTGCGAAACAATGCGTGCAAGTCCTTCGCCGATACCGTCGATCGAGCGCATCAGGCGACCAATCTCGTCGGCGCGGCTGCTCGCGCTTTTCGCCACGCGTACGCTCAGATCGCCCGAGGCGAAGCGCTCAGATGCCTTCGCGGCTTCATCGAGCGGCCGGCTGACGAGGCGCCGCACCGCAAACAGGAATACGACCGCGAACACGCCGACCAGCACGAAGCCGAGTACCAGGAAGCGATTGCGCGTGGCGGTGATATCGGCCATTACTTCGTCGCGCGGCGCGATGCCGCCCACCAGCCATTGCCACTCCGGCACCGTGATGAACGAAACGAACTTGCTGCACCCGCCTTTCTCGCCGAGCGTGGCGTCGGCGGAACTGTATTCGAGCCGGCCTTCCTTCATGTCGAGCATCTGCTGATACGGCGCGTTCGCATTGTCCGCGGCCTGGCCGGCGGCGGCCGGATGCACGATCAGCTTGCCCCGATCCGGGCCCTTCGACGCGTTGAGCACGAAGTAATACCCGCTGTCGCCGATCTTCAGGTTGCGAATGCCGTCTTCGACCTGCTGGATTTCCTGGTCGACGTTCACGCCGACAAAGAGCGCGCCGATCACGCGGCCGCTTGCATCGGTAACCGGCCGGTATTGCGTGATCCAGCGCTTGCCGAACAGCGCTGCGAGTCCCGTATAAGGTTTGTTTGCGACGAGGAGCGCGTAAGCCGGCCCTTTGCGGTCGAGCAGCGTGCCGATTGCTCGCGAGCCGTCCTGTTTCTTCAACGATGTTGTCACGCGCACGAAGTCGTCGCCGGTGCGCGCGAAGATGGTCGCGACTGCGCCGCTGCGTTCGAGAAACTGGTCGGGAATGCTGAAATCCATGTTCAGGACTTTGTCGCCGGCCTTGAACGTGGGCGTGGCCACACCGTTTACGTCGATCTTCTGCGTTTCGTCGAGCGTGTAGGTAGTGGGCAGGAAGCTCGCGAACATCGACGTCGAGCGGTCGACTTCGGTAGACAACGCCTTGTCGAACAACGTGATCATCGCGGCGATCGAGCGGTCCTTTTCGGCGATGCGCTCGAGCACCTGGTCGCTGACTTGCTTGCCGGCGCTGCGCGTGAGCGCCCACGTGAAGGAGGCGAAAATCAACGCCACCAGCACGCATGACAGAACGGCGAGCCGGGCGCCGACGCTGGCGCGGCGCAAAGAGAGAAATTCCATGGGCGTATGCGGAGTAAAGAGGGACAAACGAGGCACGGCTAGTGCGGAGGCACTCTCCGGCAACGTGTCTGGTTTACGGCCGCAATCGGCGCTTTCTTTAGGAAAGTGGAAGCCTTCTGTAATAGTGAGGCGCTCGCGGCGAGCGCCTTGGCGTCAAACCTTCGCCCGCCACGTGCGCAACAACAGCGCATTCGTGACGACGCTGACACTGGAGAATGCCATTGCCGCGCCGGCCAGCATCGGGTTCAACAAGCCGAAAGCGGCGAGCGGAATGCCGATCAGGTTGTACACGAACGCCCAGAACAGGTTCTGCTGGATCTTGCGCCAGGTCTTGCGAGAAATATCGATCGCATCGGCGACGAGCGCCGGGTCGCCACGCATTAATGTGATGCCCGCTGCATGCATCGCGACGTCGGTGCCGGTTGCCATGGCGATGCCGATGTCGGCGGCGGCCAGTGCGGGCGCGTCGTTGATGCCGTCGCCGGCCATCGCGACGATGCCCGCGCTGCGCATTTTCAGGTCGCGGATCACGCGGGCCTTGTCGTCCGGCAGCACTTCCGCATGAAATTCGTCGATGCCGAGCGCTTTTGCAACGCTCGCCGCACTGCCCCGGTTGTCGCCGGTGACGAGCACGCTTTTGACGCCCATTGCTCGGAGCCTGTCGATGGCGGCGCGCGCCGTCGGCTTTACCGTGTCGCCGAATGCGATGAGCGCGAGCGCGACGCCCGATTGTGAATCGCGCTGCATGAGCCAGGACACGGTGTTGCCCGCGGCTTCGAGTTCGCGGGCGCGCGCCTCGGCTTCCGGCGACAGGCCGATGCCAAGTTCGCGAAGCCAGCGCGCGCTGCCGAGCGCGAGCGCGCGGCCTTCGACGTCCGCTTCGACGCCGCGACCGGCAACGGCCCGTGCGGCGCTCGCAGTAAGCACTCGCGCACCGGGCGCCGCCGCTTCATGTGCCTTGACGACGGCTCGCGCCAACGGATGATCGCTTTGGCGTTGCACGGCGGCGGCGAGCGCCAGTGCTTCGTCGCGGCCGATGTTGCCGACCGGTTCGAACGCTGTCACCGATGGTTGGCCGATCGTCAGCGTGCCGGTTTTGTCGAACGCAACAACATTCACGCGATGCGCGGTTTCCAGCGCCTCGGCGTCTTTAATGAGCACGCCGTGGCGCGCCGCGACGCCGGTTCCGGCCATGATCGCCGCGGGCGTCGCGAGTCCGAGCGCACAGGGGCAGGCGATCACCAGCACGGCGACCGCATTCAGGATCGCCGTTTCGCCGCCGGCGCCGGCCAGCAGCCAG
Organism: Paraburkholderia sp. 22098; assembly: GCF_052045935.1. NCBI lineage: Bacteria > Pseudomonadati > Pseudomonadota > Betaproteobacteria > Burkholderiales > Burkholderiaceae > Paraburkholderia > Paraburkholderia sp. 22098. Next base: position 27,279 of record NZ_JBQEPV010000006.1, on the reverse strand, counting down.
CCGATCAGCGTGAGCGCGGCAATGCCCAGGATCGCCGGCACGAAAATCTCGCTGACGCGGTCAACGAGCCGCTGGATCGGCGCCTTCTCCGCCTGCGCACTCTCGACGAGTCGAATGATCCGCGCGAGTGTCGTTTCGGCGCCGATCGCGGTGGTCGTGACGGCAATGGCGCCTTCGCCGTTGATGGAGCCGGCGGTCACCGCGTCGCCCGTCTGTTTGGCCACCGGCATGCTCTCGCCGGTAATCAGCGATTCGTCAATGTGAGTGCGGCCTTCCAGCACCGCGCCATCTACCGGAACCCGTTCGCCCGGCCGCACGATCACGACCGTACCCACCTTGACTTGCGCGAGCGGCACTTCGCGCTCGTCCGCGCCGACGCGAATGCGGGCCCGGTCGGGACGCAGCGCCTGCAGCGCGCGGATTGCGTCGGTGGTTTGGCGCTTGGCGCGTGCTTCGAGCCATTTGCCGAAGCGCACCAGCGTAATGACGACGGCCGACGCTTCGAAGTAAAGATGCATCGCGTCGTCCGGATGAGTGGCCAATTGATACACGCTGATGCCATAGGCCGCCGACGTGCCGAGCGCCACCAGCAAGTCCATATTGCCGGCGCCGGCGCGCACGGCGCGGTAAGCCGCGCGATAGAAGCGCGCGCCGAACACGAACTGCACGATCGACGCGAGGCCGAATTGCAGCCACGGCGGGAGCATCGCGTGCACGCCGAACCATTCGCCCAACATCGGCACGATGAGCGGCAACGTCAGCAACGCGCAGACGAGCACGGCTACCAGTTCGCGACGCGTCTGGCTGCGTTTGCGCTCGGCGGCGGTGGGGACGGCGGCGCCGGCGGTCGTTTCGGGAGCGCTCGCAACGTCGGCATCGGCTGGTTCCGGCGCTGCGTCCGGCGGCGCGAGCAGCGCGGCTTCATAGCCGGCCTTCTTGACGGCGGCGATCAGCGCGTCCGACGCGGCGGCGGCTGCGGCTGCAGTCAGATTGACGCTCGCGGTCTCGGTGGCCAGATTCACGGACGCGGAGGCGACGCCCGGCACCTTCGCCAGCGCCTTCTCGACGCGCATCGCGCAAGAGGCGCAGGTCATCCCGCCGATTTCGAGTTCGGCGGTACGAGTCGGGGTGGCGTCGGCGTCGTGTGGAGCAGTGGCAAGTTCGGTCATGGTGGGCAGGCTGGCGACGGCATTGAGCGGCATGATGAAGCCTAGTATCGACCTTCCCATGATGGGAAGGTCAAGCTCATGCGTGCAACGCGACTGTGAGACGTTCCGGAACAGGGGGCGAGCCGTCGTTACCGGAAACCGCGCCGCGCTTCGGAAACAAAATGCTATTCACGCCTTTGCGCTTGCCTGAGAAGCGCGGATACGATACAACGCGATGTTGTCGGCGATGCGACGCGGACTGGCTGCGCTGGGTTTTGGGAGACCGCGCGAGCACCGTTGCGCTCGCGCCGGCGTCTCCCTTTTGGACAGCATGTTCCGCCCACTGAACGAATGATAAAAAATCGCCGAGCACTGTTTTCGAATTACTGTACCTGCGTATCCGTCGCGGGCCTCGCATTCCTCACCGGTTGTGCGTCGACGCCTTCCACGACGCAAAAATCCACTGGCTGGATCAAGGACGAAGTCGCCGACTCATACGTGTTCGGCTATCCGTTGGTACTGATGGGCGTCGCACGCGACGCGGCAGTCGGCACCGACCCCGGCCGGGCGCCGCTCAATACGCTGCGCCATGCGCAGGCGCTGCCGCCCATCGGCGCGGCCAATCCAATGCAGCCGAGCCTCGATACGCTGGATTCGACCGGCTGGCTGGATGTCGGCGCGGAACCCGTGATCATCGCGCTGCCTGATTCGCATGGCCGCTACGTCGACGCTCGTGTGCTCGACATGTGGACCAACGTGGTCTGGTCGACGAACGATCAGTTCGCCACCCGCGCGGCAGGCATCAAGGCTCAAGCCATCGCCTTCGTCGGACCGGGTTGGCAGGGCGATCTGCCGAAAAACGTGAAGCGCGTCGATGTGCCGACCCGCAACGCATGGGTGAGCGTGCGCATCCAGTCGAACGGCAGCCGTGATCTGACCGCGGTTCGCAAGCTGCAACGGGCGATCCGCGTCGCGCCGCTTTCCGTCTATGTGGGCGACGCGCGTTCGGCGTCGATTACGCCGCCGCGTAGCAGTGCCGATGCCGCCGCGTCCGCGAATGCGTCGGGCACGCCTGCCGCGCAAGTCGCAGCGCTCGACGCGAATGGCTTCTTCAACCGGCTCGCGCAGGCCCTGGCCGACAACCCGCCGGAGCCTGCCGATCCGCATGCGCTGAAAATCCTCTCCGACCTTGGTGTGACGCCGGACCAGCCCGTCAAGCTGCCTGGCGCATCGGAGGCAATTGCAGCCGGGCTCGCCGACGGTCACGAACGCGTGGTCACGCCGCCGTCGAACTTGCTGACCGGAAATGGCTGGAGCTGGTTCGGCGATGGCGTGGGCAACTACGGCCCCGACTACGCACTGCGCGCATACGCCGCCTACGCGCAGCCCGGCATCGGCACCAAAGACGACGAAGTGCGAGCGGTCGTCACTCAGGACAGCGACGGTCACGCACTCAACGGTGCGAATCGCTACGTGATTCACTTTGAGCCGAATCAGTTGCCGCCGGTGCGCGGCTTCTGGTCGATCACCGCTTACACGAAAGACGGCGCCCTCGGCGAAAGTGCGCCGGCGCGTATTGCGGTGGGCGATCGCAACGGCGCGCGCCGCAATCGCGACGGATCGCTCGACGTGACCGTGTCGTCCACGCGCGGCAAGGGCGGCAACTGGCTGCCGGCGCCGCGCGCGGATCTGCAACTGGTGCTGCGTTTGTACGCGCCGAAGCCTCAAGCCACCGACGGCACCTGGCAACCGCCGGCCGTCGTGCGTCAGTAATTCGCACGAGTCTGCTGCACGCTGGTCCGGGAGATTCGAAGGCCGATCAGCGCGTCCGTCACTGCAGCATATGAGTGACGGACGCGCGGCTCTATCGCGCGAGCAATTGTGTAAGCTCAGCTTACATTTATATCCCACGAAAGATTCACGACTTATACTGCCGCTTGCGGGATTTTCGTTTAGCGGCGGGCTTGCCGCCGCATTACCCAAAACCGAGCATGGCAAGCATTAATAAAGCATCATTCGCCTCTTCCATGCGGACCATGCGCGACGTCGCGCAATCGCGGCGCACAAGGCGCGTCATCACAGGTCTGCTGATCTTCATCGTATTGTTCGGTCTGCTGGGCTTTTTCGCGGCGCCGCCGCTGATTCGCCACATCGCCGAACAGCAACTCAGCAAGCAGCTCGACCGGCCCGCAACTATCGGCCGCATTGCGCTCAATCCCTACACGCTCAAACTGGAAGCCGACCGCGTACATATCGGCGAACGCGGCGGTGCCGGCAATTTCGTGGATATCGAGCGGCTCATCGTGCAGCCGTCGTGGAGTTCGCTGTTTCGCGCAGCGCCGATTATTGACGAAGTTCAGCTCGACTCGCCGCGTTTCCATGTGGTTCGCTACGACGCGCAGCGCTTTAATTTCACCGATCTGATCGAGAAGTTTTCGAAGCAGCCGAGCACGCCAGATACCAAGCCGACGCTCTTTTCTGTATCGAACATTCGTCTCGAGAACGGCCAGATCACATTCGACGACAAACTGCTCGGCGCCACCCACGTAATCGATCAATGGAAGCTCGGCATTCCGTTTATCGCTACGTTGCCTTCAAAAACCGATATCTTCGTCGAGCCGTTGCTGCGCGCGCGGATCGACGGCAGTCCGCTTGCCATCGACGGCAAGACGAAGCCGTTCTCTGCGTCGCGTGAGTCGGAGGTGTCGTTGCGCTTCGACGGGCTAGACGTCCCGCGCCTGATCTCATACGTGCCGACAAAGCTGCCTGTGATCGTGCAGTCGGGCAAGCTGTCTACCGATCTGAAACTGAACTTCGTCATGTCGAACGACGCGCCGACGCTGCGCGTCGCCGGCACCGTCGATCTGAACGACGTGAACGTGCAGGACCCGGGCAAGGCGCCGTTTTTTGCTGCGCGCGCCGTGCATGTCGCCGCGCGCACGCTCGAACCGCTGAAAAGCGTCTACCAGTTCGACGATATTCGTATCGACGCGCCAAGCGCAAATCTCGCGCGTGACAGAAGCGGCGTGCTGAGCGTGGAGCGGATGTTCGCACCCGCGCCGGCCGCTGCAAAAGCGGTAGCTGAGTCGGCGAGCGCGCCGGCGGCGGCATCGAGCGCAAGCGATGCGAACAGTGCCGCAAAGACCGACGCCACGAAAGACGCCGCGAAGCCTGCACCGCCGCTCGATCTCTCGATCAAACGCTTTGTGCTCAATGACGGTACGGTGAACGTGCGAGACGAAGCCGCGTCGCGCCCCGTCGACGTCGGTCTGGAAAAGCTCGCTGTCACGCTGACCGATTTTTCCACGCTGGCCACCGCGCCCGCGCATTACACGCTGAATACCGACCTGAAGCGCAGCGGCGGTTCGCTCGGCCTGGCCGGCGCATTGAGCCTCGCCGCTAAGACCGCGAGCGCGAAGCTCGACGTCAAGTCATTGAATTTGCCGCTGCTGCAACCGTATCTCGACGCCGCAACCACTGCGCAAGTGACGGACGGCGCGCTTTCTACGACGGCGAATATCGGCGCGAACTGGTCAAAGTCGCCGGCTGCCGTGATGATCGCGGATACGCAACTCGATATGCGTTCATTGAAAGTGGCGGCGCGCGGCGGTAGAGAGCCGCTCATCGCGCTAGCCCAAGGCAGCGTGAAGGTCAAGCAGGTGGACCTGAATGCCCGCACGGCCGACGTCACGAGTGTCGACACAACAGGCCTTGCAGTCGACGTGCAACGCCTGAAAGACGGCAGCATCAACCTTGCGTCGCTCGGGGCGGCTCATGAAGCCGAGCCGACGCGCACGGCGATTCATGCGGCGAAGAAAGCACAAGCCGAAGGACCGGCGTGGCGCTACAAGATCGGCGAACTGAATGTCAAGGACGCCACAGCCAATTTCACTGACAACACCACGCCGCAGCCGGTGAAACTGGGCATCACGCCGCTGCAGTTGAAAGTGCAGCAGATCAGCAACGACCTTGGCCGCCCGCTGCCGGTCGAACTGCAAGCCACGCTGAATGGGAAAGGCACGCTCGACCTCAAGGGCGACGTTACCGCAACGCCGCTGAAAGTCGCCGTCAAGGTGAACGCGAACCGGCTCGACGCGGCGGCTTTCGAACCGTATTTCGGCAGCAGGTTGAACGCTGCGATCGCGAGCGCGCTGCTGAATGCCAGCGGCGATCTTGCGTTGAGCCAGGCGAAGTCGTTGAAGGCGAGTTATCGCGGCGACGTTGCGCTTGTCGACGTTCGGATGCTCGACAAGGCAACCTCGGACCCGTTCGCGGGATGGCGGTCGCTCGCGCTGTCGAAGCTGAAAGCGGATTACGACGAGCACGGCACGTCGGTGGACGCGGAGCGCGTCACCTTCACAAGGTTCTATGGACGCGTGCTGCTCGACGCACAAGGCAAGCTGAATCTCACCGACGTGGTCGCGCACGAAAGCGGCGCAGCGCAGTCGCTTACGCGCGACAAGAACAACAAGGGCGGTGCCGAACCGGTGCCGTTGACGCCGCCCACGGCGTCGGCTGTCGTCAACTCGTCGGCGCCGGTGGTGGCCTCCGCGTCTGCGCCTGCGTCGTCCGCTGCGCCGGCGACAGTGACGGCCGCGACACCTCCGCAAAATCCGGTCAAGCTGCATTTCGGCCAACTTGTCTTGCAGCAAGGCCGTGTAACGTACACCGATAACTTCATCAAGCCGAACTACACGGCGAACCTAGTCGGCATCCAAGGCACGGTAGGCGCGTTCGGCACACAGTCGACCACGTCTGCGCCTGTTGAGATCGCGGCGAAGCTGGCGGCCAACGGTCCGCTGTCCATTCGCGGCACGGTCAATCCGCTGATTGCGAAGCCGGCGCTCGATCTGACCGCAAGCGCGCACGACATCGAACTGACTAATCTCACGCCGTATTCCGCGAAATATGCCGGATACCCGATCACCAAGGGCAAGTTGAACGTCGATTTGCATTACAAGCTCGAGAACGATCAGCTGAACGCGGACAACCATTTGTTCATTGATCAGCTGACGTTCGGCGATCACGTCGAAAACGACACGGCGACCAAACTGCCGGTGCGGCTCGCCATTTCGCTGCTGAAGAATTCGCGCGGCGAAATCGACGTGAATCTACCCGTGTCAGGCTCGTTGTCGAATCCCGAGTTCAGCATTGGCGGGCTGATCTGGCATGCGGTGCTCAATCTGCTGCAAAAGGCGGTCACCGCGCCGTTCTCGCTGATTGCCCATGCGTTCGGCGGAAGTGGCGAAGAGTTGGGCTATGTGGAATTCGAACCGGGCTCGGCGCAGCTCTCGGAAGACGACAACAAGAAGCTCGACACGATTGTGAAGGCGCTCGGCTCCAAACCGTCGATCAAAATGGACCTGATCGGCCGCGTGGATCCGAAACTCGACGAGCCCGCATTGCGCGCGCGCTATGTGGACCGCCTCGTCAAACAGCAGAAAATCAAGGACGTAGTGGGCAATGGCCAGAGCGTGGACTTGTCGAGCGTCACCGTCGATGCGAAGGAATACGACAAGTACCTGACCAAGGCTTATAAATCCGCGGACTTCAAGAAGCCGCGCAATTTCGTCGGCCTGACGAAGAGCATGCCCGACGACGACATGAAGAGCGCGCTCGCGGCCAACGCGCCGATCGACGAGGCCAGCTTGCGGCAGCTCGCGCAACAGCGGGCGCAGAGCGTGCAGCAGTATCTGGACGGCAAGATCGACAGCAGCCGCGTGTTTATCGTCGCACCGAAGCTCGACGCAGACGGCATCAACGACAAAGGTGCGACCACACGAGTCGATTTTGGGCTGAAGTAAGCGACGCCTTCGCCCGCTCCCCCTTGCATCGCTCTCAGGCCGCGCGCGTCGGCTTCTTCAGCGCCGTCTGCTCGATCACGCGCGCGAGTGTGTCGAACGCAGGTCCGATCTTTTCGTTCGGCACGCACGCGTAGCCGAGCAGCAGTCCGCGCATGGCGGGCGGATCGCTGCTGTAGTAGCTCGCGAGCGGCCGCACGATCACGCCGGCGTCGAACGCTGCCGCCGTGACCGCGCGATCGTCGGCATGATCGGGCAGTCCGAGCACGAGATGCAAACCGGCCTCGTCGCCCATGACGGGCAGTTCGGTGCCGAACCGCGCCGTAATCGCATCGATCAGAATCTGCCGGCGCTCACCGTATAACGCTCGCATTCGCCGGACATGCGAGGTGAGATGACCGTCCATGATGAAGTCTGTCATTACCGCCTGCTGCATCAACTGACCTTCGCGATAAAGCTCGGCGATGCCCATACGGAATGTATCGACGAGATGCTCCGGCGCGATCATGTAGCCCATGCGCAAGCCGGGAAACAGCATCTTGCCGAGACTGCCGACGTAGATCACCTGACCTGCGTCGTCGAGACCTTGCAGCGACGCTAGCGGCCGGCTGCCGTAGCGAAACTCGCTGTCGTAGTCGTCTTCGATGATCCACACGTTGTGCTGGCGCGCGTATTCGAGCAGCGTGCGGCGGCGCGCGAGGCTCATCACCATTCCAAGCGGATACTGATGCGACGGCGTGACCAGCGCGAGACGCGGCGGCTGCTGCAAATCCTGCTCGCGCGGATTGAGGCCTTCTTCGTCGACCGGCACCGGAACGAGTGTGATTCCCGACGACTGCAGCACGCTGCGCGCCCCCCAATAGCACGGCTCTTCGACCCACGCGCGGTCGCCGACGTCGGTCAGCAATCGAACCGCGAGATCGATGGATTGGTGAATACCCGTAGTGATGATGATCTGGTCCGGCGTGCAATTCACCGAACGCGCGACCCGCAAATAGTCGGACAACGCGCGGCGCAGCGGCCGGTAGCCGCCGCCCGGCGCATAGGTCAGCAGATCGGGATTGGCTTCTTTCCACAAGCGCGCTTGCAGGCGGCTCCAGGTTCGCGCCGGAAATTCGGCGACGTCGGGCACGCCCGGCATGAACGCGCCCCACTGTTTTGCAGACACGCCCGCTTGACCGATCAGGCGCCGGCCGCGATTGGACAGATCGTTCAGATCCCGCTTTGCCGTCTTGCCTGCAACCGCGACCGGCTTGCCTTCCGAGTCCACCGCCGTGACCGCTGGCTTGCGCCGCGCGTTGACGGCGGCTGTGTCCGGCTGCGTGTCGGCGACATACGTCCCGCTGCCCGTGGTCGAGATCACATAGCCTTCGGCGGTAAGCTGGTCGTACACGTGCAGCACCGTATTGCGCGCGATACCGAGGTCTTCGGCGAGCGTCCGCGAGCTTGGCAGCTTGGTGCCCGGCGGCAACTGGCCGGCGAGGATCGCCTGCTGCATCAACCGCAAAGTCTGCCGGTAGATCGGCTCGGCGGCCGCGCGATCAAGCCTGGCGGCGAGCCAATCCGACAAGATGATCGTATCCAAGTGGTTCTATCCGGAATAATGAAATGGTTCCATATTGTAGAACCGTAACGGTCTATAGTGGGCCACGCAATCGATGCAAGCCCGCTTATCGAAGGCAGCCGGCCGGACAGGCAGAGGAGACTACGGCGATGAAAACGGATGAAGTGATCGTCAGCTTTCGAGGCGTGCGCAAGACGTACGACGGCGAAACGCTGGTCGTCAAACAACTGGATCTGGACATCTATCAGGGCGAATTCCTGACGCTGCTCGGGCCGTCGGGTTCCGGCAAAACAACCTGCCTGATGATGCTCGCGGGTTTCGAATTTCCCACCGGCGGCGAGATCTGGCTCGACGGCACGTTGCTCAATACCGTGCCGCCCCACAAGCGCAACATCGGCATGGTGTTTCAGAACTATGCGTTGTTTCCGCATCTGACAGTCGAGCAGAACGTCGCGTATCCGCTGACGGTGCGCAAGCTATCGGCTGACGAGCGTGCTCATCGCACCAACAACGCGCTGAAGATGGTGCGCATGGAGAGCTTCGCGAAGCGGTATCCGGCGCAGCTTTCCGGCGGACAGCAGCAGCGCATCGCGCTCGCGCGGGCGCTCGTGTTCGAGCCCAAACTCGTGCTGATGGATGAACCGCTCGGCGCACTCGACAAGCAGTTGCGCGAACACATGCAGTACGAACTGAAGTCGCTGCACGAGAAGCTCGGCGTGACGTTCGTGTATGTCACCCACGATCAGGGCGAGGCGCTGACCATGTCCGATCGCGTCGCCGTGTTCGACAAAGGCATCGTGCAGCAGCTCGACACCGTGGACCGCCTGTACGAATCGCCGTGCAACGAGTTCGTCGCAAACTTCATCGGCGACAGCAACAAGCTGCGCGGCACGATTGCAAACGTGGACGGCGAGTATTGCGAGTTTCACCTCGTCGACGGTACGCGGCTGACTGGCCGCAACATCGGCGGCGCGCGCGCGGGCACGCCGGCAGTTGCGTGCATCCGTCCTGAACGCATGAAGCTGGCGAGTCACGGCATCGGCGCGCCGCGGGCGGGTGCCAATGCGCTCAGCGGCGAAGCGCGCGGACTCATCTATTTTGGCGACCACGTGCGCATGCGTTGCGGCTTGCCGCAACAGGACGAGTGCTTCGTCAAGGTGCCGCTCGGCACCGATGCGCTCAATACGTTCGCACCTGGCTCACCCGTCGCACTCGAGTTTGCGCCCGAGCATCTGCGGGTATTCGCGGGGGCGTGATTGCGTGAAACGCGCGCATGATTGCATGAGAAGAGCGGTCAGCAGCACATAAAAAAGTTGCATGAATGATGCTTGAAACCACCACCAAAGGAGAGCAACACACCATGAGCAAGATCGGGAAATCGCGCTGCGCCGTCGCTGTCGGTGCTGTGGCGCTCGCGCTCGGCGCGGCGCAGGTCAATGCGGCCGAACTGACGGTCGTGAATTTCGGCGGCGCGAACGGGGACGCACAAAAGGCGGCCTTCAACCAGCCGTTCGAATCGCAGAGCGGCAGCAAGGTGACCGCTGTCGAATACAACGGTGAGCAGGCCAAGGTCAAGGCGATGGTCGAGGCCAAGCACGTGAACTGGGACGTGGTGGAGGTCGAATCGGGCGACATCGGCCGAGGTTGTGACGAAGGTCTTTACGAGAAGCTCGACTGGTCGAAGATCGGCAAGAAATCGGATCTGATTCCGGAGGCGCCGCAAACTTGTGGCGTCGGCTTTTTCGTGTGGTCGACGGCGCTCGCCTATAACGCCGACAAGCTGAAGACTGCGCCGTCGGGCTGGGCCGACTTCTGGGACGTGAAGAAGATCCCCGGCAAGCGCGCGATGCGCAAGGGCGCGCGTTACAACCTCGAATTTGCGTTGATGGCCGACGGTGTTGCACCGAAAGACGTGTACAAGGTGCTGGCGACCAAGGAAGGTCAGGACCGCGCATTCAAGAAGCTCGACGAGTTGAAGCCGAACATCCAGTGGTGGGAAGCGGGCGCGCAGCCGCCGCAATTCCTCGTGGCCGGGGACGTGGTGATGTCGACGGCGTACAACGGCCGGATCGATGCCGCGCAGAAAGAAGGCAAGAACCTGAAGGTCGTGTGGAATGGCAGCATTTATGACCTCGACTATTGGGGGATTCCGAAGGGCTCGCCGAACAAGGCGCTCGCCGAGAAGTACATCGCCTTTACGATTTCGTCGAAGCCGCAGCAGGACTACGCGCACCACATCGCCTATGGTCCGGTGAACGTGGCGGCGATCAAGGCGCTCGACGCGAAGACGCTTGCGAACCTGCCGAACTCGCCGGCCAACGGCAAGAACGCGGTTCTGCAGAATTTGTCGTTCTGGACGGATCATGGCGACGAACTGGAGCAGCGTTTTTCGTCGTGGGCTTCGAAGTAGGAAGCGGGTCATGTGAAGAAGCGCGCGCAGGGGTGGGTTCGGCGCGCGTGGGTTTTAGTGCATGGGACGGCAGTAAGTGCTAAAGCGCTAACTGCCGTCGACAGCTTTGCATGGGACGGCAGTGAGCGCTAAAGCACTAACTGCCGTCGACAGCTCTGCATGGGACGGCAGTAAATGCTAAAGCACTAACTGCCGTCGACAGGAGAACGGGTGTGACTACGATGACGATCGCCGCCGATTCGACGCCGGAATCGACCGGCCGGCTCAAGCGTGAACTGAAGGCCGCGGAAGCGAAAAAGCGCGCCACAGCGCTGCTGCTTATCGCGCCGCTTGCGATTTTTCTGCTGCTGATCTTCGTCGTGCCGATCGGCGCATTGCTGACGCGTGCCGCGCAGAATCCGGAAGTCGTGAACGCGCTGCCACATACGCTCAGCGCTCTGAGCACCTGGGATCGCAAGACGCCGCCGCCCGATGCCGCATACGCCGCGTTGGCGACCGATCTCACCGCGATCGCCGACAGCGATGGCATGGGCGCCCTCGCGCGACGGCTCAACGTGGAGATTCCAGGCTATCGGTCGCTCGTTGCCAAGTCGGCGCGCGCCATGCCGTTCGTCGACGACAACAACAAGCCGTTGCAACTATCTCCCGCCCAGTTCCACGCGAAGTTCGCCGAACTGGACGAACGCTGGAGCAACATTGCGTACTGGCAAGCCATCGCGAAGAACGGCAGCCCGTATTCGCCGTTTTATCTCCTCGCTTCGCTTGACCACAAGCAGGACGCGTTCGGCCATATCATCCCGACCGATCCCGACCAGCAGATCTATCTCGCCGTTTTCAGCCGTACTTTCGTGATCGGCGCGACAGTCACGCTGTTTGCGCTGCTGCTTGGTTACCCCCTTGCTTACTGGATTTCGACGCTGCCCGAGCGTCGCGCGAATCTCGTGATGATTCTCGTGCTGATTCCGTTCTGGACATCGATCCTGGTCCGCGTCGCCGCATGGATCGTGATCTTGCAGAGCGAAGGGCTCGTGAACAAAGCGCTGATCGGCAGCGGTTTGTTGCACGATCCGCTGGCGCTGCTGTTTAACCGCACGGGAGTGTACATATCGATGACGCACATCCTGCTGCCGTTCATGATCCTGCCGCTTTATAGCGTGATGAAGTCCATTCCGCCCACGTATCAACGCGCGGCGGTCTCGCTCGGCAGTCATCCGTTCGCCGCATTCTGGCGTGTGTATGTGCCGCAGACTTATCCGGGCATCGGCGCAGGCGCGTTGCTGGTTTTCATTCTGGCCATTGGCTACTACATCACACCGGCGCTGCTTGGTGGACCGAACGACCAGATGGTCAGCTACTACGTCGCGTACTTCACCAACGTGACGATCAACTGGGGCATGGCATGCGCGCTCGGCGGGCTGCTGCTTGCCGCCACGCTCGTGCTGTATGCGATCTACGGACGCTTCACGCGCTCATCGCTGAGCCTTGGCTGAACGGAGCCCACCGCCATGAAACTCGCCAAGCCCCTTTTTGCGCCACACACGTCGCTGGTTGAGCGCGTATGGTATTTCGCGTTGCGCGCGCTCGCCGTGCTCACGCTGCTGTACCTGATTCTGCCCGTGCTCGCGATCGTGCCGCTGTCGTTTTCATCGAGTACTTTTCTGGTATATCCGATTCCGGGCTGGTCGCTGCGCTGGTATCAGAATCTGATTGCGTCTGATGAGTGGCGCATGGCGGCTAAGAATAGTTTTATCGTTGCGCCGTCCGCGACGGTAGTCGCGACCGTGCTGGGCACGCTTGCAGCAATCGGGCTCACCAAGGCGAATTTCCGCGGCAAGGGGTTGCTCATGGCAATCCTCATTTCGCCGATGATCGTGCCGGTGGTCGTGGTGGGCGTCGGCATGTATCTGTTCTTCGCGCCGCTCGGTCTCGCCAATACGTATATCGGTCTGATTCTCGCGCACGCGTCGCTCGGTGTGCCGTTCGTCGTGACGACGGTGGCCGCGACGCTGCAGGGTTTCAACTACAACCTCGTGCGCGCGAGTCTGTCGCTGGGTGCGAATCCGGTGAAGACGTTCTTCCGCATCACGCTGCCTGTGATTGCGCCGGGTGTGATCTCAGGGGCACTGTTCGCGTTCGCGACATCGTTCGATGAAGTCGTCGTCACGCTGTTTCTCGCGGGCGCCGATCAGACGACGCTGCCGCGACAGATGTTCACCGGCATCCGCGAAAATATCAGCCCGACTATTGCGGCGCTCGCCACCATCCTGATTGTCTTTTCGACGTGCCTGTTGCTGGCGCTCGAGTGGCTTCGTGGCCGCAACGCGGCGCGGGCGATCAGGGCGTAAGCGCGGGCCGGCGTGTATCGCCAGGTTCATTGAGGCAGCACGCCATTCGACAACTCTTGACATTGTTCTAAGATTCATCCCATTCCGTGGGCTTGTCCGTCTCGTCATACTTTTATCCCTCGATAAGAAGATGCGCGAGACGCAGACATTTAATGAAAACCCCGCTAACCGTGCTTGTGTGCGCGCTGACGCTGACAGCTTGCGCGGACCACGCCGCGCGCGCACGGCTCGGCATCCAGGATTCCACTCTGCTCAGATCCGGCGTTGGCGCCTCGCAAGACGAGGCCGCAGGCGCCGCCAACCCGCAATGGGTCCAAACCTACGCAATTGTCCATAACGGCGCTTCGGCGCTGGCCTCGTTGCAAGCGCGACTCGACCGCATGCCGCCGCAACCGAACGATTACTTTCGCGCGAAGGCGCAATGCTGGATCAACGCTGCTCAACAAACGCGGCAGGCTGGCGACCTTTGGGGTTTCGTCGAAGAAGCCATCGGCGAGGCGGCGGTCATCACCATAGGTCTTGAAAGCGGCAAGCCGGTATCCGCTGCTAATCCTGCACTGCGCACCGTGTCCACTGTGCGTCCCGATCTTTGGCAGATCGTCAATACCATCAAGTCGGATCCCGCCGTCGCGTCGTGTCACGAGGCGCAACCGCCGCTGGCGTGCGCCGAAGTAGAGCTCATGCAAGCTGGACACGACGCATGGATGCGAAGCTTCTCCAATGCCGAAAAGCGTCTGCCAGATATTCAGGACAACTTGCGTAAGTCAGCTGAAAGGGTGTTGCAATGCAAGCGGGACGTCGCCACCAGTGCAGCGGCGCCGAGTGCAAAATCGCCCAGGACAGTCACGTTACGCGCCGATGCTTTGTTCCGTTTCAACGGCAGCAACGACGTCGAGATGCTGCCCGCCGGACGACGCGCGCTTGACGCAGTGGCTCGCGGTTTAAAGACCGATGCGGCGCCTGGCGGTTTGACAATCACCGGCTACAGCGACCGTCTCGGCGACACCGCGCGTAATCAGAGCTTGTCACTGCAACGTGCAGAAACGGTAGCGCGGTATCTGCGCACTCGCGGCGTAACCTCGCCGATTGCGACTCGCGGCCTCGCCAGCGCAAATCAACTGGTCGAGTGCCGACAGACCAGGCGTGATGATCTGGTGCGGTGTCTCGCGCCGAATCGCCGCGTGGAGATCGAGCTCGTCGTTGCCGCTCCCTAACGTGCCTTTGTATCGCCGCCGGACGGCTTAGTTCATCACGCATGTGGCGCGACGGCAGCAGACGGCCGCAATGGTCTGCAAGGGCCGTGATGGGCCGCAACCGGCATTGGATGTTTTTCAGGAGGAACGCAACACATGTCAACTATTCTGATTATCGACGACCACCCCGCGTTTCGGATGATCGTCAGGTTGCAGCTAATGCAATTGCTGAGCGTCGAACAAGTGATCGAGGCGGACAACGGACAGACCGCCGTCGAAATGGCTCGCCAGCACAAGCCCGACCTCGTCATACTGGACCTCGACATTCCGCGTATCAGCGGACTTGACGTCATTCCGCGGCTCAAACTTGCACATCCGTCGATCCGCGTGATGGTGCTGTCGGGGCACGACCCGGCCACTTTCGCGCCGCGCGCAATGCGCTCGGGCGTTCATGGCTTTGTCGGTAAATCGCAGGAGATGAAGGAGATCATGCGCGGAGTGGAAGCGGTGCTTGCCGGCTACACCGTATTTCCGGTCGCGCCCGACGGCGCGACCATTACACCGGGCGTGTCGCCGACCGGTGATGAGGGCAGAATCATGTTGCTCTCCGACAAGGAACTGGTCATTTTGCAGATGCTTTCGAAGGGCATGTCGAACAAGGCGATCGGCGACGCGCTGTTCATGAGCGACAAAACAGTGAGCACCTACAAGGGCCGCATTCAGGAGAAACTTGGGCTGTCGTCGCTGGCGGCGTTGATTGAGTTCGCATCGTTGCACAAGTTGGTCGACTAGATTCTTGCGGTATGGATAAGACGAATTTCAACTGTGCTTTCGAGCCCGTCGAGCTTTCTGAGCCGACGGAGCCTTTTGATCCCGGCTATCTCGACGCGCTCGCGGACGAAGGCATCGCTCTCGACGCGTTTCTGAACGGCTGGTGTCGAGCGATGCGTGACGATCTCGGCCGCCTCAGCGACCTACGTTGCGAACTCGAATCGGCGCAATTGCCGGCCTTGCTGCACAGAGTGAGTGGCGCAGTGGGTCTCGTGGGCGCACAGCATTTAATGCACGCACTGCGGCACGCGAGTACCTCGCTGTCTCAGCGCAATGCCGGCTCCATTGACGCACTCGTAGCGCGTGGAAGGACTTTGATCGCGCAACTGGAAGCGGCGTCTTATCCACACCGGAACACATCATCATGAATAGGCCACTGGCCTTGATACAGGGCGCTCTGGCGCTTCCCAGTACACGCCCGCTGTCGGGTCTGCCACCGCCTTTCGGCTCGTGGCGGCGGTCGACGTCGCACAGACAGCAATGCGCCCCTCAAGCGGCGATCCCGGGCGTGCCGCGATATGCAGCATCTGCGAACCGTCGCGGTCGAATTCCGCAGAACCCAAGAATTCTGTTCCTCTACAAGCTGCCGCAGCGGCGAGACGATCCGCATCGGTTCGATGAACAATTGGCTGAAGCGAAACGTTACCTCCAGGCAGATCACACACGGCCGAGGTCGTCACGGTCGGACCATATTCTGAGCGCGGCCATCTTCGTGAGTTGCAGCATAGCGCTCGCCTGGCTACTCGCGACATGTTCCACACACGAAGTCGCCGGCAGCTTTGAACCGGCGGCGAGACCGTCTACCGCGGCGATACAAGCCGGCCCCGTCATAGTGAATCCGTTAGCGAATGTTCGGCCCGAGTTGGCCCAAACCGCGTCAGAAGCAGTAGAAACGCATTCAACGATTACGCACGCGTTGTCGTCAGTAAAGGCTGCGTCGCCGGATGCCGTGCATCCTGTCGAGACGCCAAGCTTGTCCCAGCGCGCGGAGTCGCAACGGTCAGCGAACAAGTCCCGCCATACCGTCGCGGCTGACCGCGTCGCGAAGCTCCGTCAAGCGACTGCACGGTTGAGTCGTCCTATCGAATCTCCGGTGCGCCTCTCTTTGTCGAGCCAGCCGGGAACGGCTACATCGCAATCGTCTGCGAACGACTCCGCCGAGCGCGCCGCGTTGCGCGATTGGGCTGTGCAGCAGCGGCGCGCAAATGTCAGTGTGCGTGCAAGTGGGCCTGCGCCGGGCGACATCGACTGGAACGCGCACATGACGCAGCGCCGGATCACCGACAACCCGGCGGCGTTCCAGGCGGGCCACTCACAGTAATAATCGACGAAAAAAAAGCCCGACCAAGGTCGGGCTTTGAAAGTCGGCTGCGCCCTCCACAGGACGCAGCCCCTGCAAAACAGCCAAGCTGTTTGCGTTGCCGCGATGCTTAAGCGGCCAGCAGCGAACGCAGTACGAACGGCAGAATACCGCCGTGCTTGTAGTAGTCCACTTCGATCGGCGTGTCGATACGCAGCAGCACCGGAACGCGTTTCTCGCTGCCGTCCTTGCCGCGGATCACGAGCGTCACTTCCTGCTGCGGCTTGAAGTCTGCGCCGAGGCCTTCGATGTCGTACGTTTCTTCGCCGGTGATGCCGAGCGACTGCACGCTATCCGAGCCCTTGAACTGCAGCGGCAGAACGCCCATGCCGACCAGGTTCGAACGGTGGATCCGCTCGAAGCTGCGTGCGACCACGGCCTTCACGCCCAGCAATTGCGTGCCCTTTGCAGCCCAGTCACGCGACGAACCGGTGCCGTACTCTTCACCTGCAAACACGATGGTCGGCGTGCCGGCGTCGATGTACTTCATCGCTGCGTCGTAGATCGACAGCTGTTCGCCGCTCGGCTGATGAATCGTCAGACCGCCTTCCACGCGCGAGCCGTCTGCCTTCGCCGGGATCATCAGGTTCTTGATCCGGACGTTCGCGAACGTGCCGCGCATCATCACGTCGTGGTTGCCGCGGCGCGAGCCGTAGCTGTTGAAATCGGCCTTCTGCACGCCGTTTTCCTTCAGCCACTTGCCTGCCGGCGAGTCTTCCTTGATCGAGCCAGCCGGGCTGATGTGGTCGGTCGTGACCGAGTCACCGAAAATGCCCAACGCGCGCGCGTTTTTGACTGCCGCAATGCTGTCGGCCGGCGTCATCGAGAAATCGTTGCCGAAGAACGGCGGCTCGGCGATGTACGTCGACTTCGGCCAGTCGTAGACCTGACCTTCTTCGCCTTCGATCTTGCTCCACAGGTCGCCCTTCTTGGTCAGCGACGCGTAGTTCTTGCGGAACGCGTCCGCGTCCAGCGCAAACTTGAGCAGGTCGTTGACTTCGTCGCTGGTCGGCCAGATGTCGCCGAGGTACACGTCCTTGCCGCCTTTGCCCTTGCCGACCGGTTCGGTCATCAGGTCGCGCGTGATATTGCCGGCGATAGCGTAAGCCACGACCAGCGGCGGCGAGGCCAGGAAGTTCGCGCGGATGTTCGGGTGAATACGCGCTTCGAAGTTACGGTTGCCCGACAGAACCGCTGCCGCGACGATGTCGTTCTTCGTGATGGCTTCGTTCAGTTCCGGCGTCAGGTCGCCCGCGTTGCCGATACAGGTCGTGCAACCGTACGCAGCCAGCGTGAAGCCCAGTTTGTCCAGGTACGGCAGCAGGCCGGTTTTCGTCAGGTACTCGGTGACGATACGCGATCCCGGAGCCAGCGACGTCTTGATGTGCGGAGCGACCGTGAGGCCGGCTTCGACAGCTTTCTTCGCGAGCAGGCCGGCGGCCAGCAGCACGCTCGGGTTCGACGTGTTCGTGCACGACGTGATGGCGGCGATCAGCACGTCGCCATTCTTCACGTTGACGCCGTTGCTCGTGGTGTACTGCGCGTCCAGATCGGCTTCCTTCTTGGCAAAGCCGTTTTCTGCCACCGGCTTCGAAAACAGGTCGCTGAAGGTCGACTTCACATTGCCGATTTCGATGCGGTCTTGCGGGCGCTTCGGGCCAGCCAGCGACGGCGCGACGGTGCCGAGATCCAGCGTCACGACCTTCGTGAAGTCGATGTCGCCTTCCTTCGGAATACCGAACAGGTTCTGAGCCTTGAAGTAGTTCTGGAACGCCGAGATTTCAGCGTCCGTGCGGCCCGTGCCCTTGAAGTAGTCGATGGTTTTTTCGTCGACCGGGAAGAAGCCCATGGTCGCGCCGTATTCCGGCGCCATGTTGCCGATCGTCGCGCGGTCCGGCAGCGACAGCGAGCGCGTGCCTTCGCCGAAAAACTCGACGAACTTGCCGACAACCTTTTCCTTGCGCAGCAGTTCGGTGATGGTCAGCACCAGGTCGGTCGCCGTCACGCCTTCGCGCAGCTTGCCCTTCAGGTTCACGCCGACCACGTCCGGTGTCAGGAAGTACACCGGCTGGCCGAGCATGCCGGCTTCAGCTTCGATACCGCCCACGCCCCAGCCCACTACGCCGATACCGTTGATCATCGTGGTGTGGCTGTCGGTGCCGACCAGCGAATCCGGGTAGTACACGGTGTCCGCGCCTTCGGCCTTCTTGTGCACGCCGCGTGCGAGGTATTCGAGGTTCACCTGGTGAACGATGCCGACGCCCGGCGGCACTACCTTGAACGTGTCGAATGCCTGCATGCCCCACTTCATGAACTGGTAGCGCTCGTTGTTGCGCTGGAATTCCAGTTTCATGTTCAGGTCGAGTGCATTCTTTTCGCGGAAGTGATCGATCTGCACCGAGTGGTCAACCACCAGATCAACCGGGACCAGCGGTTCGATCGACTTCGGATTCTTGCCCACGCGTTGCGCCACGCCGCGCATTGCCGCGATGTCGGCGAGCAGCGGCACGCCGGTGAAGTCCTGCAGCACGACACGCGACACGACGAACGGAATTTCGTCGACGCGCGGAGCGGTCGGCTTCCAGTTCGCCAGTTGCGTGATGTGTTCTTCGGCGATTTTCTTGCCGTCGTAGTTACGCAGCACCGATTCCAGCACGATTCGGATCGAAACCGGCAGGCGGTCGATCTTGATGTTCAGTGCCTTGCCGAGTTGCGGCAGGGAATAGAACTTGCCTTTGCCGGAACCGCTGTCGAATTCCTTGAGCGTTTTGTGGAGGTTGTGGGCCATGGTGTTTTCCTTGGTTTGATCGCGGAACTACAGTACTTAACTTGACTAGATGACGTACAAATCGACGTACTCATTGACCGGCATGGCTTCGAGCCGTGCCTGATCCAGCGACACGTCGAGAATCGCCAGTTGTTGCTTGACCGGGAAACGGCGCGCGAGGTTGGTCTTGAACTTCTCCACCAGCAACGGAATTCCGTCTTCGCGACGACGCTTGTGACCGATCGGGTATTCGACTACGACTTCGTCGAACTTTGATCCGTCGTTGAATTCAATCGTCAGTGCATTGGCGATCGAACGCTTTTCGGGATCGTGGTAATCCTTTGTGAACTGCGGGTCTTCCACACATGCCATTTTTGCGCGCAGCACATCGATACGCGGGTCTTGCGCGACCGCGTCTTCGTAATCTGCAGCCGTCAGTCGGCCGAAGATCAGCGGCACAGCAATCATGTACTGAATGCAATGATCGCGGTCGGCCGGATTGTCGAGCGGACCTTTTTTATCGATGATGCGTAGCGCGGCTTCGTGCGTGCGGATAGTGATTTTGCGGATGTCTTCCACGCGCCTGCCTTGCAGCTGAAGCTGCGCATGTAACGACATCGCCGCTTCCACAGCGGTTTGCGCGTGAAACTCGGCCGGAAACGATATCTTGAACAGCACGTTTTCCATCACATAGGAACCGTACGGGCGCTGGAATTTGAACTCGTTGCCCTTGAAGAGCACGTCGTAAAAGCCCCACGTTTTCGCGGTCAGCACCGACGGATAGCCCATCTCGCCCGTCTTCGAAATAAGCGCGAGACGGACTGCGCGCGAGGTCGCGTCGCCCGCGGCCCACGATTTACGCGAGCCGGTGTTCGGCGCGTGGCGGTACGTGCGCAGCGCTTGCCCGTCGACGAGCGCCTGCGAGACCGCATTGATCAGCTCGTCGCGCGTGAGGCCGATCATTTGACCGACTACCGCCGTCGACGCGAGCTTTACCAGCAATACATGATCGAGCCCGACCTTGTTGAAGGAGTTTTCGAGCGCGATGCAGCCTTGAATTTCGTGCGCCTTGATCATTGCGATCAACACGTCTTTCATCGCAAGCGGCGCTTTGCCGGCTGCGATGGCAGTGCGCGAGAGCCAGTCGGCTGTCGCGAGAATTCCGCCCAGATTGTCCGACGGATGCCCCCATTCGGCGGCGAGCCAGGTGTCGTTGAAGTCGAGCCAGCGGATCATGGCCCCAATGTTGAAGGCGGCCTGAACGGGATCGAACTGAAACGACGTGCCCGGCACCTTTGCACCGTTGGGGACGATCGTGCCCGGCACGATGGGTCCCAACAGCTTGGTGCAGGCAGGGTAGGTAAGCGCCTCGAGTCCGCAGCCGAGCGTATCGATCAGACAATGACGCGCGGTTTCCAGCGCGAGCGTGCCGTCGATCTGATAATCCAGAACGTAATCGACGATATCGACCAGGACTCTGTCCGGATCGGGTCGCACGTTGGAAATCGGAGCGGACATCGGGGAGCTTTCCTGACGACGTGATTAGTTGCCGAGCTTGTTGATTGCGTTCGACTGCGTCGGGGCCGGTGCGCCCTGCGCCATCGCCGCCGTTTGGCATTCGTCGGCCAGACGCGAGCTGTCCTTGTCCTGGAACAGCATGGCCTTGGTCGGGATCACGACCAGATCCATGCCGGTTGCGGCGTCGTGGAAACGGTCTGCGCCCGTGGTGGTCGCTTCGCGCGGCAGGTTGTAGTTTTTGTTCGCCCAGTGAACCGTGACGATCTGGTCACGCTTCATGTCGCCCTTCAGTTCGAAGGCCAGACCTTCCTTGCACGACCACTTTTCCGCGCCTTCCGGTACCGGATCGACCTTGGCTTCCTTGGCGGGGTTTTCCTTACGCTTGATGAGGCGGCGCGGTTGCGGGCGCTTTGCAACAGCCTTCTTGGCAGCCGGCTTTGCGGCAGTCGCCGTTTCTGCGGCGGCGTCGGTCGCGACGGTCAACATTGTGGTGGACAGGGCGCCGACGACGGCGGCGATCAACAGCTTGTTCATGGGAGAAAACCTTTCTATCTAATTTCAGTTAAACATTGCGCGGGCTACCGGTCCTGGCGGCCGCGGGGTTGAACTGCACGCGCCTTGAAAGCGCACAGCGACCGCTATTTTCTCCTATTTAGCGGCACGTACTTCAAATTCTCAGGTCCGGTGTAATTCGCGCTCGGGCGAATGATCTTGTTGTCGAGCCGCTGCTCGATGATGTGTGCGCTCCAGCCGGCCGTGCGTGCAATGACGAAAAGCGGCGTGAACATTGCCGTGGGCACGCCCATCATGTGATACGACACGGCGCTGAACCAGTCCAGGTTGGGGAACATCTTCTTCGCTTCCCACATCACCGATTCGAGTCTTTCCGCGATGTCGAAAAGCTTGTTGTTGCCCGCTTCCTTCGAAAGCTTTTTCGCTACTTCCTTGATGACCTTGTTGCGCGGGTCCGAGATCGTGTAGACCGGGTGACCGAAGCCGATCACCACTTCCTTGTTCTCAACGCGCCGGCGGATATCGCTTTCCGCTTCGTCCGGTGTCTGGTAGCGCGACTGGATCTCGAACGCGACTTCGTTCGCGCCGCCGTGCTTCGGTCCTCGCAGCGCGCCAATTGCGCCCGTGATCGCCGAATAGATGTCAGAACCGGTGCCCGCGATCACGCGGCCCGTGAACGTCGACGCGTTGAACTCATGCTCGGCATACAGGTTCAGCGACACGTGCATTGCATCGACACACGACTTCGACGGCTCGACACCGTGCAGCAGATGCAGGAAATGGCCGCCGATCGAATCGTCGTCGGTTTCCACTTCAATGCGTTTGCCGTTGTGCGAATAGTGGTACCAGTAGAGCAGCATCGAGCCGAGCGACGCCATCAGTTTGTCGGCGATATCGCGCGCGCCGGGCAGGTTGTGATCGTCCTTCTCCGGCAGCACGGTGCCGAGCACCGAGACGCCGGTGCGCATCACGTCCATTGGATGCGCGGCAGCGGGAATCCATTCGAGCGCGGCCTTCACATTGGCGGGCAGGCCGCGCAACGCCTTGAGCTTCGTCTTGTAGGCGGTGAGTTCGGCCTGTGTCGGCAGTTTTTCGTGCACGAGCAGATACGCGATCTCCTCGAACTCGCAATTGCCCGCGATGTCGAGAATGTCGTAGCCGCGGTAGTGCAGATCGTTGCCGGTCTTGCCGACCGTGCAGAGTGCCGTGTTGCCCGCGGTGACGCCGGACAGCGCGACGGATTTCTTCGGTTTAAAGCCGCCTTGTGCGCCGGCGGATTGCGTTGTCTCGCTCATCTCCCGCACTCTCCTGTTTGTTTGCTCATTGCACTGCTTCCCCGAAAAGCGGCGCTGCATCTTGCGGAACGGCCCGGCCAGTAGATTGCGCCCGACGCAGCACCGACCAGTAATAGCGGTAGCTCGCGCGGTCATGCAACGTGTCGCGATAGCGCGTGGGTCCCCATTGGGCGGACTGCGCGGCCAGCAGAATTTCGGTGGCGATGGCGATTTCTTCGTCGCGTGGCGCGAACGCGGCCACGATTACCTCGACCTGCGCAGGGTGAATGCTCCACATGCGCGTGTAGCCGAACTCGTTGCGTGCGCGTGCCGCGTCGTTTGCAACCACGCTCATATCGCGCACTTCAGTGCTGACGTTGTGCGACGGCACCTTACCGTACGCATGGCACGCGGCGGAAATTTCGAGCTTGGCCCGGCGCACCAGCGGATGATCGAACTGCCCAGGCGAGCGCATTGCGGTATCGGGGATCGCGCCGTCGTGCGCGGAAACAAAGTCCATCAGACCGAAGCTCAACGCTTCGACACCGGGCAACGCGGCAAGATCGAACACACGCGTCAGCGCACCGTGTGTTTCAACCAGCAATTGCACTGGCACTGCTCTGGCGACGCCAAGCTCGCGCCGCGTGGCCTCGATAAACGCGACCATTTCGGCGGCGTCGGGTACGTTGCGGATCTTGGGCAGGGTGATGTAGGCGGGCGCACGCTTTGCCGCACGCAGAATCAGGCGGACGTCGTCGCGCCAGTGCGGGTGGTCGAAGCCGTGAATCCGTACTCCGACGCGGCCGAAGCGGTCATGCTCGCTGCCGAGCAGCGACGCGACCAGTTCCGCGTGCTCCGCTTCGCGACCGACCTGCGCGCCGTCTTCGCAGTCGAGCGTGATGTCGAACACCGGGCCCAGTTGCTGCTGCAACGCGAGCGATTTCAGCATCAGCTTTTCGCTGCCGGCGTAGTGGTCGCAGGCAGGCAACACAGCGGGCGGCACTTCGCCGTCAAACAGCACTTCGGCGGGTGTGAGGGCGCGCATCTTCGGCGTCAGGAGCGTGGGCTTTTGTTGAGGGAAAACCGATTCGGGCGCGTTCTATCCGAGCGTACAGGCAGGCAAAACGCGTTCGAATCAGGTGCGAACCGCGCGAAGCGCCAGATTGGCTCGCTTCGCTCGGTTTGCACGAAAAAAACCGGAACCCGCTGCGATGAAGCTACGGAGTTCCGGTTGTTCTGCATCAGGTGCTTAGCCGAGCAGATGCTGAACGCCTTCGCGCTCTTCCAGCAATTCCTGCAACGTGGCGTCCATCTTCTCGCGCGAGAACGCGTCGATTTCCAGACCTTCCACGCGCTTGTATTCGCCGTTTTCGCAGACCACCGGCACACCGTAGATGATGTCTTCAGGAATGCCGTACGAACCGTCCGACGGGACACCCATGGTGACCCACTTGCCGTTCGTGCCGAGCACCCAGTCGCGAACGTGGTCGATTGCAGCATTAGCCGCCGACGCTGCCGACGACGAACCGCGTGCCTCGATAATCGCCGCGCCGCGCTTGCCGACGGTCGGGATGAACGTGTTGCGATTCCATTCGTCGTCGTTGATCAGCTTGGTCAGGCTCTGGCCTTCTGCGGTTGCGAAGCGGAAGTCAGGGTACATGGTCGGCGAGTGATTGCCCCACACAGCCAGCTTTTCGATCGAAGCGACCGGCTTGCCCGACTTCGCGGCCAGCTGCGACAGCGCGCGGTTGTGGTCCAAACGCAGCATGGCGGTGAAGTTCTTCTTCGGCAAATCGGGTGCCGACTTCATCGCGATGTAGGCGTTGGTGTTGGCCGGGTTGCCGACCACCAGCACCTTCACGTCGCGGCTCGCGACTTCGTTCAGCGCCTTACCCTGAACTGTGAAGATTTCAGCGTTGGCCGACAGCAGGTCCTTACGCTCCATGCCCTTCGAACGCGGACGTGCGCCGACCAGCAGGGCGACGTCAGCGTCCTTGAATGCGACCTTGGGGTCGTCCGTGATCACGACGCCCGACAGCAGCGGGAATGCGCAATCATCCAGTTCCATCACGACGCCTTTGACGGCGCCTTGCGCTTGCGGCAGGTCGAGCAGTTGCAGCACAACCGGCTGGTCCTTACCGAGCAGATCACCATTGGCGATGCGGAACAGCAGGGAGTAAGCAATTTGACCTGCGGCGCCGGTGACGGCAACGCGCTTTGCGGGCTTAGCCATTGAGAAATCTCCAGGACGATGCGTTAGACGCTAGGGAAAACGCCATTCTATATGCGCGTTCCTCGAAGCGTTGTGAAACACGGCGGAATTCAGTGTTTGCGGACGCCCGCTGTCAGCCCATGAATTGCGGACCGACCGCGGCGCTGCGCCAAGACCGCGATGCCGGAAACCTGTACTGCCGAGCGCTCTCAAGCCGCCGTTTCGCGGCTGGTCCGGCCCGCACGCGAAAACTTGCGGGCGGCCCGGTATTTCTCTGAGAGGGCGGGGGCGGACCAGCGAGGCGCCGCGTAGCCGCTGCACCCGTGCGGCTCCTGCAAACAGCGCGTTTCGGCGAGCGTCTGGCCAACGAATGGCGGCGAATCGAAACCTGGACTGCGTGGGAACAGCATGGTGCAGAGTGGCTGCCGGTGCGTCGCGGCGCTGCGAAACGAATGCAGATCGCAACTGCCAAAAAAACCCGCAAACCCTTGCTCTACAAGGAGTGTAGGAGTCGGCAGACGCAAAGTCAACCTTATCTTATGTCTTATATAAGACACATCTATTGCCGGGGAAACGCTGGACGCGGCCCAGCCCTTTATGATGAAATGCGCGCATGAATTCCAACCCGGCCAACACCACGAATCCGAACGGTCAAACGGCCGCTGGCGAAGGTGTATCCGCGAACGTCCCCGCTGCGTCGCCCACTTTTAGCCCTCTGTATCAGCAGATCAAGGGGCTGATAACGCAGAGCCTCGAAAGCGGCGAATGGAAGCCCGGCGAGATCATTCCTAGTGAAGTCGAATTAGCGGCCAGATACAAGGTCAGCCAGGGCACGGTGCGCAAAGCGATCGACGAACTTGCCGCCGAGAATCTCCTCGTGCGCCGTCAGGGCAAAGGCACGTTTGTTGCGACGCACAACGAGGATCGTGCGCAGTTTCGCTTTCTCCGGTTACTGGCTGATGACGGCGCCGAGCATCCGCACGTGAGCCGGCTGCTCGAATGCCGGCGTCTGCGGGCGTCCGCGGAAATCGCGCGGCAACTCGATCTGAAGCCGGCCGATCCCGTAGTTCTGATCAAGCGTCTGCTGCAGTTCGACGGCGAAGTTACGGTACTCGACGAAATCTGGCTGCCTGGTGCCGTATTTCGCGGACTGACGCTCGAGCGGCTCTCGGAGTACAAGGGTCCCCTGTACGCGATGTTCGAGACGGAATTCGGCACGCGCATGATCCGCGCTACGGAGAAAATCCGCGCGGTCGCGGCGGAGCCGTCGGTGGCCGATCTGCTGCACGTGCCGGCGGGTTTCCCGCTGCTGTCGGTGGAGCGCGTCTCCTATACCTACGGTGACAGGCCGGTGGAAGTCCGGCGAGGTTGGTATGTCACAACCGGGTATTACTATCAGAACGATCTGAGCTGAATCGGGCTGAATGAAGGCGTGGCATCTCGTGCGCGCGCCTTTTGACGGTGCCTTTATTGCGCGTGCTGCAACGGACCTGTCGGGGTTTTCGCTGCAGCGCGATATGAAAAGGCGCTAAAATTGCGGATTAGTGTGACTACAAGTAGGGGTCTAGCATGGCTGAAGCCGTAAAAAAACCGAGGCCGGAATTCCGGAACATCGGTATCGGGCAGATATTGACGGCGTATCGCCTGCCGCTTGCAGGGCGCGTGTCGATTCTTCATCGCTTGAGCGGTGGTCTGCTGTTTGTTTTCCTTCCGTTCCTGCTGTACCTCTTCGACCAGAGCCTGACCTCCGAACTGAGCTTCGAGGTCTTCAAGGGCTTTCTCTCCAACATCATCGTCAAGCTCATCACGCTGGTGCTGGCCTGGGCGTTCCTGTTCCACTTTTGCGCCGGCATCCGTCACCTCGTGATGGACACGCACCGCGCGGTCAACAAGGAAGGCGGCAGGCAGACCTCCATCGTCGTGTTCGTCGTGTCCTCGCTTCTCACGCTCGCCTTCGCGGCGAAACTCTTCGGAGCATTCTAAAAAAATGGCAGCCCCTAACCGAATCGGTCCGAAGCGTCTGGTCGTCGGCGCGCACTACGGTCTGCGCGACTGGCTCGCACAACGCATCACCGCGGTCGTGATGGCCGTCTACACGGTGATCCTGCTCGCGTGGTTCTTCGGCGCGCGCGACTTCTCCTACGAAGGCTGGGCCTCGATCTTCGCCACCCAGTGGATGAAGCTGGCCACCTTCGTCACGCTGCTCTCGCTGTTCTATCACGCATGGGTCGGCATCCGCGACATCTGGATGGACTATGTGAAGCCCGTGGGCATGCGCCTGTTCCTGCAGGCGCTGACCATCGTCTGGCTGCTCGCGTGCGCGGGCTACGCTGCGCAGATTCT